>CAVZVX010000153.1:0-60560 GCA_963778775.1 uncultured Spirochaetota bacterium | reverse complement strand
TGTCCTCGATGCTGGAGAGAGAAAAGCATGTAGAAAAGGGCCTTGGGAATATCTACGGGTTCTGCCGAACGGATACCGGCGACGCCGCAAAAGTGTCCGAGACTCGAAGCAGTGGCGACGCTGGGCTCCATGCCGGATAGTAGCAGGCTCGGGCGCGCGTGGTCAAGCTTGACCGGCTTGCCGCGGAGAGGGGAGCCTTCCGGCGAAGGCCGCGGGAAGGCTATAGACATCTTCGACGCCGTCGACGAGGATCGCTCCCATCCCCAGATCCAGCGCCGGCGCGAGGTCCACGTCGAAGCGGTCTCCTATCGACACGCAGCGCGAGGCCTCGACGCCGAGATGGCGCGCCGTCTCTTGGAAAGGCTCCCTCGCCGGCTTGCTGCGCAGCGTATCGTCGAGGCCGACCAGGACTGCGAACCTGGATCGCACTCCGAGAGCCTTCAAGCTCTTCTCGCCGACGAGTCTCGGATTGTTGGTCGCGAGGGCAAGGGCATAGCGCTCGGAGAGAAGGCCTAGGGCCCGGTCGAGCTTCGCGTCTCGATGCAGCCACTCGGCCGGCTCGATGCATTCCTCGCGCCAGCGCACGCTCGTGGCGATGTCGATGCCGAGCTCGGCGAACAGGCGTCCGAGGCTCGTCTTGCCGAGTCCGGCATTCGATCGTTCCGTCCTGAGCGCCTCTATCCTCGCCGCGGCGGCCTCGAGCGTCAGCCCCAGCTCGCGGCCTAGTCTCGCGACGAGGACATCCTCCTGGAAGGCCGCGTACTCGGGATCGGAATACAAGGTGCTATCGAGGTCGAAAATCAATGCGGCGGGTTCGGCCCCGATCGCGAGGATCCTCATCGCTCCTGCGCTGCGCCGTGCGGAAGGGGCTCGTCATCCGCCTCCTCGCGCTCCGGCCCCGGGGCCGGAACGAGGCGTTGGTGCGTCGCCTGAGCGCCGTGGGCGGGAAACCCGGAGATCCCCTCCTTGGCCATCCGCTCCAACTGCTTCTTGATCCGCTTAGCCACGAGTTCGCGATTGTCGAGCATCGAGGATACGGAACGATTGTGATGCACAAGGCTGATGATTTGGGCGAATAGGCCGGTTACGTCGGCCTGGATATACCACTCCTTCTGGAGAAGTTCCTTGTGGTACACGGCGTTGGTCCCGATGATCCTGAAGAACAGCCCCTGCCTGTACGCCGCCTCGAAGTCCTCGATCGCCCCGCCGGAAAAGAGGGGCAGCGAGACCGCGCAGATCACGCGCGCCGCCCCGAGGTCGCGGAGGTTCTTCATGCCTTTGATGAGGGTGCCGCCCGTGCCGATCATGTCATCGGCCACGAATACGGTCTTGCCCTTGACCTCGCCGAGCAGCTTCATCTCGCTGATATTCGAATCCGCGGCGCTACGCGAGACCTTGGAATAGTCGCGCTCCTTGTAAAGCAGGGCCAGGGGCTTTTGAAGGGCATTAGCGTAGAACTTGTTGCGATCGACCGCCCCGGTGTCCGGAGCGAGGACTACGAGATCTTCTTTCGAGATGTCGATGATCCCGATGAGCTTCTCGATCACCTGAAGCGAGGCATGGAGGTTCTCGAGGTGGAGGTGGTTGAAGCAGTTCTCGATCTCCTTGGAGTGGATGTCGAGGGTGATTATGCGGGTCACCCCCAGGTTTTCGAGCATCTGCCCAACGCGAGACGCGGTAAGCCCTTCGCGGCCCTTGCGCTTATGCTGCCTGCCGTAGGGATAGGCGGGCAGCACGAGGTTCACGTGATCCGCCCCGGCTTGGACCGCCGCGTCGACGGTGACGAAGAGGGAAAAGAGGTGATCGTTGACCGAGAGGTTGCGGTGCACCGACCCGTCGTTGAAGGCTATAGGCTGATGGTTCTCGATATCCTGGAAGATGTACAGGTCCTGGCCCCGGACCGAATCGAGGATCTCGGTCTTGACCTCCCCGTTGGGGAAATAGGTATGCCTCGCATTTACCTTGAATCGGGGGGGCCTATAGCGGTTCACGTTGCCCGGGATATAGAGGAGACTCGACTGGATATCGTTGTCGAAGTTGACCTTCTGGGTCACGAGCTCCTGCGATATATGGTAACGCGAGGCCAGGGCCGCGGTCTTGCGGTCGAACCTGCGCTTGTAGATTCCTGCGAGCCTGCGGATCACCTGATTCGCGAACGCATCGGCGCCAGGACATGCCAGGATTCCGAGCTTCGTGGGATCGGAGTAGCTCATGCGGAGTACCTTCAGTCGACGGGGCTTAAAAACAGGCTACCCTTTCGGGCCCCCGATGTCAATGCCCGGACCTCGCGCGGGCCTCGAGCGGAGGAAGCTTCGCTTTACCGGCATGCCGCCCCATGTTATCCTCAGGTGATGAAGCGCACGATCCTCCGCATGATGGATGAAGCGGCCGAAAAGTGGGGCTCGCATCCCTATGTCCTGGAGAAGGGAGACTCGGGTTGGAACTCGGTTTCCTTCGCCGAGTCGCGCGAGCGTTCCCGCTCCTTCGCCGCGTGGCTCGTCTCGAGGGGCTTCGAGAAGGGGGATCGCCTGGCGATAGTGGCGGAGGGCAGGCCGGAATGGGTCTTGGGGGAAATCGGCATGCTCTACGCGGGCTGCGTATCGGTACCCCTTTCCATCAAGCTGCTCGCGGAGGAAATACCTTTTCGCCTGGACCACTCCGAGGCGAAAGCCATCCTCGCGAGCAGGAACCAGCTGGAAAAGATCATCGGCTCCTTCGCGTCGCTGAAGAACCAGGGAATTGTCCTCCTCTATCTCGACGAGGACTGCGCCTTCGCCCGCGAGACCGCAGCCGGGTACGGCGTCGCCTCCGAGCGAGTTATAGGATTCGACGAAGCCTGCCTGGAAGCCCGGAAGGCGATCGAGGCAAGCGGTTCGGACCTTTCCGCCCGCCTCGATGCCATCGCGGCCGAAGCCGAGGAAGACGACACCGTCACCATCTGCTATACCTCGGGTACGACGGGCAACCCCAAGGGCATCATGCTCACCCACCTCAACTACTGGACCAATTGCCGCGACGGCGTCGACCTCTTCAAGATGCCGGCGGGATTCCGTACCCTGGTCGTCCTCCCGGTCGACCATTCCTTCGCGCACACAGCCGGCCTCTATATCGCCCTCGTCATCGGGATGTCACTCTATTTCGTCGACTCGCGAGGCGGCGGCATCGCCACCCTCCGCAACATCCCGATCAATCTGAGGGAGTCGAACCCCACCTTCGTCATGACGGTGCCCGCCTTGTCGGGCAACTTCATGAAGAAGATCCTGTCCGGTGTCGAGGAGAAAGGCGGCCTGATAGAGAGACTCTTCAAGGCAGGAATCGCCGCGGGTATCGCTTGGAACGGGGACGGTTGGAACAGACCGCCCCTCGCGACGCGAGCGCGCGCCTTCCTCCCCTACACGCTCGCCAAATTCCTCGTATTCAACAAGATCAGGAGAATGGTATTCGGAAATAGCATTCTCTATTGCGTCGGCGGCGGGGCCCTGCTCGACGTCAAGCAGCAGGAATTCTTTGCGGCTTTCGGAGTGCCCATCTATCAGGGTTACGGTCTTACGGAAGCCGCGCCCATCATCTCCTCGAACGGCCCGCTCAAGCACAAGTTCGGCACATCGGGTACGCTTTGCGCTTCCATTGAGTGCCGCCTCCTCAAGGAAGACGGCAGCGAGGCCGCCATAGGCGAGAACGCTGAGATCGTGATTCGCGGCGGGAACGTCATGAAGGGTTATTTCAAGAACCCCGAGGCCAGCGCCGAGGCCCTCAGGGACAGGTGGCTCTACACGGGGGATCTCGCCCACTGGGACAAGGACGGCTTCCTCGTGGTGGTCGGGCGGGAGAAGGCCCTCCTCATCGCCGAGGACGGGGAGAAGTACAGCCCCGAGGAAATCGAGGAGGCGGTCGCCTCGTCGACCGACATCGTCGATCAGATCATGGCCTGGTGCGAGCAGCGCAGGTACGTTACGGCCCTGGTCAGCCTTGATTCCGCCAGGATGGAGCGGCTGATTGAAGCCGAGGGCATTCGGGGCGCAGATGCCCTGCTGGAGCGAATCAAGGACGAGTTGGATAAATACCGTGACGATCCCAAGGCCAAGAAAGTCCAGGCCGCGTGGATGCCCGCCGTATTTCAGATCCTTCCCGAGCCCTTCGGCGACAAGGACGGGACGGTCAACTCGACCATGAAGATCGTCCGCCACAGGATAGCCGGGGTCTATGCCGACCTCATCGAGTATTCGTACACGCCGGAGGGGTCAAAGACGATCAACAAGAGAAACCTCGAGACGCTGAAGCGCCTATACGAGCTGAAGTAAGGCGAAGCCTTCGATTTGCGGGAAGTACAAGCTCAGAAGGGCGATGGTGCGACCTGGGCGTGAACGCCTCTCCGGAAAGGTCGAAGTGGATGAAGTCTATCTTGGAGGAGACGAGTCTGACGTTCATGGCCGTGAAACGGAATTAAAGGCACTTGTTGTGGTCGCCGCGGAAATTGATGGCAAGAGAACGGGGCGAATACGGCTTCGACACGTTCCGGATGCATCTGCAGAAAGCTTGATCCCCTTTATCGAGGAGACCATTGAACCTGGCTCGGAAATTCGCACTGATGGATGGCCTTCGTACGAAAGCCTGACATCGAAGGGCTACAAGCACAAAGTCACCGTCATGAGCCGATCTTCCAAACAGGCCCACGAAGTCATGCCACGAGTCCATAGCGTGGCCTCGCTTCTCAAGCGATGGTGGCTTGGAACCCACCAAGGATCCATGGGAGCCAAGCATCTAGACTATTACCTCGATGAGTTCACTTTCCGCTTCAACCGAAGGTCCTCTCGCCAGCGAGGGAAGCTGTTCTACCGCCTGGTTCAGCAAGCTCTCGTAGTAGACCCTGTATACTGGGCCGACGTCGCTTCGGGGCTAAAAACCAGCGGCAAAATCGACGGAAAACAACCTGAGTGAACCGTATACCCAGTTGCGGGAATATTGGATCCTTACTCCAGGCCCAATTCCTTCGAGAAGACCGCGATATCGCCGCGAGGTTTCCAACCGGAGGCGCGCCAGAAGGCGGCGCCATTCTCGTTGTCGGCGATGACGAAGAGATGGCACTTACGGATGCCCGTCGCGGCAAGGGCCTCGAGGCTGGCGCTCGAGAGGGAGACGCCGATTCCCTTCCTTCTGAATTCGGGGTCGACGGCCACATGGTAGAGGTAGCCCCTCCTCCCGTCGCTTCCGCAGAGCGAGGTACCGACCAAGCCCTCGCCCGCCCAGGCCGTAAAGGACAGTCCGGCGTTCCTCTCAAGGAAAGCCAGGATAGGCTCCCTCTCGTCCGCCGAGGATAGGCCGACGCCGGGACAGCGCTTCCAAAGGGCCAGGGCCGCCTCGTAATCGGCCGCCACGAAGACGCGCGAATCGATTCCGCCGATTCTCCCCGAGGTCATTCCTATTTCCTCCCGATGAGGAGCTTGTTGGCTTCGAGGCGGGAGGCGATCAGACCCCGGTCCGCCAGCCAGGAGAGATAGGAGCGCATGGTCGAGCCGAGCAGGGCGTATTGGGTATGGTTGAGCTCGAGGCCATAGGATCCGGCTAAACGCGTCGCGAGATCCTCGGGCGTGGATGTTTCCGAGCAGAGATCGAGTATCCGATCGCCCACCTCGAGCGTCTTGGCCTTCTTGGCCGCGACGAGGGGACCCGCCTCGCGCGTGGGCTCGGCATGGCTCGGGACGATCCAGTCGGCGTCGATTTCGAGAAGCCCGTCGAGCGTCGACAGATGGGCGGCGACATCGTACAGAAAATAATAGCTGTACTTTTCGAGTATCTCGGCGCTGGCGAGCGCGTCGGCCGCGAAGAATACCCTATCTGGCGTGACGAAGCCGACCATGCCCATATAATGTCCGGGGAGAGGAAGGGCATCGACGCCGGCGCCCGGGACGGAGCATGGCGCGGCGATGAAATCGGTTACCCGCGAGGCCTTCGCCATGAGGAATTTATTGCGAAGAGGAGGCAACGGAAAACCTCCCCAGAGGAAACTCGGCTCGAGGGCGGGATTTTCGATAAAGGCCGCCTCCGGCCTCGAGGCGCCTATCCTGCAGTTCGTCCTCGCCTGGATGAAGGCATTGCCGCCGCAGTGGTCGGCATTCGAATGAGTGTTGGCGATATAGGCTACGCGTAATCCCGCCGCCTCGCAGGCACGAAGGATCTTCCTTCCCGCGTCGTCGTCGTTCCCCGAGTCGATGAGCGCGGCGCTGCCGTCCCCCAAAGCGAAGACCCCGACGTTGGTAGGGCCGCGGATGACGTAGGTCGACCCCGAGAGCGGGGTCAGCTCGAGGCTAGGCATGCCCGGGCTCCGCAACGGGGAAACGGAGCCTTACGATCGTCCCTCCCCGGTCTCCGCGTTCGACCTTTCCCTTCAGCTGGGCGCCGAGCGCATCCATCAGCCTCGATCCCAAGCCCTCGGAACCCGCGGGCATACCCGGCCCCTTGTCCCGAATGGTAAGCTCGACCTCGTCTCGGTTCGAGCAGCGCAGCGCGATCGCCACTCCTCTCGTCCCCCCGGGACCGACACCGTAGAGAATGGCATTGGTCATGGCTTCGGTCGCGAACAATCCGAAGGGCACGGCCTCTTCCGCACCGGCGAAGCCATCCTCCAGCTCGAAGGTCGCCAGGACGTTCCTAACCTGGTAAATATCTATCAGACTGTCCCAAAGAGCACGCAGATAGCCGCCCAGGTCGATGCGGGCTATCTCGGCGCTCTCGAAAAGACGCTCATGGGCCATGTGCATGGCCTTGATCCTCGCCCTTGTTCGGTCGTTCAGGTCGCGGGCCTCTTCCCCGACGAGGCCTTCGGATTCCAGATTAAGGATGCTCGCGATGACTTGCAGATTGTTTTTGACGCGATGATTGAGCTCGGCAAAAAGAGCGCCTTTCTCGCCGAGGCCATCTCGCAGATTGGTTTCCAGGATCGTCCGCTGGCGCAATTCGCCATACACCAAAGCAAAAAGAAGAATAGCCGTGATCAGGACATAGAGCCAACCTTTGGCGACCGAAATGGCGAGAAGCTCTTTGGGTCTATCGATCAATCCCAGAAGGAGCCGATCCGAGAACAATATCCAGGCCGCTCCCAAAGCGAGATAAGGCAAGACTATGCGAATGGCGGAAACGAATATCGAACGCCTTTTCACCTCATGCATCCCAGGCCGGAGCGAGGGCTTACTCCGGGGTTTTCTCGCTTGGGTCTTCCCGGTCGGCTTCGGGCTCGGCCTCGGGATTTTGGCCTTCCTGTCCTTCGGCGCCCTCGGGGTGGGTTTTGAGTTCGGCATGTCGTAGTTTCTTTTCTTCCTTTTTCTTTTTTTTCTCTAATTCCTTGCGGCGCTTTTCGCTGCTGTATTGGTTCGGCCTCATTTTTTCTCCTCGGGACGCCGAATCGGGCACGTCTTAGCCCGATAGTAGCACAAATCGACATCGAACGCTAAGGTAGGACGAAAAAACATCCTCGAAAGCCGGAATCGCTATTTATAGCCACGCGCGGCGCTTACGGCCTTGCCCCAAAACTCGAGCAGACGCGTACGCTTTTCCCCAGATAGACTAGGCACGAACTCGCGCTTCTTACGCCAGTTTCCCTCGACCTCGGCCAACGAATCCCAATAGCCTGTCGCCAGACCGGCCAAATATGCCGCGCCCAGGGCGGTCGTCTCGCCGACTTCGGGAAGGACGACGCGCCGATCCGATATATCGGCCTGGAATTGCATCAGGAAACTGTTGGCCGAGGCGCCTCCGTCGGCCTTGATGCAAGGGATCTCGCTGCCTGCATCCTTCTCCATCGCGTCGAGGAGGTCCTTGGATTGGTAGGCGATGGACTCGAGGGCGGCTCGGACGAAATGCGCCCTTGTCGTACCCCGCGTAATCCCCACGACGGTCCCGCGCGCGTCGGCATCCCAATAGGGGGCGCCCATCCCGACGAAGGCCGGCACGAGGAACACTTCTCCCGAGTCCTCCACCGAACTCGCCAGAACCTCGCTCTCGGCCGAATCCGCGAGCATGCCCATCTGGTCGCGCAGCCATTGGATAACGGCTCCGGCTATGAAGACCGACCCCTCGAGGGCGTAGGTAAAGCCCTTGCCGAGGTCCCAGGCTACGGTCGTGAGGAGGCCGTGCCTCGAGGCGACGGGCGTAATTCCGGTATTCATCAGCGTAAAGCAACCGGTGCCGTAGGTGTTCTTCGCCTCGCCGGGCTCGAAGCAGGCGTGGCCGAAAAGGGCCGCTTGCTGGTCGCCCGCGCAGCCGGCGACGGGTATTTCGGTCCCCAGGAATTCCTTTCTCGCCAGGCCGAAGACGCCGGAGCTGGGCAGGACCCGCGGAAGGATGGCCTGGGGGATCTTCAATACCTTGAGGATTTCCTCATCCCAGGCTCCCGTCCTGATATTGAACAGCATGGTCCTGCTCGCGTTGGTCGGATCGGTCAGGTGGGCTCCCGTAAGCTTGTAGATGAGCCAGGTATCGATCGTACCGAAGAGGAGCTCTCCCCGCTCCGCGCGGCCCCGCAATCCGGGAAGCTGGTCGAAGAGCCACATGAGCTTCGTTCCGGAAAAATAGGGGTCGATGACGAGTCCGGTCCTGTCGCGGATCAGGTCGGAGAGGCCAAGGGCCCGCAGCTCGCCGCATATGTCGGACGAACGCCGACACTGCCATACGATTGCGTTATATACCGGCTTGCCCGTCGCCCTCTCCCATACGACCGTCGTTTCGCGCTGGTTCGCGATTCCAATCGCCGAAACCTGATCGCTTTCTATTTGCGACGCCTCGATGGCTCCCCTGGCAGCGGCCAGCTGGCTACCCCATATCTCTTCGGGATCGTGCTCGACCCAGCCCGGCCTAGGGAAAATCTGTGTAAAGGGAATCTGCCTTTGCCCGATCACGACGCCCGACTTGTTGAAGAGAATCGCTCTCGAAGAGGTCGTCCCTTGATCCAGCGAGAGGATATACCGCTCTTTCATGCGGAAGATTATAGGTTCCTTTTCCGCATTAGTAAAATGCGGCTCACATCCCGAAGCCTATGCTTAGGCCCAGGCCCGCGCTGAAGGCCGCCGCGAAATCCTTTCCGAAATCCGCGGCCAGCCCTGGGGCAGGGATGTAGCGATCATAGGCCACTTCACCCCTGAGCCCGACATCGAGGGCGGAGAGGCGGAAAAGGAAGAGCGTATAGTCTATGCCCGCCGTCGCGATGAGGCCGCCCGAGGCCTCGTAGGCTCTCGTTCCCTCGAGGTTCGGCGAACCGAGGGTAAGGGCCGGCCCAGCATAGATTTTCAGGCGCTTATCGATGCCTATAGCGAGTACGGCCGGAAGACGGAAGTCGCCCAGGGTCTTATCGTACTCGGGTCTGAGTTCTATGCCCGCCTCTATTCCTAGGAGGCGATAGGCGACTCCAAAAGAGCCGCGAACGCCCCCGAGCGCATCTTCGGCGCTGAAGCTGGGTCCGAGGGAGGCTGAAAGCGTAAGCCCGAGATACTCGGCCGGCGGTATGATCCTTCCGGCTCCGGCGAAGGCCTTCGCCCAATAGCTCTCGGAGAGCGAGGACTCGATAACCCCGCGCTTGGGACCGTCGGATGCGGCATGGACGAAGCGTCCGTCGCCTTCGTATATGCCGACATGGGCGATCGGCGAGGTAGTATTGAAAAACAAAAGATCGCCTGGCTGCAGCTTCGACATGGCGATCGGCTCGCCGAAGTCGAATTGCTCGCGCGCCGTCCTCGGCAGGGGCGCTCCGATCGCCTGAAGGAAAACGCGGTAGACGAGGCCCGAGCAATCGAAACCGCTCGCCTCGGTCCCGCCAAGAAGGTAGGGACTGCCTTCGTAAGACAGAGCAGCATCCACGATCCTGCTTCTCGCCTCCTTGGGTACGGCTACGAAGATCGGCGCCTTGGCAAAGGAAAGCTCCACAAGCGCCGCAAAGGCGATCGCCGCAAGAACCGCGCGCTTTAGCTTCATTCGGAGGAATTATACCTTGAAAAAAAAGGTTCCACAGCTCTTGAACAAATCAGCTCGATTACCGATATTTAGCACCTCGTAGTTGCGCGCGTCGCGCGCCTGCGGCACCGCCGATTTAATCCCACTTGCGGGCGGTTTAGAAATCCACGCTAAAAAGGAGGCTTATGATGCCTTCCCTTCCCCAACATCGAGTAAAAGACCTCTCTCTCGCCCAATGGGGCAGAAGCGAGATCGAGCTGGCCGAGCGCGAGATGCCCGGCCTGATGTCCCTTCGGGCAAAATACGGCCCTTCCAAGCCTCTCGCCGGGGCTCGTGTCTCCGGCAGCCTGCACATGACCCTCCAGACCGCGGTTCTCATCGAGACCCTCGTCGACCTCGGCGCCGACGTTCGCTGGTCGAGCTGCAACATCTTCTCCACGCAGGATCATGCCGCGGCGGCCGTCGCGGTCGGTCGAGGAGGCAGCCATGCGGCGCCGCAAGGTGTCCCCGTATTCGCGTGGAAGGAAGAGACGCTCGACGAGTATTGGGAGCTTCTCGATCTCGCAATGTCCTTCCCCGCCAAGGCGGGCGGCGCATCGTCGACGGGGCAGGTTCTCGGACCCAACCTGATCGTCGACGACGGCGGCGATGCTACTCTTCTTTTTCACCTCGGCATGCAGACCGAAAAGAACCCCGCCCCCCTCGATCGCGAAGCGGCGAGCGATGACGAGGCCGCCCTATTGAGGAGGCTAAAGGCGATCCGCGCCGCAGATCCGACCAGATGGACGAGGGCCGCGAAGGATCTCGTCGGGGTCTCGGAGGAGACGACGACCGGAGTGCATCGTCTCTATCGCATGGAAAAGGAAGGAAGTCTTCTGATCCCGGCGATCAACGTCAACGACTCCGTAACGAAGAGCAAATTCGACAATCTCTACGGCTGCCGAGAGTCCTTGCTGGACGGAATCAAGCGAGCGACGGGCGTCATGATCGCGGGCAAGGTGGCGGTGGTCTGCGGCTTCGGGGACGTCGGCAAAGGCTGCGCCCAGAGCCTCCGCGGCATGGGAGCGCGCGTCATAGTCTCCGAGATCGATCCCATTTGCGCCCTCCAGGCGGCGATGGAAGGCTATGTCGTCGACCGTCTCGAGGAGCATCTCCCCGAGACTGATATCTACGTGACCGCTACGGGCTGCGTCGACGTCATCACCGCGGAACACCTGTCACGGATGAAGGACGGCGCCATCGTCTGCAATATCGGCCATTTCGACCACGAGATCGATGTCGCGGGACTTAAGAGGGTTCCCGGGGTAAAGAAACTGAACGTCAAGCCTCAGGTGGACCGTTGGCTCTTCCCGGATGGACATGAAATCATACTCCTGGCAGAGGGGAGGCTCGTCAATTTAGGTTGCGCCCAAGGCCATCCTTCCTTCGTCATGTCGGCGAGCTTTACTAATCAAGTCCTCGCCCAGATCGAATTGTGGAAAAATCGCGCTAACGCCAAACCGGGAGTACTCGTTCTTCCGCGCAAACTCGACGAAGAAGTCGCTCGGCTTCACCTTGAAAAGCTAGGCGCGAGGCTCGACAAGCTCAGCCAGGCACAGGCCGATTATCTCGGCCTCGAAGTCGCGGGCCCGTTCAAGAGCGACAGTTACAGATACTGAAAGGATGATCGAATGCAGAATACCAGATATCTCTTTACTTCCGAGTCGGTGGGAGAAGGCCACCCCGACAAGCTTTGCGACCAAGTCTCCGACTCCGTCCTGGACGCATGCATTAAAGAAGATCCCGAAAGCCACGTCGCCTGCGAGTGTTACGCGACGACCGGAATGATCCTGATAGGCGGCGAGATCACGACGAACACCTATGTGGATATCCAGCAACTCGCTCGAGACGTCGTCTACGATATTGGTTATACAAATCCAGATTATGGTATCGATTACGAGTCGATGGCTGTATTGAATACCATACACTCACAATCGCCAGACATCAATCAAGGTGTTGTAGGAAAAGGACTTAAAGAATTTGAAGGTCGACAGGGGGCTGGAGATCAGGGGCTGATGTTCGGGTTCGCTTGCACCGAAACGCCCGAACTGATGCCTGCACCCCTCATGTTCGCGCATAAACTTCTCATTCATGCGGCTCGACTGAGAAAGACTAAGGAGCTTGCATGGTTACGCCCCGACGCGAAAAGTCAGGTAACCTTGGAGTACGAAGCACACAGGCCCGTCCGTATAGATACCGTTGTAGTGTCCCATCAGCATGATCCGGATATTTCCCATTTAAGAATCCGAGAGGAGATTATCGAAAGAATCGTTCGTCCCGTTTTGGAACCAACTGGACTCTTGGACCGAGATGTAAAGATTTTCGTCAACCCCACCGGCCGCTTCGTCATAGGCGGCCCGGCCGGCGATACCGGCCTGACCGGTCGCAAGATAATCGTAGACAGCTATGGGGGAATGGGAAGGCACGGCGGAGGCGCCTTCTCCGGGAAGGATCCCTCCAAAGTGGATCGCTCGGCGGCCTATGTCGCCCGCTACGTAGCGAAGAATATAGTCGCGGCTGGTCTCGCCGAGCGCTGTGAGCTTCAGCTTGCCTACGCAATCGGGGTCCCTGACCCCGTCTCGGTCATGGTCGATACTTTCGGAACGGGGAAGGCGCCCGATACCCGCATCGCCATGGCAGTTCGCCGTGTTTTCGCTCTCGATCCAGCCGGAATCATCGATTCCCTGGACTTAAAAAAACCAATTTATAGGAGGACCGCTTCCTACGGACACTTCGGCAGGGATGGCTTTTCCTGGGAAAAAACGGATAAGACGGAGGCTCTAAAAGACGCCATCGGTTGAACTCGATGCCAAACAGCCAAACCAGACTTCTGAGGGCAGCCGCTCTACCCGATAACTTCACTCGATCGCTCTATAAAATCGCACCCTATAAAGGTTGTGGCCATGGTTGCCGCTATTGCGACGGGAGGGCTGAGCGCTACTATGTCGAAGGCGACTTCGAGTGCGACATCGAAATCCGGCGTAATATACCCCAACGCCTCGAGGCCGAGCTGCCGACTCTGCGCGAGCGAGGGATAATCGCTTTCGGTTCCGGCGTAACGGTTCCTTATCAGCCACTCGAAGCCACAGAGGGTTTGATGGGCCGTTGCGCCGAGATTCTGGCTGACTCGCCCTTCCCCTTTCCTGCACTCGTTATGACCAAATCGAGCCTAGCCCTTCGAGATCTACCTCTGTGGGAAAAAGTGAAGGACCGCGCAGGCTTTATCCTCCTTGTATCGATAAGCAGTCTGGACGAGTCTATTCGCAGGGTCATGGAACCGGGGGCTTCCAGCTTTCAGGCGAGACTGGATATGCTGAAGGCATTCAAAGAGGCAGGCTGCATCGTCGGCATCTTGGCAATGCCTTTACTGCCTGGTATCTCCGACAATGAAGCATCCATTCGTCGCCTTTATACGGCATGCGTCGATATCGGGACGGACTTCGTCTTGCCCGGCGGTCTCACGCTCAGACCAGGAAGGCAGAAGGATTTTTTTCTAAAATCTTTAGGATCGTATCGCCCTGATCTCCTGAAAAAGACCGAAGAGCTATACTCAGAGGAAAAAGTATCGGGATCCCCTCGGAAAGAAGTTTCAGGAGCTCTGTTTGCGCGGACCGCATATATCAGTAAAGAGTATGCCATGCCTTATCTACTCCCCTTCGAAAAATTCGCGCGAATTCTGCCCAAGCATGACTCAATACACCTGCTCTTCCGCGACATGGGCGAGCTTTACAAGGAACGCGGTATCGATACCAGGCCTTTATTGAAGAGTGCAGACTCATTCGACTCATGGCTTATCGGGCTTAGGCGAGTGTTTAGGCGAAAACGAAGCCTCCCCCAGGATTGGCTCGAGCTGCGATTTGACGAGGCAATGGAGGATGGTGAATTAGATCAGGTCATTGGCAATGAACGCCTCGCCCATTTCACCAAAGCAATTCTTCAAAAGAAGATTTTATTTGACTATTCTACGCTTAAAATAATTCAAGGCTACTAAGCCCGATAATGTTCCACGTGGAACATTATGTGATTAGCTCAGCTGTTTTTATTTATTCTTCATCTGAATCTTCAGGGCCCGACGATGGCGAAGTGTTTTCTTCTCCATCCTCTGCGTTCGTCTCCAACATCGGCTCGTTGCCATGGATTTCCTCGGCTTCAGCTTTAGCTTCGGCCTCTTCTTCCCTTGCAACCTTGTCGAGGCCGATTACAAAATCGGGTCGGTCGATATTGAGGACACGGACACCCTTAGCGCTCTTCCCTTGAATGCTTACGCTGGCGGCCGGCAATTTAAGTGTCTTGCCCTGGGAGGTGATCACGACTACATCATCCGAATCCAGAACCGTTATCGCGCCGACGATTTCGCCGGTCCTTTCCTCGGCACTATAAATGATCTGTCCGTGCGTGGCACGTCCATGAACGGTAAAGTTCTCGAACTCGACACGTTTGCCGAACCCATATTCGGTAAGCACCAACATTTTATGCTCGGATGAAACACGCAGCATAGCCGTCAATTCGTCGGCATTTTCCAGTTTTATCCCGCAAACGCCTCTAGACGCCCGGCCCATCGCTCGGACGTCTTCTTCGGTCATGCGCAGGGCTTGTCCCTTCCTCGTTATGAGAACTACCTCATCCTTTCCACGAGTCATACAGGCGGATACCAGTCTGTCCCCCGAATCAAGGTTGATCGCAATTATCCCACGTGTCTTTGCATTGACGAAATCGTTCGTGGCGACCTTTTTGACGACGCCGCGGAGAGTACCCATAAGGAGGTACTCGGTCTCGGAGAAATCGGAAAAATCGACGATAGCCGTAATTTCCTCATTTGGGGAAATCGCCAGGAGTCCTTTGATATGAGCGCCTCTCGCCGCGCGGGAGGCTTCGGGAATTTCATGGACTTTTAGCCAATACGCCTTGCCTTCGCTTGAAATAAAGAGAAGATAGTCGTGGGTATTCGCCACGAAAAGCTGCTCAAGATAGTCATCCTCGATAAGGGTAGCGGAATTCGATCCCTTGCCGCCTCGGCCCTGACTTCTATAGGCGCTTACGGGAACGCGTTTGACGAAGCCTTTATTGGAGATGAGAATTACCATTTCTTCGCGCTTTATCAGATCTTCGATATTGATCTGCTCGACCTCGTCCGCCACTATTTCGGTTCGTCGCTTGTCCCCGTATTTTTCCGCTATTGCCAAGGTTTCGGACTTCACGACATCGAGTATCCGAGACTCGCTGGAGAGGAGTTCCTTAAGATATGCTATCCGCGCCTCGGTTTCCTTGAGCTCGGCCTCGAGTTTGGTAGTCTCAAGGCTCGTGAGACGCGCGAGTCGCATATCCAGAATAGCCTGGGACTGGAGAACGTCCAAGCCAAAGCGAGCCTCGAGGCGCTGTTTGGCCGTATCGGTATCCTTACTCGTTTTTATGATCTGGACGACTTCGTCGATATTCTGGAGGGCGATGACGAGACCGCGCAGGATATGCGCCTTTTCTTCGGCCTTACGCAATTCGTAACGGGATCTTCGAGTCACTACCTCGACCCTATGAGCGACGAAATGGCCGATCAGATCCTTCAGGCTCAAAAGCTTCGGCCTTCCATCGACGATAGCCATGTTTATCACGCCGAAGGTCGACTGAAGAGGCGTGTGCGCGAATAGTCGGTTGAGCACTAGTTTGGGGATCGCGCCCTTTTTGAGCTCGAGGACAATGCGCATGCCCTCGCGGTCCGATTCGTCACGGAGGTCGGAGACGCCTTCGAGCACCTTGTCACGGATGAGGTCGGCTATGCGGGTGATGAGAGTCGTCTTGTTCACCGCGTACGGGATTTCGGTAAAGACTATCGCCTCGCGGCCGCCCTTCATCGTCTCGATCGTGAACTTCCCTCGTACGATCAATTTTCCTCGACCGGTGACATAGGCTTCGCGAATTCCCCTGCGACCGAAAATGATACCCCCGGTCGGGAAATCGGGACCCGAAACATGCCGCATGAGTTGGTCGACATCGATCGCAGAATTTTCGATATAGGCGGCGACCGCCTCGCTGATCTCCTTGAGGTTGTGCGGCGGCATGTTCGTCGCCATACCGACCGCGATGCCCGAAGAACCGTTTACGAGAAGATTTGGAAGAGCTGCCGGCAAGACGGAGGGTTCCTTCAGGGATTCGTCGTAGTTGGGTATGAAATCGACGGTATCTTTGTCGAGATCGGCGAGCATCTCCTCGCCGAACCTCGCCAACTTGGCCTCGGTATAGCGGCTCGCGGCGGGGGGGTCTCCGTCGATGGAGCCGAAGTTTCCCTGCCCATGGACGAGGGGATAGCGCAGGGAAAAATCCTGGGCCATGCGGACGAGAGCGTCGTAAAGGGAAAGGTCTCCATGCGGATGGTACTTTCCCATCGCGTCGCCTGTAATGCGCGCGCTCTTTTTGGTGGCCGCGTTCGAACGAAGACCAAGTTCGTCCATTGCGAAAAGCAAGCGTCGATGAACCGGCTTAAGACCGTCGCGAACATCGGGCAGAGCCCGCGCCACGATTACGGACATCGCGTAATTGAGATATGCGGTTCTTACTTCGTCCTCTATCGGGACGGGGATCACCTTTCCGGTAATCTCGGCCATAGCCCTCGTTCCTTATACGTCTAGGTTAGAGACATAGATGGCGTTCTCTTCGATGAATTGGCGGCGCGGCTCGACCTGCTCGCCCATAAGAGTCGTGAAAATGACTTCGGCCTGAACGGCGTCATCCATGCTGATCCTCATGATATTCCGTCTGGCAGGGTCCATCGTCGTTTCCCATAGCTGATCGGGGTTCATTTCTCCAAGACCCTTGTAACGCTGGATCGCGACCTTCTCGGGATCCTTACCGCTCGACTGCAGGATCCTATCCTTCTCCGCATCGTCATAGGCGTAAAAGACCTGCTTATCATAGCTGATCTTATACAGAGGCGGCATGGCCAGATACACGTAGCCTTTCTCGAGAAGTTCGGTCATATATCGATAAAAAAAGGTAAGAAGAAGAGTCCTGATATGGGATCCATCCACATCCGCATCGGCCATGATAATGACCTTGTGATAACGGAGCTTCGCGACATCGAATTCGGGTCCGATTCCCGCGCCGAGGCTTTGGATGATTGGCTGCAACTTCTCATTGCCGATGACCTTATCGATACGCGTCTTTTCGACGTTGAGCATCTTGCCCCATAAGGGGAGGATAGCCTGACAGCTGCGATCGCGGCCCATCTTGGCGGAACCTCCCGCGGAATCCCCCTCTACGATGTATATCTCGCACTTTGTAGGGTCCTTTTCCTGGCAGTCGGCGAGCTTTCCGGGCAAGCCGGCACTTTCCAGGAAGGACTTGCGTCTAGTCAATTCGCGGGCCTGCCTCGCCGCGATCCTCGCCTTGGCCGCAAGAACCGTCTTTTCCAAGATGGCCGTTACGATTTCCGGATTGCTTTCGAAAATGAAAGAAAGCTGGTCGCTGCAGAATCCATCGACTATGCCCTTGACTTCGGAATTTCCGAGCTTGCCCTTGGTCTGCCCCTCGAATTGAGGATTCATGACCTTGACCGAGAGAATAGCGGTCAGACCCTCTCGAACGTCATCGCCAGACAGGGTCTCGTCCAATTTCTTCGCAAGCTTGGATTTCTTGAAAGCATCGTTTATCGCCTTGGAAAGAGCCGACCGGAAACCTAGCAGATGCGTGCCGCCCTCGCGTGTATTGATTCCATTGACGAAAGAGAACATGGTCTCATTGAAGCCGTCGTTATACTGGAGGCCGACTTCTATTTCCACATCGTCACGGACACCCAAAAAGTAGACCGGTTGTTTATGAAGGACGGTTTTATTCTTGTTGAGATACTCGACGAACTGCTTGAGTCCGCCGTCGAATTTAAACTCGGCGACGCGCGGCGTCGATAAGCGTTCGTCGATGAGGACGATTTTTATACCTTTGTTCAGAAAGGCGAGCTCTCGAAGACGGTTAGAAAGGACATCGAATGAATAAACGGTTTCCTCGAAAATCGAAGAATCGGCCTGGAAGCGGATAACGGTACCCCGCTTGTCCGTCGTTCCGATGAGCTTGACATCCTCTTCCGGGATTCCCGTCAGGTACTTCTGGAAATATAACTCACCATCGATATGGACAAAGGCCTCGCACCACGAGGAGAGGGCGTTGACGACGGACACGCCGACACCATGAAGCCCGCCCGAGACTTTATAACTCTGCTTATCGAATTTACCGCCCGCATGGAGCTTGGTCATGACCAGTTCCAAGGCCGAAACGCCTTCCTCGGGATGGAGGCCGACTGGAATTCCGCGGCCGTCGTCCTCGACCCGCACGACATCATTCTTCTCCAGCACGACGATGATGTCGCTGCAATAGCCCGCGAGAGCTTCGTCGATGGAATTATCGACCACCTCGTAGACGAGGTGGTGCAGGCCGTCGATGCCGGTCGAGCCGATATACATACCAGGGCGCTTGCGAACAGCTTCGAGCCCTTTGAGCACTTGAATACTATTAGCCGAATAGGTTGATTCCATAACCGACCCGATGGAAAAGGTAGAAGGCGGGAATGCTATGTGGTAATGTCTCTTCCCGGTTTGAGAAAAAACGCTTGCCGCCTTTAGCATTCGGAGTATACTCGCAATGACAGACTTAGTAAAGCGAGTGTAGTTAGAACGGTTCATGGCTTCTTCCTCCAGGCCTGTGGAAAACCTGTTGGTATACCTTCAATATGTTATGGCATAACAAAAAGGGTCCAGGCATACGTTGATGCAGAGAGGTTTATAAACAATGATCAAAATAATTAATTTCTTTTTTCGAAAAGAAATTGGTTTTTTATACTATATGAAAATGAGGTGAAGATTTAGAATTTTGGAGTTTTCGTACTCTTATTGGGCAAATGTGCATTTTGCGTTGGACTTGATGCGCTGTGCATAACTTGTGTATACAGATTGCCTTCATACGAGGTATTCGATGGGCAGCTGGAATTATACGGTCTTTTGGGACGAAGCAATGAATCAAGCCAAAAGCGAGCTTGGAGACCACGAGTTCGCTATGTGGTTCAACATTCAATATGACTCGTCCACGGAGTCGACGATAAAGATCAGGGTACCTTCGAGTTTTTATAGGGATCAGCTCGTTCGACAATATCAAAAGTACCTCGAAGCCAAGCTTTTCGATCTTATGGGCAAGCGTATCGGGATAGACTTCATCGTCGTCAAGAGGACGACGGAGGAGGAGCCCGCGATAACGGAGTCGAACGGCGAAGTCCCGTACAAGGCCGAGTCGGGACCCCGAGCTAAAGAGAAGGGAAACGCGGCAAAAAACAGAGAAAAGCATTTTCAACTCCGATCGGACTATACCTTCGAGAATTTCGTCATCGGAGACAACAACGGATTCGCGTCCAATGCGGCGCTCGCAATCTCGAAGAATCCCGGCACATCATACAACCCATTCTTGATCTATGGGGGAGTCGGGCTGGGAAAGACGCATCTCATGCAATCCATCGGCAACAGGGTCTGGCAGGAGATCCCTAAGCTTAAAGTCATCTGCATTACGGCCGAGGAATTCACGAACGAATTCATCCAATCGATACATGACAAGACGACGCAAAATTTCAAGAACAAATATCGCTATGTCGACGTCCTGCTAATAGACGACATACACTTCCTTCAAAACAAGCTCGGAAGCCAAGAGGAGCTCTTCCATACCTTCAACGCGCTTTACGACGCGAATAAGCAGATGGTCTTCACCTGCGATCGGCCGGTATCGGAGCTGAAAAACCTTTCGGATAGGCTGCGTAGCCGCTTCGAGCGAGGGCTCAACGTGGATCTTCAGCCTCCCAATTATGAGACTCGCAGTGCAATCTTAAGGAAGAAAATCGAAGCAGGCCGCATATCGGTGCCGGATGAAGTAGTCGAAATTATTGCCAAGAATATCTCCACGAACGTCCGAGACCTGGAAGCCGCCCTTACGAAGCTCGTCGCCTATGCCGAGCTCGTGCATAAGGACATAACGCTTGAGATAGCGCAGAATCAACTCAAGGACGTATTCAGTCAATCAAAGCACGGCAACGTAACCATCGACAATATACTCAGGGTCGTCGCCGATTACTTCAAGCTCTCGTATAACGACTTGAAGGGCAAGAAAAGGACCAAGAATATAGCCCTTCCAAGGCAAATCGCGATGTATATAGCTAGGGACATCACTGAATACTCGACGACGGAGCTCGGCTTCGAGTTCGGCGGCAGGGATCATACTACGGTCATGCACGCATGCCAAAAAATCGAGGAACGCCTTAAGCTCGATCCCAATCTCGAATCTACGATTCAATCCATCGTTCGGTCGATAAAGGACTATAGCTCGAAAGCATGATTCGATCACTGAAGTCGGAACCTGTTCATATATCCTCTTTTTTTGTGCATATTTACGGCTTTTGTGTGCTTGTGGAAAACCGCGATGCATTGAAGACCTTTTATTCACAAGAGATAATTATTTTCAATAAAAATAAATAGCTACAATATACACATATCAACAAGGCTTACTATTACTGTTACTGTTTATATAAAACTAGTGTATATAGTATCAATAGAAAGAATCTGCTACATTTCTCAAAGGGGGTCTCCCATGAAGTTCACTTGCGAAAAGAACTCCTTTTCCCGCGAGATAGCCTTCGCACAGGAGATCATAGCGTCGAAGAATGCTCTTTCCGTCATGTCCAATGTGCTGCTCGAGGCTAGGGAAGGCTCGCTTTCGCTCAAGGCGACGGATATCAAGGTGAGTTTCGAGACGGTAATTCCAATAGATACGGTCGAATCGGGGGCGGTGACCGTTTTTTGCGACAAACTTTCGGGGATTCTCGCAACGATTCCGGAAGGCGACATATCTATTGAGCAGGATGATACCAGGGTTGTCGTAAAGCCAACCTTCAAAAAGATTCGATTTCAGTTAAAGACCATATCCAGCGAGAAATTTCCCGAGCTGCCTGAAATTGCGAACGATTTTTTCTTCGCGCTTCCCTCTAGGGATTTTAAGGATATGGTCTCCGAAACGATATTCGCGGTTTCGGACGATGAAACGAGGTATTTCATGAATGGAGTATTCATGGAAAAAATACCCGGAGGCCTGGTATTGGTCGCTACCGACGGTCGTCGCTTGTCCTATGTTAAAAAGGAATTCGATGCGCGGATTCCCGATTTCAAAGGGGTAATAATTCCGCCCAAGGTACTCGGACTCGTGTCGAAGCGAGCGCCGGACGAAGGCCTGATAGAGATCGCAGTATCCGAAAAAAGCATATTCTTCCGCTTTGGATCCTATAAGATTTCATCTATCCTTATCGAAGGACAATTTCCCAATTACCAGAAAGTCATTCCGGAAAGCCAGAAGAATCTGATCATCCTCAATCGCCGGGAACTCCTCGACGCCTTAAAGCGCGTCGCCGTATTCGTCGAACAAAAATCCAGACGTACTTTTTTCTCCATCTCGGAAAACCTTATCGTAGTCTCCTCCGAAGAAAGCGATCTCGGTACCGCCCGGGAGGAATTCGGCTGCGAATACTCCGGGCCCGAAGCCATCATCGCCCTCAATTATAAATATGTGGAGGATCCGCTAAAGGTGATGGATGCGGAGAGAATCAGAATAGAATTCACGGAACCCAACCGCGCCATCACCCTGTCGCCCGAACCGAGCGAAGACTACTTCCATATCGTCATGCCGATGCAGATCGAATAGCCGGTCCGGCGTGAGCGATGCCTTTCATCGGGATAAAGGTAGCCTCATTTCGTAATCTGGAAGACGCCGAGATCGATACTGCCGCGGAACGCGTATTCCTCATCGGAGAGAATGGTCAGGGCAAAACCAACTTCCTCGAGGCGCTCTATTATCTCTCCTATGGAAGCTCCTTCAGAGGATCCGTCGACGCGGAAGTCGTTCGTCGGGGCGCCAGCTCCTTTGTCCTCGCCGGAAAGATAAAAGAGGCAGAAGCGACGACTGTTTTTACGGACACCATACGTATAAAATGGGAAGGTAAATTCAAGGACATAAGGATGAACGACAAGCCCCTGCGCGATCGGAAGAATCTCGTAGAGCTTAATCCTTCGGTCGCGTTTTGCCATGAAGATTATTCCTTCGCCTCGGGAGAGCCGGAACGGCGTCGATTCTTCTTTGATCAATCTGCCAGCCTCGTTTCCGCTGGATATATAGATCTCCTCAGGGACTATAAAAGGATATTGAGGCAAAGAAATGCCGCACTCAAGGAAGGTCGACACGAGCTCCTGGATTTATTGGATATCCAAATCGCGGGTAAAGGTCTGGAACTCATGGTCGAGCGCGCCAGGCTGCAGGTCGAATTCGACGACCGTTTTGCGCCGCGCTATGAAGCCGTCTCCCTACTCGGGGACGAAGTCCGTATCCGCTATCGTCCCAGCTGGGCTCTCGATATGGACGTGAACGCGATTCTCGCGAGGTTGCAAGGAAAAAGAACGGAAGAGCTCGCTCTTGGAACTAGTCTTTCCGGACCTCATCGCGACCGCTGGTCCTTCGTTTCAGGCTCGAGGGACTACGCGGGTGCGGCTTCCACGGGTCAGCTTCGTCTTCTTGCCCTTACCTTGCGGATGGTTCAGGCGGAATACTATACCCTGGCGACGGGGCGTCTCCCGATCCTTCTTCTCGACGATGTCCTTCTCGAGCTCGACAAGGGCAAGAGGCGGCGCTTTCTCGATCTTTTGCCGAAGTCCGGGCAATCCTTCTTTACCTTCCTCCCGAGCGAGCCTTGGGAGGAGTATAAAAGCGGATCGACTTTGACATATGAGGTGCGCGATGGCCGATTCGAGGATTAAGGACGTATCGAGCCTTCTGTCTTCTTTCTTCAACGACGATAAGCTTCGTCGCGGCGAGCGATATTCCGATTTTTTCAACTCGTGGTCCTCGCTGGTTGGATCGCGCCTGGCCGCCCATTCGAAGGTTGCCGACGTCGAAAAGGGAATGCTCGTAGTCGAGGCTGAACACCCTGGATGGATCCAGCTTCTTCAATTGCGGCAGTCCGGCATCCTCGACGAGGCGGCCAGACGCTATCCGGAGCTTGGTCTCAAGGGGATAGCGTTCAGACTTTCGGGTCGAGGCGGCGTCTCGCGCATGCCAGTGTCCGAAAAATCGGCCGACTCCCCTCTACCTTCTCCCGAGAATGAAGAGAAAGAAAGCCGAATTCAGGCGCCGCTCCTCGATGATATCGCCGATCCGGCTCTACGCGCTCTCCTCAAGAGTCTGAAAGACTCTCTTCAAGGCGAAGAATGAGCTCCGGAAGCGACACGATTATTGACGAAGCCCCGAGTAATGACTATACTCGCTTGTCTTAGCCTCGAATCGATCGGCGGTCCCTAATAGGCGTGCATCCGGGTGTCCGTCGTCGCTCATAGAATTAAGGAGCCTGGACATGAAGCGTACCTACCAACCCAGCAAAGTCCGCCGAACTCGCAAGTTCGGCTTTCGCGCCCGCATGAAAACAAGGGGCGGCCGCTTAGTCCTAAAAAGACGTCGGGCCAAAGGGCGACTCAAGTTGACCGCCTCCGACGAGAAGAAACCCTACTGATAGCGGTTCTCGGGGTAGAGGTAGCGATATCCCCGGGCAAGGGTTTTCAAAAGCCGAAAGGGTAAGGAAACGGGCAGAAATCGAAAGGATTTTCGCTCGCGGAGCCCGTTTTTCCTGCAAGGGCATGAGGATTCACGTCATGCCTAATAGTATCGAGGCGAATAGGGCCGTATTCATTCCGGTCCGGTCCTATGCGAACGCGGTTGCCCGGAACAGGGCGCGGAGATTGGTACGAGAGTGCTGGCGCATTGGGAAGTCGCGACTCTTGCCGGGGCACGATGTCGCGGTGGTTCTGTATCCCGGACTTGACCTGTTCGACGAAAGAAGAGCCCAACTCGGGCGCTTGCTTCGCCAGGCCGGGCTTTTCGCTTGAAAAGCCATGAAGCGCCTCTTGGCCTTCCCTGTGATCTTCCTTATTACCGTCTACAGGTTGGTGATTTCGCCGCTAAAGCCGCAAACCTGCCGTTTTTATCCGACCTGCTCGGCTTATGCGCTAGAAGCGATAAAGAAGTACGGACCGATAAAGGGCTGCGGCTTGGCGGTCAAACGCATTCTACGCTGCCATCCTCTGAATCCGGGAGGCTTTGACCCAGTACCATGAGCATACTCGAGAACAACAACCAGACAGGCGACAAAAGAACCCTTGTCGCCGTCGTCCTATCCGTGGTGGTGATCACAGGCGGCTTTCTTCTCCAAGCCAAGCTGTTTCCGGCTCCCCCCGCGAGAACGGGGCAAGACTCGCAAACGAACGAGGCTAGCGCGCCGAGCCAGAAGGCTCAAGTCACGCCGACCGGCGCCGCGTCCGGCCTCGGAGCGACCAGCCTTATCGCCGCCGGTACGACGAGCGCGGAGGGAATAAGCGCTCAAGCCCAGCAAGGTCCCGCCGCCGAGCGGACCTACACGATATCGACGGATCTCATAGAGGCGGTCTTGACGAATAGGGGTGGGGAAATCGTCTCTTTGAAGCTAAAAAAACACAAGGATAAGGACGGAGAAGTGGACTTGCTGGTGCCCGGCGAAAACGGCGCGCAAGGACTCGCCCTCGCTTTTGGCGGCACCGACGTCCCGCCGGTGAGCGACCTTATGGACGCGATGATGCTCAACGATACGACCATAGTCTTCTCGCGTACCTTTCTCGCGTCCGTACCCGGAAAAAACGCGCCCGTTCCCTTCACCCTGAAGAAGACCTATACTTTCCGCAATGACGACTATATGTTCGGACTCGCCATCGCTCTGGAGAATTCGGTAAATGAAATCCTTCCCCTCAATACCGAAGGAATGGCCTACACGCTGACCCTGGGACCGCAAATCGGGCCCAGGTTGGCGGCCAATCCGGGCAGCAACAACTCCGATTATAGGAAATTCGTCAGGCTCGTCGAGGGGAAAAGGAAAGAGGAGCGACCGAAAGCTGGCGTCCCTTACATAGTCAAGGATCAACCCAGCTGGGTCGGAATCTCGGGGAAATACTTTTCCTTCATCGCGATCCCCGAGATCGCTTCCTTCAAGACGACCTTTTTAATGAATCAGGATCCGAAGCTTTTCCAAACCGACGTTATCTCGATCTCTCGTCCCGCCATCGCGGCGAGCAAGCAAACCGATGCCTACTACTTCTATTTCGGGCCTAAGACCAACAGCGATCTTTCCAAATACGACTACGCCGATCGAAACGCCTTCCAGCGCAGCGGCCTGAACCTCGAGCAGGCGGCGGAATCCTCGGGCATCCTAGGCTGGCTCGAGGCGATAATAAATTTCTTCCTGAACTTCTTCTATAAGCTCGTCCCCAACTATGGCATCGCGATAATCCTCGTGACGATACTGGTCAAGGCCTTGCTATTTCCCTTGACAAGGAACGGGTCCGTCGCGGCCGCGAGGATGCAGGAGCTGAAGCCGAAGATTGATGAGCTTCAGGCGAAGTACAAAGGCAACCCTCAAAAGCTGAACCAGGAAATGGCGGAATTCTATAAAAAGGAAGGCTACAATCCTATGTCGGGTTGCCTGCCCCTCCTCATCCAATTCCCCATCTTTATCGCGATGTACAACCTGTTCAACAATCATTTCGACCTGCGCGGCGCCATGTTCATTCCGGGCTGGATCACCGACCTCTCCGTTCCGGAAGCGATCGTGACCTTTCCGACCATAAACCTCGTGATTTGGCAAGTCGGGGCACTGAGGGCCCTGCCCATCATCTATGTCGTGAGTCAGCTGCTGTACGGCAAGTACACGCAGATGAACTCCCCCGGTCAGAGCGCTACTCAGGCGAAACTGATGATGTACGGCATGCCGATCATGTTCTTCTTCATCCTGTACAACACGCCTTCGGGTCTTCTCGTGTACTGGATCGTCTCGAACGTCCTATCCATCGGTCAGCAGGTCGTGATAAACGATATCTTGAAGAAGCGACGGGCTGCCCTGGCTGCCGCCGCGCCGCCGCCGGTCCTGGCGCCGAATAGGAAGCACGCGAAGGGCAGGAAGAAGTAAAACGGCATTCCTCTCTTAGGAGTAATCATATGGTCTATGAATTCGAAGGGCGTTCCGAGAAGGAAGCCATCGACGCCGCGGCGGGGGAGCTCGGACTGGAGCGCGACGGCTTCGACGTCGAGATCCTCGAATCGCAAATCGGAAGCATCTTCAAGAAGGGCAAGGTTCGGATCCGAGTTCACACCCGAGATGAGGTAGCGGCGCCCGCGCGCCGCGAACCCGCGGGCGATCCTCTTCCGGCGGACGAGTTCGAGTCTAAGATCCTGGAGTTTACCAAGCGGATGATCGAGGGAATGGGCTACGGCTGCGAGGTGGTCGTTCTGTTCCGCGAGGAGAAGAAAGTCGGGATCAGGATCGATAGCGAGCACGCATCGATCATCATCGGGAAGAAGGGCAAGAACCTGGATGCGCTTCAGGTTTTGGTCAATGTCTATTCGGGGCGCCTGGGGAAAGAGGACACGAGGATAATACTCGATTCCGAGAACTACCGCATTCGCCGCGAGGAGGCTCTTGTCAGGTTGGCGTACGAGACCGGAGAACAGGTAAGGCGGACGCGGCAATCGGTCCTACTGGAGCCGATGAACCCTTTCGAGCGGCGAATCATCCATACGACGCTCAACGATATAGTGGATATCGAAACGAAGAGCGAGGGCGACGGGCTCTACAAGCAGGTGCGGGTAACCTTTCGCGGCAAAGTCTAGCGATCCATCGTAACGCAGGGGAGGGCGCATGACCGAAGAAACGAAGATCGAGCTGATCGAGGGTTTCAGCTCCGGCTACTCCCGCGTCGAGGAGCTCGTCGAGGGTGTCGGGCCCGAGGAACTGAAATACGTCCCGCCGATTCTCGACGCATGGTCCGTCAACGACTTCCTCGTTCACTTCCTTGATGCCGACGTCAGCCTCGCCTTCCGAGCCCGAGCGGCGATCGCCGAGCCGGGCAAGGAAGTGCCCTTGTGGGAAGAGGAGGACTGGCATGACGCCCTCCATTACGACGACGAGGACGGTCTCGCCTGCCTCGCCCTCGCGAAGGGCATACGCGGCTATATATCCAGGAGCCTTCGCTCCGTAGTCCAGGCCGATTGGTCGAGCTTCTTCATCGTGCACCCGTCGAAGGGCCGCCTGGAGCTCGGTGCCTTGATCGAGATATACGAGCAGCACATCGCCTTCCATTTGCCCCTGATCAAGCGCAATCGGCAAGCGTGGCAAAGCCGGAGGGAACGATAGGCGAGGGTCTGGCTCCGGCTGAGCGCTAGCTGGTCAGGGGAATCCCGGTTTCGGCGATCGCCTTGAGCTTCAAATACTCGGTATTGAGCCTAGCCGTTCTGGCGTTGAGCCTGGCCAGCCTCTGTGCCAGAAGGCGCGCCAGGAAAATACCATAGTGCGGGCTCTGCTTTATGAGATTTACGAAGTCTTGTTTGGATATCTTTATGAGCGTGCAGGAGCCCTTCGCCACGACGGTCGCGGACCGGCGGTTCGAGAGCAGGAAAGACATCTCGCCCATGAAAATATCGTCCGGCGTCAAGGATGAGACGAATTTGCCCTTCGAATAGACGTACAGCGTTCCCGAGACGATGTAATAGAGGAAGTCGGATTCCTCGCCTTCGGAACAGATGTGCTCTCCGTCCTTGAAGGCTATCTCCTCGGATCGTTCGAATATCTTGGGAATGGCATTGGATTCGGCCTTCCTATGGTCGATCTCGAAAGCTACTTCGTTCCCCTTCTCCGAATAGGCCAAGGCCTTGACGTATAGATTGGCCATCTTAATGCCCATCCCGTGCAGTCCAGGGCTCTCCGGGGAGACGGCCATTCGCGCGCGCCAGTCGAAGCCATCGCCCTCGTCGCGGATCGAGAAACGCGATCGCTCGGGCGTTATCGTATAGGAGAAATATACCTTGCGGGCCTTGACGCCGGGGTCTTTTTTCTTTTGGCGAATCAATTCCATTATGTTGCCGTTTCGCTCTAGCCAGGCCGATTTCTCGTCAAAGCCGATTTTGCAGTTTCCATGCTCTATCGCGTTGATCAGGAGCTCGAGAAGGGCGACGTGGAGCTTTTCCTTTTCGTCTCGGCCTATGAGGTTCGAATTGTACAGGTAGTTGGTAACGAGGTTAGTGTACGTCGTGATGTCCAGGGGATCGTTGTCGATGACGAAAGCGCCCGAAATCGTCTTGAGCAGGTGCTGCTGGATTCCCCGCTGAAAGAGTATTTGCTTGTTTTGGCGCACGATGCGCAAAAGGCGGGCCAGGCTGGACATGAATTCATTCTTGCGCAGGACGGCGATGATGCTGGCGTCCTGCATCGCCTCGAGGAGCTTCTTATCGTCCTTGTCGTCGTGGATGCCGACAATTCCGCCATAGTGAAGCCATGGATCCTCCTGTATCTCCCTGAGAATGCCGAGGCAATCGATGCCGGGATCCGAGAAATAGAAAATCTTCATTTCGGGGAGCTCGTATTTCAAGAACTCTATCACTTCCCGCCGATCGGAGAAGAAAACCGGGATGAGCTCGCCTTCGGAACGGGAACACTCCAGCCGGATGATCTCATTGAGCCGCGCATCGCTCGAGACAACTGGAATCTTTCGCATGTATACCTCTGTATTGATTTCGGTCGCTTTTGGTTCATGATTGACTTTTTTTTGTCCCTATGCCTTGATTGATGCGCTTTCCCTGCGGGCCTATAGCTCAGTTGGTTAGAGCTGCGGACTCATAATCCGTCGGTCCCTGGTTCAAGTCCAGGTGGGCCCATATAGTGCCTTATATTCGGCAAATGTTGATCTACCTCATGTAAATTGGGTATTTTTTGGTATCGCACCGGCAATGCGTGCGTCGGGTCGGCCATAGTTCACGGCCGGCTTTTAAGGAGCGAGGGAAATGAGCGAAGGATCGTGGTCGGATCGCCAAAGCGCCGAATGGCGCACCAAGGTAGGACTTGCCGAAATGCTCAAGGGGGGCGTCATCATGGACGTCACCAATGCCGAGCAAGCCAAGATCGCAGAAAAGGCCGGAGCGGTGGCGGTTATGGCCTTGGAGCGGGTACCTGCCGATATTCGCGCCCAGGGCGGCGTGGCCCGCATGTCCGATCCGAAGGTCATCAAAGAGATCCAGGACGCGGTCTCGATACCGGTGATGGCCAAGTGCAGGATCGGGCATTTCGTCGAGGCTCGGATACTCGAGGCCCTCGAGATCGATTTTATCGACGAGTCCGAGGTCCTCACCCCGGCCGATGATCGCTACCATGTATATAAGCACGCGTTCAAGGTTCCTTTCGTCTGCGGCTGCCGCGATCTTGGCGAGGCGCTTCGACGCATCGGAGAAGGGGCGGCCATGATCAGGACCAAGGGCGAGGCCGGCACCGGCGACGTCATAGAAGCCGTCCGTCATATACGGACGGTCACCGACGAGATCGCACGGCTCACGCGACTCCGTGACGAGGAACTGATGACGGCCGCGAAGGAGCTCGGCGCCCCCTACGAGCTCGTGGTCGAGGTGGCGCGCAGAGGTAAGCTGCCGGTTCCCAATTTCTCTGCCGGCGGGGTCGCGACTCCCGCGGATGCGGCGCTCATGATGGAGCTCGGAGCGGAGACAGTGTTCGTGGGCTCGGGCATTTTCAAGTCGGGGGATCCCGCCCGAAGGGCGACTGCCATCGTGGGCGCGGTTACCTATTACAAGGACGCGAAGAAGCTGGCCCAATTGTCCGAGGATCTCGGGGAGCCGATGGTCGGCATAGGCCTCGAGGAACTCCGAGAGGATCAGCGGATGGCCAAGAGGGGCTGGTAGCGGGGATGAAGCGGGTCGGCGTACTCGCTCTGCAGGGGGACTATGCGGCCCATCGGGCGGCCTTCGGGCGACTCGGCGTCGAGGCCTTCGAGGTCAAGACTCTGGACGACATCGACTCGGCCGAGGCCCTCGTTCTCCCTGGCGGAGAGAGTACCGTGATGGGGAGCCTCCTCCTTCGCTTCGGCCTCATGGATCGCCTGGTCGAGCGCATAGGGGAAGGTCTTCCCGTGTTCGGAACCTGCGCCGGCCTAATCCTGCTCGCGTCCAGGATAGACGACCGAGATCAGCCGGGCATTCGGTTCCTCGACGTTTCCGTCCTAAGAAACGCCTATGGCAGGCAGATAGCCAGTTTCCGGGCGAGGGTGAGCACGAAGATTCCCGGCGCGGAGAGCATAGAAGCCGTTTTCATTCGGGCTCCGAGAATCACCTCGATCGGCGCTGGCGTCAGCGTTCTTGCCGAATATGCCGGCGATCCCATTCTCGTTCGCCAAGGATCGATGGTCGGCAGCACCTTCCATCCCGAGCTCGTGGATGGCGCGGCCATCCACCGCTGGTTCCTGTCCCTCTAAGGCGAGGTTGAAATGCTTCGATTATTCCGGCTGCCCGCTATCATTCGCGCGTAACGAGGATCTTGTCGATCCTATTTCCGTCCATATCCAGTACTTCAAGGACGCAGTCGTTCCAGCGGCATCTCTCTCCCGCTCGTGGTATAGTCCCCATACGATCGAGGATGAGCCCCGCCACCGTGTCGAAATCCTGGAATCCTTCCATTTCCATGCCGAGCTCATCCGCGAAGCGATCCAGGGGAAGGGAACCGTCCACGAGAAAGCTGCCATCCGGGCGCTTGATGATTTCCGGTTCGTCCCCGTCGCCGGCCCAGGGCAGGTCGCCCACGATGGACTCGACGAGGTCCGAGAGGGAGATGAGTCCGGAGACGCCGCCATACTCGTCGAGGATGAGCGCGCTTTTCGCGCCGCCGGCCTTTAGCGCGGCGAAGGCCTTCAGGGCCGATACGGACTCGGGTACGAAGACCGGCTCGCGGAGGAATGCCCGAGGCTCCTCGAAGGCGTTCGCCGCGATGGCCGCCAGGCATTCCTTGACCGCCAGCATGCCGACGACATTGTCGAGGCCCGCGTCGACGGCCGGTAGATAGCCGTATCGCGCGTTCTCGACGACCATGGCGCGGGCCTTGGCCGGTCCGTCGCGCAGATCGACGAGCACGACTTCGGTCCGGGGCGTCATTAGCGAGGTTATGCGGCGGTCTCCGAGCGAAAGCACGCCCTCGACCATCTCGCGTTCGCTTTTTTCGAACACCCCGGTCTCCGCCCCCTGAGCGATCAGGACGCGGACCTCTTCTTCGGTCACGGCCGGCTCCTTGGCGCGCTTCGCTCCGAGTAGGGATACGATGAGATCCGTCAAGCCGGAGAGGAAACGCGAAAGGGGCGCGAATATCAGCGTCAAGAACCGCACGGGGCCGATGACGGCCGCGGCGATGCTCTCGGGCCTGGACAAGGCTATATTCTTGGGCACGAGTTCGCCGAGGACGACGGAAACGAACGTAGTCAGTATTACCACGACGGCGACGGAGAGGGGGCCGGCCGTCGAAGCGAACAGGGGCACTGTCCTTAGCGCTGCCTCCAGGCCGCGGGCCACTGTTGCGCCGCCGAAGGCGCCCGCGAGGGTGCCGATAAGCGTAATCGCGACTTGAATCGTAGAAAGAAAGCGAGATGGGTTTTCGGCCGTCTCGAGGGCAAGACGATAATTCTTCCTGCCTTGTTCCGCCTCGTGCCTGAGTCGCGCCTTTCGCGAAGAAACGATCGCCATCTCCGCGAGGGAAAAGAAGCCGTTGAGAAGGATGAGACTGAGGAGGATGAGAAGTTCAAGCGGCATGGCGTGGGCTGGGGCGAGGCCCTGCTGAGGGATTTTCATCCATATTGAATGAATGATAACGCCAAGCGGGGATAATCGTCGAGACTGGGCATTCCCATGCGCATCCATGCCCTTGCCCGCGGGAGAACGAGCGCGTATCCTTGTGGCCATGCAACGTTGTCCCTGGTGCGGCGAGGATCCTCTCTATGTCGCGTATCATGACGCGGAATGGGGAGCTCCTTTGCATGATGAAGCGCGGCACTTCGAGTTCCTGCTCCTGGAGACCCAACAGGCAGGTCTTTCATGGCGCTGCGTGCTCGGCAAGCGGGAGGCATTCAGGAAGGCCTACGCCGGTTTCGATCCCGCGAAGCTGGCCCGATTCACCGCGGCGCGAGTCGAAAAGCTCCTCCTGGACCCGAGCATTATCCGGAACAGGCGAAAGATCGAGGCGGCGATCAAGAATGCTCGCGCCTTCCTTGCGGTTGCCGAGGAATTCGGGAGTTTCGACGCCTATATCTGGCGTTTCGTGGATGGCAGGCCCGTCGTCAACTCCTGGCCGGACGCATCGCGGGTGCCGAAGACGACCGCCGCATCCGATAGTCTCGCGGCCGATTTGAGGATGCGAGGTTTCGCCTTCGTGGGATCGACTACGATGTACGCGCACATGCAGGCGATAGGCATGGTCAACGACCATCTAGTCTCGTGCTTTCGCTGGCCGGAACTCGGCGGGCAAACATGAAGGAGCGGTCATGGAAATCGGAATGAATGCGATCAGGTCGAGGATATCCGTCCGGACCTATGCCGACACTGCGTTGACTAAAGACGAAGAGGAAGCCTTGCATCGAGCCTTCACGGAAGCCGTTCCCGGCCCCTTCGGCGCGATTCCGCGCTTCCTCCTCGCTACGAGAGACGAGATCGAGGACGAGGCCTCGCACGCGACGTCGGTCCAGGGCGGTCTCAGGATCGGCACCTATGGGATGATCGTCGGGCCTCGCGCCTTCATCGCAGGCGTCGTGGCCAAACGGCCTTTCGCCTGCGTGGACTTCGGCTATTGCCTCGAGGGCATCGTCCTGCGCGCCACCGAGCTGGGGCTCGGCACCTGTTGGATCGGAGGAGCCTTCGGCCGAGGAGCGATAGCGCGGGCGCTCCGCGCGAGCAAGGACGAATTCGTGCCGGCGACGGTGCCGGTCGGGCGTCCCGCCGAAAGGCGCACTCTGCAGGATCGCATCGTCCGCGGCTCGGCTCGGGCCGGAACCAGGAAGGATCCCTCCGAGCTCTTTTTCGAAGTCGAGGAAGACGGAAGCCTCGCTCCCCTGCACGGCGCGGGAGAATGGGCGGAGCCGCTCGAAGCGGTGAGGCTCGGTCCCTCGGCCTCGAATAAGCAGCCCTGGCGCCTCGTCGTGGACAGAAGGAAGGGCGAGTCCCTCCATCTCGTCATGCACGAGGACCAGCGCTACAACAACATGCTCGGCGTAGTGAAGCTCCAGGAGCTGGATATGGGCATAGCGATGCGCCATGTCGAGGTGGCCGCCCGGGCCATCGGCCTGGGCGGGTCCTGGAAGCGGCTCGAGACGGATCCCATCGCGCTCGAGGAGCCTAGGAGGTATATCGCGACCTTCGATTTGCCTTGATACCTATGATTAGCTAACTTCAAGGTATCGATACGGACGAACTCCGGAGGCGAATATGATTTCCGAGAAAATGGCCGAGAGGATCGACGAGCAGATCAACAAGGAAATGTTCTCTGCCTATCTTTATCTGGCCATGTCGGCCAGGATGACGGAGACCGGCTACCATGGCATCGCCAAGTGGCTGATGATCCAGTATCACGAGGAAATGTTCCACGCCATGAAGTTCTACGGCTATTTGCATGACCAGGGCTCGGCTGCGCATCTGAAGCCGATCGCGGCGCCCGTTTTCAAGGAAACGGGGATCAGGGAGCTGTTCCAGCACGTGCTCGAGCACGAGAAGGGCGTGACGAGGAACATCGATGAGATCATGGCGATGGCCATCGAGGAAAAGGATTATGCCACTCAGGTCCTCGCGCAGTGGTACGTGAACGAGCAGGTCGAGGAAGAGAAGAACGACATGGACATACTCCAGGCGATCGACCTCGTCGGCAATTCCGGCCAGGGGCTCTACCTTCTCAACGTCGAGCTCGGCAAGCGCGATCTCGGCGTGACGAGCGACTTTACTAAGATGGGAGGCGGCGACTAGGAGGCCGACGAAAGGCTTCAAGCGCTTCAATTGCCGATCATAGCTTCGCGCCGGTTTGGACGGCTTGACTCGTCCGGAAGGCGGAGCGCCGGGCTCTTTGCTCGGGGCCCGCTTTTCTTATAAGCTGGAGGCGGAGGCCCCCTTGTACCGAAGCACGAGATCCGATCGCGCGGCCGTCTCGCCGGAGCGCGCCCTGCTGGATGGCATCGCTCCCGACGGCGGGCTCTACGTTCCCGTGACCCTGCCGCTCCTCGATCCGGCTCTCCTCGGCCGCGAGCCTCTGAGCTATCCGCAACTCTCCTACCTGACGCTGAAGCCTCTCTTCCCGACATTCCCCGATGACGGCCTTAAAGCCGCGTTAACAATTCAGGCCGAGCGTTTTCCGGCGAGCGGACCCGCGCCGGTGCTGTTCCGAAACGGGATGGCCTTCGTCGAGCTGTACAGGGGCCCTACCCTCGCATTCAAGGACCTCGCGCTGACCCTCATGGGTCCCCTATTGGGGCTGGCGAGGGACAAGCTTGGGACGGACGAGGAGATAGTCGTATTGGTAGCGACTTCGGGCGATACCGGCAAGGCGGCCCTCGAAGGCCTTGCCCCTCCCGGTCGCTCGGCCGATGGAATTCGAGTGGTCGTCTTTTATCCTTCCGAGGGGGTCAGCGCGGTCCAGAGACTGCAGATGACGAGCCACGACGCGCCGGGAGCGGAGGTAATCGGCATTCGGGGAAATTTCGACGACGCCCAACGCGGCGTCAAGGCGATATTCGCGAGCCCCGAGGCGGCCGATTTCACAGCGAGACGAGGCATGCGGCTTTCTTCCGCCAACTCGATCAATATCGCACGTCTCCTTCCTCAGATCGTGTACTACGTTTCGGCTTGGCGGGACATGCGAGACTCGGGCAGCCTCGGCCCCGAAGGTATCATGGATGTCGTCGTTCCTACGGGCAATTTCGGCAACATCCTCGCGGCGTGGTACGCCAAGCGCATGGGGTTGCCGATTGGGAGGCTGATCTGCGCCTCCAATCGGAACCGAGTGCTGGCCGACTTCTTCGGCCAGAAACGCTATGACAGGAACAGGCCTTTCTACAAGACCGAAAGCCCTTCCATGGATATTCTGGTTTCCAGCAATCTCGAGCGCCTCCTCTTCCACGCGACGGGCGAGGATTCCGGCAGGACGGCGGGGCTGATGAAGGAGCTAGCCGAAAAAGGAAACTACGCGCTCGAGGATGCCGAGGCGGAAAGGCTTTCCGATTTTCGCGCCGGCTGGGCGGACGAGGCCGCGGCCGGCGCGGCCTCGCGCCGACTTTTCGAGCAATCGGGCTACCTCGTGGATCCGCATACCGCGGTCGCCGTAGCGGTACTCGAGAAGATGCGAGAGGAAGGCGGGGAAGCGAGACCAGCCCTAGTGGCGGCGACCGCTAGCCCCTTCAAGTTTCCCTTGGCTGTGGCTCGGGCGATCGGCTTGAGCGAAACAGCGACGGGGCGTGAGGGGAGCGAAGCCCTGCGCGAACTCGACATGGCGGAGCGACTGGCGGCGGAGGCGGGACTCGAGCTGCCTCTCGCGATACGCTCCCTGCGCGATGCGCCCGAGCTGCACGGCCTCGTCGTCGAGGCTTCCGCGATGGAGTCGGCCCTGGAAGAGAGGCTCGCGGCGTCGACCGCCTCCGCGCCGGAAGAATGACACCGGCCGGGCCCGTTTTTTTCTCCACATGAGGAAAGAATTGGTATACACTCGTGTACGTACACGGGTGGCGCAATGGCGAAGGATTCATATTCGAGCACGAGTCGACACGTCTCATTGAAGAGACTTGGAGGCCGCTCCGGCCGTTCCAGCAGCCTTCGGCTGAAGCTGATGGTCTATTTCCTGGTCATACTCCTTATTCCCCTGGTTTCGTTGGGCTTCGTAGGGCCGGCGCTGTACGCCAAATCCATCGAGCGCGCGACGACCTCGCATATGGCCGGCATGATCGGCCAGGTCGACATGAACATCGAGCTACGGATACGCGAGATGGAGCAGCTGATCGACCTCATCGCGCGCACGAAAGTCGTCGCCTCGTTCCTGGAAAAAGGCTCCGCTACGGTCGCCGAGCATCAGGACATCAACGAGACATTGACGACCGTTTCGGAAACGCATCCCGAGATAGCCGGAATATGCGTCGTGGCGGAGAACGATGCCTGGGTAAGCGACGGATTCTCGCGAACGACGCGCGATCCGCTTACCGAGGAACAATGGTATGCGATCGCGCGACAGACGCCCGGCGACGTAAAGCTCATCGCGAGACCGATCGGGAGAAATATCCGCTCGACGCGGCAGTACGGCGCGGACGAGGTGGTTTCGATCGTGAAGGCGGTGACGGGCGCGACGGACAACAGAATTCGCGGAGCGATACTCATCGATATGAAGCTGTCGACCATAGAGGAGCTGTTTATCGACTCGTCCCTGGGCAAGGGCGGCTTCCTCTTCATCGCCGATTCGGGCGGCGAGATGGTATATGCGCCGGTAAATCGAGTGGCCTATCGAATCCCGCTAAGCGATTTTTCGGGCGATTCGCCGTCGACCATCATGACGGTCGGAGGAACCGGCTACCAAGTGCTCGCCCAGCGGTCCCGATATACCGGATGGCGGACGCTCGGCGTCTTTTCCCTCGCCGAGATGCTGCGCGAAGTCCTCCTGATCCGCTCGTGGACCTATGTCATCGGCGGCATTACGATGATCTTGGCCATCGTGGCCGCGTATTTCTTCACCTCCTCTATCGCCAAGCCGGTCCTGAACCTCCGTAGCCTCATGAAGCGCGTCGAGCACGGCGATCTCGCCGTCCGTTTCTCGGGGGCCCCGAACGACGAGATCGGCGAACTGGGCCTGGGCTTCAACGAGATGATCGAGCGCATCCAGAGCCTGATAGACCAAGTCTATTCGGAGCAGCAATCCAAGCGCGAGGCCGAGCTGAGGATACTTCAAGAGCAGATAAAGCCTCATTTTCTTTACAACACGCTGGACACGATACAGTGGATGGCCCAGGAGCACCGCGTCGACGACGTCGTCGGCATGGTGGGAGCTCTTACGAGCCTATTCCGCATCGGCCTCAACAAGGGCCGAGAATTCATCGCCTTATCGGAAGAGATCGAGCATGTCGAGAGCTATCTTCGCATTCAAAAGATGCGGTACGAGGATAAATTCGACTATGCGATAGATTGCGGCTTCTCGCTCAAGCCGCGACGCGTCCTCAGGCTGATGCTCCAGCCCCTCGTCGAGAACGCGATCTACCATGGGATAAAGGAGCGCAGGGGCCATGGTTCGCTCGTCGTAGCCGCGAGGATCGAGACGGGCGATCTGTTCCTTTCGGTCAATGACGACGGCGTAGGCATGAGCGAGACGATGCTCGAAAAACTCAATGCCTCGCTGGAGGACGGAGGGCCGTCGGTCGGCGGCTACGGCATCCGCAACGTCCATGAGCGGATTCGCCTGACGTACGGCAAGCCCTACGGGTTGAGCTACGAGAGCGCATTCGGCGAAGGTACGAAAGTCACCATCAGACATCCCCTGCTCGAGCCGGAGGACTGAACATGTGGAAGGTATTGATTGCCGACGACGAGCCCAAGATACGCCGCGGTCTCAAGACGTTATTGGCCCGTTGCGGCAACGATTTGGAGGTAGTGGCGGAGGCGGAGGATGGGGAGATGGCCTACGACCTCGCCCTGGACCTGAAGCCCGATATCCTTTTCATAGATATTCGGATGCCGTTCAGGAACGGACTCGACCTGATCGGGGGGCTCAACATGGCCCTGCCTGGACGGATCATCATTATCGTAAGCGGGCACGACGAATTCGATTACGCGCAATCGGCCGTCAAGTTGCACGTATTCGACTATATCCTCAAGCCGATCGACGCTGAAAGCTTTATCTCGACGGTCGGGAGGGCCAAGGCCGAGCTCGAGTCGCGTCGCGACGCGAGCAAGTACAGCGCGTGGGCGCACGAGCAGCTCGATCGAAACCTGCCCATCCTTCGTGAACGCTTCTTCAAGGATTGGGTCGCCGGTTCGCTGTCCAGGACGGAGCTTCTCGAGGATCTTTCCTTCCTGCGGGTCGGGCTGGCTTCGCCTGCGACTCTCATCGCCGCTCGATTCGCCGAAAGGGTGGGCTTCGGAGGCATTACGGGCGGAGAGAAGGGGAAGCGTCTCGTCCAGGTCGCGATGCGAACCGTGATGCAAGAGGCGCTTCCGATGGACGATACCTACGTCTTCGAGGACGATACGGAGACCTTGATAGCCCTCGGGCCCCGCTTCGATCAGAAAGAGCTGATCGGCATCGTCTCGGACATCGAGCGGCGCGCCTCGGATCAAGTCACCCAGGTTCCGAGCATCGCGACGCGCATAGTTCCCGAGCCTCTTGAGGGAATGTGCGACGCCTACGAGGAACTCTGCTCCGAGCTTGCCGACGGCGGGAACTGCGAGGCCTTTGTCGTACTCGCGCGCAACTATATCGACAAGCATTACTGGAATCCCGCCCTCTGCCTGGAGGACGCCGCGGCCGAGCTTCAGATAAGCCCCGGCTATCTGTCCAGACTGATGAAGCGCGAGACGGGCTTTTCCTTCGTCGAATACCTGAATCGCACGCGCGTGAAAAAGGCGACTTTCCTCATGAGCGATCCGGCGGCGAAGGCCTTCGAGGTGGCCGAAAGGGTCGGCTATCGAAGCCAGCACTATTTCAGCCGAGCCTTCAAGAAGGTGACGGGAAGCTCTCCGACCGATCATCGGAAAGGAGCCTAACGATGGAAAGGCGAAACCGGCTGCTGGTCGCGATGACGGCCGTCATCGCCACGGCCTTGCTCTCGGCCTGCGATCAAGCCCCGCAAAGATCGGGCCTACGCTTCCTCATCGGCTTCTCGCAAGCCAACTTGACGGAGCCCTGGCGCATCGAGATGACCGAGGAAGTGAAGGCCGAGGCGGCGCGCTATTCGGATATGAAAATCATCTATACCGACGCCGCGGACTCTACAAGCCGGCAGATCGATGACGTACATCGGCTCATGGAGTACGGTATCGACCTGATGATCATCTCGCCGACCGATTCCCACGAGCTGACTCCCATCGTCCGCGAGGCGTATTCGAAAATCCCGGTGATCGTACTGGATAGGGCGGTCGAAGGCTACGATTACAGTCTCTTCATAGGACCGGACAACGAACGGCTCGGTCGGGAGGGAGGGGGCGTCATTACGGATCTCCTCAAGAACCGGCCCGGGACGGTCTTGGAGATTCAGGGTCGATCGGGCTCACCGCCGACGCTCCTGCGCAGCCAGGGGCTCCGGGAGGTCCTCGCCAAGCATCCTAACATCAGGATCGTGGACGCCATCGTGGCAGACTGGCTCCGCGATACCGCGGAAGACAAGGTCGCCGAGCGGATCAAGGTGATCCCCGATCTGGACGTGATCTTCGCCCAGAACGATGCCATGGCCTTCGGCGCCTGGAAGGCGGCTAGGGTCGCTGGAAGGCCCGGAATCAGGATAATCGGGATAGACGGGCTTCCCGGTCCGACCGGCGGGATCGAGCTCGTTCGAAAGGGAATCCTGTCGGCGACGTTCACCTGTCCGACTGGCGGCAAAGAGGCCCTGATCTACGCCCGAGACCTCCTTTTCCATAAGGAAGGCATACCCAAGAAGATCTTCCTGAGACCGATCAAGGTGACACCGGAAGTCCTGGACCAAAGCCAGGGCGTCTTGCCCTATCCCGATCGAAAGGCCTTGCCGACGGGACGGCGCATCCTGCTGGGATTCGCTCAGGTAGGCTCGGAGAGCGAATGGAGAGTCGCGAATACCAAGTCTATCAAGTCCGCGGCCGCGAAGGCGGGGATAGACCTCCTGTTCGAGGACGGCAAGCAACGACAGGAAAACGAGATCGCGGCCATTCGTTCCTTCATCAGGAAGAAAGTGGACGTTATCGCCTTCTCGCCGATAGTCGAGTCGGGTTGGGACGAAGTCCTGAGGGAGGCCAAGAGCGCCGGCATACCGGTGATCATGACCGATCGAACGGTCGACTTGAAAGACGATTCGCTCTGGCTCAGCTTCATGGGGTCCGATTTCGTCGAGGAGGGGCGGCGCGCCGCGCGCTGGCTCGTCGAGAAGATCAGGACCGCGGCCCCCGTCGATATCGTGGAACTTCAGGGGACCATCGACTCCTCTCCTGCGATCGAGAGGACGATCGGGTTCACCGAGATCCTGAAAGCCTATCCGAATTTCCAGATCATCGCGTCGGAGAGCGGCGATTTTACTCGAGACCAGGGATACGAGGTCATGAAGAAGATCCTGGAGCGCGAGCACCGAAAGATAGACGCGCTTTTCGCCCATAACGACGATATGGCCTTGGGAGCGATCCAGGCGATGGAAGAAGCCGGATTGAAGCCCGGCAAGAACGTAATGATCGTTTCCATCGATGCGGCGCACGGGGCCTTCAAGGCCATGATCGAAGGCAAATTGAACTGTACCGTGGAATGCAACCCCCTGCTTGGGCCCCAACTCATGAAGGCCATCAAGGATTACGAGACCGGGAAGGATCTGCCGCTTCGCATGATCACCGCCGAAGGCGTCTTTCCCGCGGAAACGGCGCGGACGTATTTGGCTAGGAGGGAATATTGAATCCTCGATGCTCGATGGCCAGGGCTCCCCCTTTATCGAAGGCTTTAGCGGCTCCATAAGTTTAAAAAGTGCACAAAAAAGCCGTTTGGTCTAAATCGCATTAACGAAAAATGGTCCTTAATGGATAGGCGAGCTTATGAGGCTGATCGTCGACCTAACCATCGCCATTAGGCTAGGAGTAAGGATATGAAGCAGATTTTTAGAGGGATTTTGGTTTTATCAGCGTATTCATCGCATTTTCCGTGTCGAGCATCTGTACTCGGCCGGATCGAAGGCAGGCTCGCTGACCTGCGTCGGATTGTACTCCGAGACCAGCGATGGCTACGTGAGCTATCGAACTATCGGGAAGGACGCTTGGGTGGTCATGAAGGTCGGAGACGTGATACCGGCCAATGCCGAGATTCGCATTAACGTGGATAGGGACTGGGTCGAGCTGACGCCGACAGGCAATCCGAACAGGGTCTACGAGATCGACGGGCCCGATTCGGGCGAGACGATCAAATCGGTCGCGGTTATTCTCAAGGGAAAATCCAGGACGGTCAGTTTCCCCAAAGGGCGGGATGGCTCGCCCGATCCGAAATATAAGAACAAGCTCGTTGTAACGCAGTACTTGGGAAGGCAAGTGTACATGACGAGCGATGGGGACTCCAATGATATCAAGTACGGAGCGGTCTTGGATTCCACAGGTAAAGCTCGAGATCATCGGCATCAATAACACGCTGAACTTGATGAATGCCAAGGGCAAGGTAACGACGGTGATTGGGCCCCTGAATTTCGATATCGATCAGGTCTTGAATAACGAGAATCTATACAAGTACTTGAACGTCCAGAATTGACTGGACAGAAGGAGGAGAGTAGGGGGAGGTAAGAGAAAGCGACGCAGGGTGCCACGCTGGCAATTTTGCGAGCAACGGAGGGAATTTCCAAGGTTCCGAGGATCGGCTGGAGCCGATTCTTGGATATCGCAACATTGTATTGGTATTCAGAATTGAGGAGAGTTTATGAAGAACTGGAAAAAGGTCCTGGTTCTAATGGTTGCGGCGATGATGATGTTCTCCGTCGCCGCTTTCGCGGCGCCCAAGCAATGGGTCGTCGGTTTCGCCCAGCTCGGATCCGAGAGCGAGTGGCGAACCGCCTGCACCATTTCCGTGCAAAATGCCTTCCTCGATGACCCCAGCTTCACGTTGATCTACTCTGACGCCCAGCAGAAGCAGGAGAATCAGATCAAGGCCATCCGTTCCTTCATCGCCAGGAAGGTAAACGCCATCCTCTTTACGGCCCTCGTCGAAACTGGGTATGGCCCCGTCCTCCAGGAAGCGAAGAACGCCCATATCCCGGTCGTCATGATCGACCGCGATGTGGCCAAGGAAGACCAGCACCTCAGAATGACCATCATGGGTTCCGACTTCCTTAATGAAGGTCACGAGGCCGGCACATGGCTCGCCAAGTACCTGAAGGACAAGGGTATCGATGACGGCACGACTCCCATCGACATCGCCGAGATCCAGGGCACCACCGGCTCCGCTCCAGCCATCGAGAGGGCCCAGGGCTTCCGCGATATCGCCAAGAATCATCCGAATTGGAATATTGCCCATTCCCAGGACGGAGATTTCACCTCCTCCGGCGGCAAGCAGGTCATGGAGGCCTTCCTGAAGGCCGATCCGAAAATCCAGGTACTGTTCTGCCATAACGATCAGGAAGCACTCGGTGCGGAAGAGGCGATCAAGGAAGCCGGACTGAAGCCCGGCAAGGATATCATCATCATCGGTATGGATGGCGTTAAGGGGGCCTTCCAGGCAATAGTCAATGGCGAGCAGAATTGCACGGTAGAGTGCAACCCCCTCCTCGGTCCCCAGGCCATCCAGGCCCTCACCGACCTCCGCGCCGGCAAGAAGCTCCCTGCCAGGATTTGGACGATCGAGGGTCTCTATGACGCGACCAATGCCGCGGCTGCTCTTCCGACCCGCCAGTACTAGGTAACCCTATCTAAAGGCACAGAATGAAGATCAAGGCCACTCCTATTGCGGGGTGGCCTTGATTGGTACTTGAGACTATGCATTACTATCTGTGGGAGGCATGGGAATGGACGTTACAGCCCCGATAGTGGAAATGAAAAAAATAAACAAGACCTTCCCCGGTGTAAAAGCCCTGTCCGACGTGGATTTTCGGCTCTTCAAGGGAGAGGTTCACGCTTTGATGGGACAGAACGGGGCGGGGAAGTCGACATTGGTAAAGGTTCTTACCGGAGTCTACAAGCAGGATTCGGGCGAAATGCTCCTCAACGGCAAGGCAATAGGGCCGGATACGCCCCTTGCCGCCCAGAAGCTGGGCATCAATACCGTTTATCAGGAAGTCAACCTCTGCTTGAATCTTTCCGTCGCGGAAAACATCTTCATCGGCAAAGAGCCCAAGAAGCTCGGGAAAATAGACTGGACATCCATGAACCGGAAAGCCGAGGACGTGCTCGAACGTCTCAACATTAGCATCGATGTCACAAGAACTTTGTCATCCTATTCCATTGCGATTCAGCAAATGGTGGCGATCGCCCGCGTCCTGGATTCTTCAGCAAAGATCTTGATACTAGACGAACCGACGTCGAGCCTGGACGAGCACGAAGTCGAGCAGCTCTTCAAGGTCATCAGGAGGCTGCGCGACGAGGGTCTGGCCATCCTCTTCATAACCCATTTCCTGGACCAGACCTATCAGATAGCGGACCGGATCACAATACTGAAAAACGGCGTATTCGTCGGAGAATACGAGACCGATAAATTGCCGAAGCTGGAGCTGATTTCCAAGATGCTCGGCAAGGAATTGTCCGAATTCAACTATTCATCCACCAGCGGCGATAAATCGAAAGAGCTAGACGCCGCCATGGCGAAAGACAAGGTAGCGGTGCTGCGAATCAAGCAATTGGGCCTCCACGGGTCCATTGCCCCCTTCGATCTCGAGCTTTACGAGGGGGATGTCCTGGGACTTGCCGGACTCCTGGGCTCAGGACGCACCGAGATGGCCAGGCTCATATTCGGGATAGATAGTGCGGAACAGGGCGATATTTTCATAAAAGGCAGGAAGACGGCGATAAACTCCCCGCGCGTCGCGATGATGTCGGGAATAGGGTATTGCACTGAGGACCGGAAGAACGAAGGCATATTCGCCGAGCTATCCATACGCGAAAATATCATCCTCGCTCTCCAGGCGAAGAGCGGGACCATAAAGCACCTTTCGGCAAAAAAGCAGCTCGAGATAGCCAACGAAATGATCAAGTCTTTGGGAATCAAGACCCCGAGCGCGGAGAACGAGGCCAGGCAGCTATCGGGCGGCAATCAACAGAAAGTGATGCTTGCCCGCTGGCTCGCCACGCAACCGGTCATCCTGATTCTGGACGAGCCTACTCGCGGTATCGACGTGGGTGCCAAGCTTGAGATCATGGAACAGATCCTGAAACTGAGCAAATACGGACTCGGCGTCATTTTCATCTCCTCCGAATTCGACGAAGTATTGCGCTGCAGCACGAAAGTCGCCGTTCTCAAGGACAAGGCGAAGATCGTGGAGCTCCGTGGAGAGGATATGACCGAGAGTCGCATTATGCATACGATAGCGGGAGGGAAGTGACTATGGCCTGGTGGAGGTCCTTGAAAAACAAAAAATTCTTCTGGCCGCTCGTCGCCCTAATCGTCCTGTTGCTGTTCAACCTCTTTTTTACTCCACATTTTTTCCGAATCGAAATAAAAGAAGGACATTTTTATGGCAATGTGATCGATATCCTGAAGAACGGCGCGCCGATCATGCTCCTCGCTATCGGCCTGACGCTCGTCATAGCGACGAAGGGGATCGACATTTCGGTCGGCTCAATCGTTGCGGTCTCGGCCGGCGTCGTGGCCATGCTGATCGGCGGAAGCTCTCCAGGGCATTCCCAAGAACCCTATATGGTTCGCGATGACTTGGCTGTTCTCGTTTCTGTCGCGGCGGGGATGTGGAACGGCATGCTCGTCTCAAGAATCGGCATGCAGCCGATCATCGCGACACTGATCCTTTTCGTCGCCGGCCGCGGCATTGCCATGGTGACGACCAATGCCATGATCGTGTGGCTCTACGCCAAGCCCTTCGCCCTGCTCGGTCAGGGATATTGGTTGGGCCTTCCCTTTTCGATTTACTTAGTCGTCGCACTTCTGCTGTTGACCTATCTGGTTACGAGACGAACGGCCTTGGGCATGTTCATCGAGGCGGTCGGCATAAACCCGAAGGCGGCTCGCTTCGCCGGAATCAATGCTAAGAACATTCTTTTGGGCGTCTACGCCTTCAGCGGCTTTTGCGCAGGAATCTCGGGCCTGGTCGTATGCTCGACGGTCATGAGCGCCGATGGCAATAATGCGGGCCTCGGGTTCGAGCTGGATGCCATCCTTGCCGTTGTGCTCGGCGGCACTTCGCTCGATGGGGGCAAATTTTACCTCTTGGGCAGCATAATCGGCGCGCTCATCGTGCAGACCCTGACGACTACGATTTACGCCTTCGGCGTGCCGCCGGAAATATCGAGAGTTGTCAAGGCCATCGTGGTCTGGGGTATGTGCCTCCTGCAGTCGAGCAAATTCCGCTCCATGATCTCCGGTGTATTCGGAAAGAAGGAGCTGTCGGTATGAAGACCAGATTGAGCATCGACCCGAGGCATTATCCGACGCTCGTTACCCTTGGCCTCTTCATCCTCATGTTCGGCCTGGGATCGGTTTCCTTTACCGGGTTCTTCACGCTTCAAAATTTCCTTAACCTATTTATCGACAATGCCTATCTGATCGTCCTCGCCGTAGGTATGACCCTCGTGATCATCTCGGGAGGGATCGACCTATCGGTCGGATCGATGCTCGCGCTATCCACCATGGTGTCGGCGAGCCTCGTTGAGAAGTCGCATTGGAGCCCTGCCCTCGTCATTCCGGTCGTGCTTCTTATGGGCGTGAGTCTGGGACTTTTCATGGGCTATCTCATTCAAACCTTCGACCTGCCTCCCTTTATCGTGACCTTGGCGGGGCTCTACCTCGCGAGAGGACTGTGCTACGTGGTCAGCCTCTTCACCATAGGGATCACGAACAATTTCTGGCAGGTCATGGCCCACGGACAGGTCAAGGTCATAGCCGGTAGCTTCGTCTCGCCGAGCGTGATAATAGCTATCGTCATGCTGCTCGCCGGGATGTTTATCTCGCGCTCGACGAAGTTCGGCCGCACCGTATACGCGATCGGCGGGAACGAGCAGTCGGCCATATTGATGGGCCTTCCCGTCGCCCGTACGAAGATCCTGCTCTACGGCTTCAGCGGCTTTTGCGCGGCGTTGGCAGGAATCGTCTTCACTTTTTACACCCTTTCGGGATATGCCCTCAATGGCCAGGGCATGGAGCTGGACACGATCGCATGCGTCGTGATCGGCGGAACCCTCCTGACCGGAGGCGTCGGCAGCGTACTCGGAACGCTCTTCGGTGTGTTCATCTATGGGACGATCCAAGTCCTTATCGTCTTCCAGGGCACGCTGAATTCCTGGTGGACGCGTATAGCGATCGGCTTTCTGGTATTCGTCTTCTGCGTCCTTCAGAGGCTGTTCGATTCAAATCGGGGCGGCCGGGCCAAGAAGGCGGCGCCGCCGCCGGCAGGCATCCCGACGCAGGCCTGAGACCATGGCCCGTACCAAAGTCCCGCCCGCGTAACAGCGGGCGGGACTTTCATGATTCGGAGGAGGGACTCATACCCCACAGCTTGCTGCGCACAACGCTACAGGTACAGGGGTATGAGGCCCTCATACAATAAATTTCCTAGCCGAGCGAACGATACCTCGTAGCCGTTTCATGGCTCTAGGATAAATTGGACCTTCGGGAGAAGGGCAGTACCAAAGGTCGTGGCGTCGAGGGAAACAAGAGAACAGTAATCGAGATCCCGCCTGTTTCCCGCAACTGAATACCACGGAGATCCAGGGTCCGTTCATGTACCAAAGTGTCGCTTGTTTGGGCGAAAAAGTAGGCTTGCATCAGTTATAAAAGGAGTCGGAACAACTGAAAATAGAGGCTTGGACAACTGAAAATGGAGGCTGGGACCACTGAATCTTGGCCACTAGCTAGCTCGTTACAGGGCATATCTAGCTAGCTATTGGTGATATCTAGCTGGATATCAAGAGTATCCAGCTAGATATCACCCGTATGTGGCTAGATACGAATCGTAGCCAGCTAGATAAAATAGGGAAATCAGTCTTTTTGAAGCCTGGGAAGAGCGAAACGACAACCTTGAACAGCGGGTGAGACCCTCGCCCAGGTCGCTTAAGCCATTGCAACAGCGAATAGTGGACCCCCCAGGCTCAATACATACAACGTATAACAATGGGCTTACTCTCCTAATGCATCCGCATTTTAAAAGAGCCCCCCTTGAGAGCGAAAACCGAAGATACGGATTGACAGCCCGCAGCGGCGACAATAATCTGAATCCCGTCCCATTTATCTATACCAAAACACGAGGAGCTCGCCGTCATGGTCGTCTCCATCGCTGGCCATTCCGAAGGATTTCTTGCCGTCCGCTTTCCTTTCGACCAAGAGGTCGTTGATGCAATGCCTACAGTCCCCGGCCGAAGATGGTCAGCCGGCGGCCAAGCCTGGCTCATTCCGAACGGTAGAGCGGAGGGAGAAAGGCTATTCAATGCCCTTTATGATACGGGCATGTTCAGCCTTTTCGATTCAAGCGACACGCGCCGCGACGATTCTTTCGACGAGACGTTGCAAGCTCTCGGGCGAGCCCTCGAATCCCGCCATTATAGCACCCGGACGATTCAGGCATACGCCCAATGGGTCAGACGCTTTCTCGACCAGAACAAGGGCCGAATCCTCGCCTCCCTCGGCGAAAAAACGCTTGCGCCGATGGTGGCGAACGCTCCCGTGGCTTAATACGGCGGCTTCTCCCGACACAGGGAAGGGCGGGAGGCCGCCAGAAATCAGCCGCACGGAAGGCTGGCCGGTGTCGAAGTGTCTTTCTGTCTCATCTTTCGTTGCTCTATATGGAAAAGGGGCATATACTAACGACTATCCTCGATTCGAATAAGGGAGTTCGGCTTGTCCTGGAATTCGGAATGTCCGGGTCATCCGTACGCGAAGGGCCTCGTTCGCCTAATACCGTTCATTTTTGGGGTCCTCGCGCTTGCTTTGACCGGTTCTTCGTGCGCAGAGGGCTACTCATTCACTTCTAATTGCGAGCGTCTTTCCGACGGCCACGAAGGCAGCACGAGCGTCGCCTTTAAAATGAACCACAATCCAGTTAAGCTCGAGCTCTTTTTGCATGTGCGCGAGGGCAGCGCGGTCATCGAGCTCGATCACCCCGATGGCAGGACTACGGAATCCCTCGAGATCAGCGGTCCCTGCCTTCGAGAGCTGCGGAAGGAATTCGCGAAGGAGCCCGGAAGCTGGGGCCTCCGGGTGAGTGCCAAGGGAGGAAGCGTCTTATATTGGGCGGCCCTGCACGACCGAAAAAAATATCAAGGTCCTGACGACCAGGATCGGCTTCTCGTTGAGAGATAATGAAAAAGTCTGAGCGAATCGATGTCTTCCGGGACGCCGGAGAAGCCGTATCGGCGCTCGCCGAATTCGGAAAGTCGTTTGTCCTGCCCTGCGTGGGACTGTCCGCTGGGGAGATCGCGCGCGAATCCGTCCAGGGAGCGTGGATCAAGCCGCTGGCGCGGAGGCGCACGGGGGCTGTCCAATTGTTCGCGCGGTGGGCCGGCGACAATGTCCCCAGGATGATCAAGAGCGTGCGCTACGTCATCAACCAGGAGCAATTCGATAGGCTGGTTCGAAAGACGGGGAGGGATTTGCTCGGCGCCTGGCGCGATCTTTCGGCGGACAGGAGCGCTAGGCTTTCCTTGGGTGAGGCGTTCCGCGTCGTCGACCTGCTGTTCATGGCGATCAACGAGTCCGAAGCCTGCCGATCGGGGTCGATCCAGGATTTCCTGCATATTCCACTCGGTGGCTCGACGCTCAAGCCGCTTCGGTTCTGCGTCGACGAGCTCGTGGATAGGGACTTCTCGATCGATATACCCGCCGTTGTTCCCGCGGGCTTCATAGCCACGGAGGAACAGTACGTTCTTCTGCAGGAGGCGATATTCGCCCTCGCTGCTCGCGCGGATGTGTCACCCATCGTTTACGCCTATTTCTGCGGCGAGCGTTGATGATGCAGCGTCGCGAAAGGCTCGGCAGCCCTTTATAAAGTTCTTTTATCCCTTTTCAAGAGCCTTTTGATCTTGTCGAGTATGCCGGACTTCTTCAGGGTTTCGGGGGCATTGGGGGTCTGGGCGGATTGGCGTTGGGATTCCGGGGCGCGAGGCTTCGCGACTTGAGGCCTAGGCAGGCCCTGGCGTTGCGCTTGGGGAGAGGGAGCCGCCGTTTTACGGGGAGGTAACGGTCTTTGCGGGCTTTGACCGGACTGTTGCCTGTGGCCGCTTTGCGGGGCTTTCTGACCGTTCTGACGCGGAGTCGGGCTTTGTCGTCCGCCGCGAGAAGGGAGGATGTCGCGGCCGGGAGGACCATCGCGGCCGGCAAGGCTGCGGCGGGATTCGCCCGATCTGCCGACGCCGGATCGACCGCCCGCGTAGGCGCCGCTCCTGCCGCCGCCGTAGCCTCTCGCGCCCTGCCGCGAATCGCGGCTGCGTCCCTCGCCGCCGCGATCGCGGGAGAAGCGCAGCCCAGCGCTCCTGTCCTCTACCAGCAGAGATTCGTCGAATGACATGACCGGGATTTTCGCGCCGAGGTATTTCTCTATAGCATAGAGTCCGTACACGAATTTTTCGCAGGCGAGGGTAATGGCTTTGCCGGCTTTGCCCGCGCGCGCGGTACGGCCGATTCGGTGAACGTAAGACTCGGCGTCCTCTGGAACGTCATAGTTGACCACGATCTGGAGCGCTTCGATATCGAGACCTCGGGCCGCGACATCCGTCGCCACGAGGAGGCGGATTCTTCCAGCCTTGAGTCTTTCGATGACTTCGAGGCGCTTGGACTGGGGCAAGTCGCCCATGATGAATTCGCAGTCGAATCCGTTGACCCTGAGCCTACGCGCCAGCTCTTCGACCATGAACTTCTGGTTGCAGAAGACGAGGCAACTCTCGGGCTTCTCGCGCTCGAGGAGGCCCAAGAGCAGGGAAAGCTTTTCGTGCGAGCCTACGTGATAGAGCTCCTGGGTAACCAGTTCGACCGTAACCTTCTCGGGCTCGATCGAGATCTCCTTCGGTTCGCGCATGTACTCCCAAGCCAGATCCTTGACCCGGAGGCCCAGCGTGGCGGAGAAGAGGTAAGTCTGGCGCCGCTCGGCCGGAGGCAGATAGCGAAGGAGCCTGCGCAGGTCGTCGATGAAGCCCATGTCGAACATCCTGTCGGCTTCGTCGATGACCAAGAACCCGACCTCCTTGAACAGCATCTTGCCCTGTTGGAGGAGGTCGATTATTCGCCCAGGGGTACCGACGATGATCTGCACGTCCGCCCTGAGCATATCAACCTGGGGACCGTAGCTCACGCCGCCGAAAAAGGCTCCAGTGCTGATGGGCAGATACTTGCCCAATTTCCTGGCCTCGGCCTCGATTTGGACCGCCAATTCCCGGGTGGGCGATAAGATCAGGACTTTCTTGCTCCGGAGCGAGGACTCGGACATGATACGCTGCATGATCGATATGAGAAAAGCGGCTGTTTTGCCCGTGCCCGTCTGGGACTGGGCGTAGATATCCCCGCCGGCGAGGGAATGTGAGAAAACCATTTCCTGGACGGGCATGCAAGTCGTAAATCCCGCTTCATCGATGCCCTTTTGCAAGTCGGGATGAAGATTGAGTTCGTGGAATTCCATGTATATGCTCGATGTACCGAAGATAATTCGAGTATAATCCATTTATGAACAAATATTAAGGGGTCGGCGCGACCAAAGGGGAAATATGGCAAAGAAAGCGACAATATCCATGCTAATGACGCTATTTGCATTTCTCGCCATCGCGCAGAGCCAAAGCGGGGGACTGATCGAAGGGGACAAGTGGGCCTTTCTCATATCTGCGCCCATGGGCTGGATTTGGGACAGCAAGAGCCTGCATTGGCAGGGAGTCTCGGGTCTGTTCTACAAGGCCGGCGATACGTACTCGCCGACGAAGCTGCATATATACGTCTGCCCGAGCCCGAAGAAGGCGGATGGTCCCGCCACGCTGGAGGAATTCATCGAGACCGACCAGGCTACGTTCATGAAGCCCAATCCCGGTACCCTGGTCAAGGACCTCGAGCCTTTTTCTCCCGGCATGGAGTATAGCTTCGTTCAAAAGGATTTCGACGACAGCAACGAAAACTACTATCAGTCCATTGCCTATTACGAGGGAAAGGATGCCTATTTCGTTTTCGTCCTTTCCAGTCGGAGCGCCGAGGAGCGTGACCGCGAGCGTACCGCCTTCCACGAATTGCTGGCCTCTTTTACTTATATCTCCAAGGGGAAATGAGGGTTCCGGTCGAACTCGATCCCGATTGATTCGGAAGTGCGATTCGAAGCTTGCCAAAAGGGGGATGAATGACTATCGAAACCGTGAGGCTTGACTGGAGCCAGGACTGCAATATCATCGTGGGCCAATCCCACTTTATAAAGACCGTCGAGGACTTGGCGGAGATCATGGTCTCCTCGATTCCGGGGGCTAGGTGGGGCATCGCCTTCAACGAGGCTTCGGGCCCCTGCCTCGTCCGCACCGAGGGGAACGATCCGGCCCTCGTCGCCGACGCGGTCGCTTGCGCCCGCGCCACTGGAGCCGGCCATAGCTTCTATATCGTCATCGGTCCCGGCGCATATCCCATCAACATCCTCGACCGCGTAAAGGCCTGCGCAGAGGTCTGCCGCGTCTTCTGCGCTACCGCCAATCCCCTCGAGCTCGTCCTGGCCCGGACCGATCAGGGAGCGGCCATCCTCGGGGCAGTGGACGGTTTCTCTCCCAAGGGGCTCGAGAACGATGCGGACAAACGCGACCGAAAGTCCATGCTCCGCCGCTTCGGCTACAAGCTCGGCTAAGGCCGTCGATGAAAAGAGAAGTCGAGCCCTATCGCCCTATTTCTCCCTCGCCGGCCGCCCTTGTCACTTCCTGCGACGGCGAAGGGGCGGCGAACATCATCACCCTCGGCGAGGTGTTCAACATCAGCATCCGCAAGCCTGTAATAGTAGGAATAGCGATCCGCCCGGCGACCTACTCGCATGGCCTCATCCGGGAAACCAAGGAATACGTGATCAACCTGCCGACGGCGAAGATGGTCCAGAAGGTCGATCGTTGCGGGACGGTTTCGGGCAGGGCCGGTCGGGATAAGTTCAGCGAATTCGGGCTAACACCCATCCCCTCCATAAAGGTGAAAGCTCCGGGCATAGAAGAATGCCCCGTGAACATCGAGTGCGAGGTGATCGATATCCTCAGGATCGGCGACCATGACCTCTTCCTGGGGCAGGTCGCGGCGATGCGCGTCGACGAAGACAGGCTCGACGAGAAAGGCGAGATTCGCATGGGGTCCTTGGATCCCATCGTCTATCTCACGGGGGAGTACTGGAGCATAGGCGAGCGAATCGGAAGGCTCTATTTTTCCGCCAAGAACGAGTAGGGACCTTCGAAAGGGGACGCCGTCGTGATCCATCTCGATCGTGACTCGTACGAAAGCGAAAACATCGAAGGACTCGATCTCTCCGGCGCTTCCATCCCCGGAAAGGAATTCTATCGCTGTAAAATCGAAGGCTGCAACCTGACCGAGGCGGATTTGTCGCGCTCGGTCTTTGAGGATTGCGCTTTTTCTGGATGCAACCTTTCCAATCCGTCGATCAAAGGCTCGAAACTCATCAATGTTGCGTTTTCCGACTGCAAGATAGTCGGCCTGAATTTTTACGATTGCGATCAGCTGCTCTTCGATTGCGGCTTCTCGAAAACGCGTCTGCAGAATTGCAATTTCAGCGATTTGAAGATGAAGAGAGCGAAATTTCTGGGATGCCGGATCGACGAGTGCGACTTCGAAAACGCCTTCCTCGTCGAGGCGAGGTTCGACGAATCGATTTTCAGTCAAACGCTGTTCCATGGCTGCAACCTGGAGAGAGCCTCGTTCTTCGAGGCCAAAGGCTATGAAATAGACCCGAGGAGCAACAACGTCAAGAAGGCCGTCTTCAGCGTACCGGACGTTCTCTCGCTTATCGAGTGCTTCGGCGTGATCATAAAGAACGCGGATTGAGCGGCCGAGCTTACTTCGCCGCGCAGACTCGATTCCTGCCCTCGGCCTTGGCTCTGTACAATGCGGCGTCGGCGCGGCGAACGAGGCTGTCGAAGTCCTCGTCCTGGAGGCGCTCGGCGACGCCGAAACTCGCCGTTATATGCGGTCCCCCCGAGTCGGAGGACGCGATGGCGGCCCGCGTCTTCTCCGCTATGAGAATGGCCTCCGCGAGGGAGCAGGAGCGCAATATCACGAGGAATTCCTCCCCGCCCCAGCGGCAAGCCAGATCCGATTCGCGCAAGGAGGAGCGTATCGCCCCAGTGGATCGAACGAGGACCGCGTCGCCCGTCTGGTGCCCGAAACCGTCGTTGACGCTCTTGAAGTCGTCCAGGTCGGCGATGACGAGGCAGAGCGAGCGGCCGTCGCGCTTCATTTCCCTGAATGCCTGATCCGCGAGGATGCCCAGCGCGGGCCGGTTGAGGAAACCGGTAAGTCCGTCCAGGGTGGCCGTCCGCTCGAGCCGGGATTGGAAACGGTTGATGGTCAAGCTCGTCAGCAGGAGAACGAGGGCGGTGATGGCCAGGCATGTCGCGAGATTGAGCTCGAGGGCCCTGCGAATCCCCGCTAAGGCCGCGTTTTCGTCCTTCTCCACGAAGAGCCGCCAGCCGAGCTCGCTCACCATGCGCACGTTGAGAAGCCACTCTTTGCCCGCCCTCATGTATCGGAAGGAGCCTCGATCGGTGGAGAGGACGCGGGAAGCGATGCTCGACAGTCCGTCGATGTCGTGTACGTTCTTGGGCCCGGCGCCGTCGGCGGAATCGATGCCTCCCGGAGATCCGGCGACTATATTCCCGTCCTTGTCGACGAAATAGACCGAGCGTCCGTATTTTTGGCGATATTCGGCCGTCATGCCGCTGATCGCGGCGACATTGATGCCGACTCCGGCCGCTCCGATGAAGCGACCGTGATAGTCGAGTACTCGATAGTTGATGAAGACCGTCAATGTGTCGGCATGGGCGAGGTCGCGGTCCACGTTTATCTCGTAAGGGGTCTTCATGAGCCTGACGCGGAAATACCAAACGTCCCGATCCTCGCTTCCGCTGACCTTTTTGAGGATTCGGTCGGACTGATAATAGATGCGAGTTCTTTCCGAGACCATGAAGCTCGTAAAGGCGTCGTACTTGGTCCTCACCTGGCCAAGGTACTTGATCATTTCTGCGGGAGTTTTTTCGCCCGCGAGGATCCAGTCGCGGAGAAATGTGTCCGAGGCCATCATCGACGAAATCAGGATCGGGCGGACCAAGTCCCTCTGGATTTCGGAATATACCGTGTCCGAAGTCACGGGCAGCTCATTGTCGGCGATCGATGCCTCGAGGGCTTGCCGAGAGGCCATGAAGCCGAAAAAACTCGTGCCCGCGAATCCCAGCGTCAATAGGGACGCGATAAGGGCGATTAGACGCCTCCTGTCCCCGATTCCCGTTTTCATGCGACCGCCATTCCTGAACTATACTGTATATTTGATTCGACGAGTTCGCTCAAGCCCGACCGATTGGAACAGAGGCCTTTGGCGCTCGAGGAGCTGTTCTTTCCGCTATTGGCGACGCAAGGCGTCAAGAAACGCCGGGAGAAATACTCGTTTCGCGCGGTACCATCCGGCGGAGCTCGGCATTCCTTGTCTACATGGCATCCATAGGCAAGCTGCGGTATAGTCCTTTAAAAAATGAGTTGTTCCAGCCTCTTGTCGTCCTTCTTCCAATCAGGGTCGACTCGGACCGAGAGCCTGAGCTTGACCTCGTAATCGAAGATGTCCGCCAGATCCTTCTCGGCGTCCTCCCTGATCCGCTTGATCATCGAGCCGCCTTTGCCTATGAGGATTCCTTTTTGAGATTCGCGTTCCACGACGAGGTCGTACCGTGCGAGGAGGCTGCCGTTCGGCCCGTGCGAGGAATCCTCGTAGGAAACGTAGACGGCGTGGGGCAACTCATCTCGCGCGTAGAGGAATATTTTCTCGCGAATTATCTCCGCGATACGGAAGACCGGTTCCTGATCGGTATAATATTCCTCCGGATACCAGGCCGGGCCTTCCTGCGCGCGGGCGTAGAGGGCGACAAGCAATTCGCCCAAACCCGAGCCCGTGAGCGCAGAGAGTTCGAAGACCCCTGCCTTGGGAAATTTGGCGGACAAGAAAACGCGGGACGCTTTCGGGTCGGCCTCGGGCGAGTCCATCTTGTTGATGGCGACGACGAGGCGTTCGGCCGCAGGGACTAGGGCCGTGGCGATGGCCTCTTCCTCGGGGCCGGGTCTTCGCGTGGCGTCGACTACGTAAAGTACGATATCGGCGTCGGCGAAGGCCTCGATCGAGACTTCCCGGAGACGTAGGTTGAGCTTCTTCTCCGAGATATGATATCCAGGCGTGTCGAGGAAGACGAGTTGGCCCTCTGTCCTGTTGATTATGCCCCTGACGGTATTACGGGTAGTCTGCGGCACGGGAGAGACGATGGATACTTTTGCGCCGCAGAGGGCGTTGACGAGCGTCGACTTGCCGACGGAGGGTCTGCCGGCGATGGCTACGAATGCTGATTTGGGCATGGGCTACCTTAGGAAAAATAAGTGGACGGCGGTTCCAGGCCGGTCCAGAGAGCGAACTGCGCCGCCGATTGGTAGCGGAGCATCTTCCATCCGTTCATGATGCGGCAACCTGCCGCGGCCGCGCGCTCCAGGAGGAGGCTGCGCTCGGGACGGTAGATGAGGTCGAAAACGGATTCCCGGCCGGAGAAATCGTACCAGTCCAGGGGATCGCCCTGGCGCTCGCCGTCCATGCCGACGACCGTCGCTTGAATGACGATATCCGCGTGCGCGGTGAGGAGCTCGGTGGAATGCTCCGTGCAGGGGCCGTAGGCGAAGCCGTAACGCTGCGAGAGGACGCGCGCCTTGGAGACCGTCCTGTTGAGGATGACGGTGCGTACGCCGAGGCGGGAAAGGACATGGGCTATCGCCTTGGCGACCCCGCCCGCGCCAATGAGCGTGGCCTTCAAGCCGCGCAGGTCCGATCCTCCCATGAATTCCAAGAGGGCTCTCTCGAAGCCTTGAGCGTCGGTGTTGTAGCCCATCCAGCCACCCGCTTCGCGAACGAGGGTATTGCAGGCCCCGATGTCGTCCACTTCGGGCGAGCGTCTAGCGAGGTAGGGAAGCAGGGCTTCCTTGAGGGGTACGGCGATTGCCGCGCCTTGGGCGGAGGTGGCCTCGAGCGCCGACAGGAAAGCTGCCGCGTCGCCGGCCGGCATCGGGACATAGACGGAGTTTATTCCGGCGGCTTTGAACGCGGCGTTGTGGAGTATAGGTGTCTTGGAGGAGAGGACGTTGCTGCCGCCGCCGAGGGCGTAGACGGTCGTGTTGCGATCTATATCGTGGAAGCGGTAGGTTTCCTCCAGGGTCGAGGGGTCGAGATGGCCGGGTGCCGCTACCGGCAAGCCGGCGCGAAGGGCGCTCGTGTAGGTGATGCAGCAGCCGATGCGCTCCGAAAGCACTCGGCTCGGCATACCATATTCCCCCATTCCCACTATGATCCGCTCTCCAGGAGGAAGGGAGGATGCCCATGTAAAGAACCTGGCGAAATCGTCCGCGCCGTGGGGCGTTACCGCGAGCTTGGGGATCTCGTCGGCCTCGAGGGCGAGATCTGTCAAAGCCAGGTCGAAATCGATAGGCATATCCGAAAGATAGTGGCGCGAGCGGATGATCCTCGTCCCGAAGGTGTGGCAAGCCTCCTCCACGGAAGGGACGCGAAAATCGCTCTCGAGGTCGACGTAGGCGAAATTTGCGCTCTGATCTGGCCTGGCGTAGGCGATGGCTTTGGCGATCATGACCAGCCGCTGGCCTTCGCCATCGACGAAAGCCCCGCCGTCGCACTTGCGTCGTACCGCGAGTATGCAGGGCAGGTTCGCTAGTACGGGAAAGTCGCGAAGGGCGAAGGCCTCCGACGGATCGAGGAGATCGGCGCGGAGCTCCACGATGTCGATTTTCCCTCGGTAGCGATCGAGTGCCGCAAGGTTTTCGGAGATGGTCCTGGCCGTGAGCGATAGGCAAACCAGAGGCATGCGTCATCCCTCCTAGAAATCGGCTCGGTAGAGGTATACGTCCGTGATTCGATCCTCCTCCAAGGATAGGCGGAGCCTGACCGGGTAGGATTTAAATGGCATCCGGTATAGGACGAACGCGGGGCCGTTCTCGTAAGGCTGGCCGAGCACCGACAGGATCTTGTCCAAGGTATCGCCCAGGAAGAGTCCGTAGATCGAGCCGGGGTACGGCTTCGTAAAGCGGAATTGCCAGATTCGATCCCCGTACAAAAATAGAGTATATCCGGCGCCGTAAATGAAAGCCACATCGTCCTGCCAAGCGGCGTCGCCCCTTACCGCGCATACCGAGGCGGGGGGCCCGAAGCGAGACAGGGAATCGGCGAGGCTCAGGCCGAGGAGATCGGCAGGGTCGTCGTCGAGTACGGCCGGAGGCTGAGCGGGCGTCGTAGGGACCGTCGGAGCGGCCGCCTGATCATCCGGACCGCTCTGGTTTCCCGCGAGAGCCGGGCTCTGCGCGGCAAGCGCAGAAGGAGGGACGAAAGCGAGAATGGAAACGAGTAAGATGCTTGGAGCCGGGATAATGAATCGTCTCATACGATAGCGACTCTACAGGATGCGGTCTCCGCTGTCCATGAGAGCTTGTCGGGCGGTCGGCTTTCGTAGAGAATAGGAGAAAATTCGCTTCAAGGAGATCTTCGTGCCAAGCGAAAACGTCGCGAACCGGCTTCCTTCCGATGCCCTGGATGCATTCCTGGATGGCATCCTGGCCGAGCTTCGCGATCCCACGGATCCGGTCGCCCTCGACGAGATACGGACAGCATTCCGAAAAAGGGTCCCTTTCCGTCTCCGCTCCTACGCGGCGGCCGCGCTTATTCTCAGGGCCGCGGGCTTGTCACGCGCGACCGGCCGCCCGATATCCAAGGACCCGTCGGCTTCACCGATCAGGGAGCCGCGAAAAGGCCCTAGGGCCAGGCAACCAGGGCTGGATGGGCAGGCCAAGGCGGAAGGCAAGACGACGAAGCAGGCTTTACGCGTTAAAGAAGCCGAGCGATCGGTACTGCCTCCCCGGCCTCGTTATGCCGGCGCAGGAGTCACTCTCTTCTTCTCGATGGGGAAGAGGCAGAGGCTCTACCCGAGAATCTTGATCGACCTCGTAATCGATGTCGCGGGACTCTCGCCCGAATCGGTCGGCGACGTCCGAGCCTTCGACAATTATTCCTTCGTGGATATCGATCCGCAGAGGTCGGATTCCGTGGTTTCGGCGCTGAACGGCTATGAATTCAGGGGTCGCAAGCTTTCGGTCGGTCCGGCGAAGAAACGTGACGGTCAAGCGGTAGCCGACTGACGAGGCATCGAAGGAGTCTTTCAAGGACCCGCTAAAGCACCCATCTCCAAACGGCGTAGGCCAGGACGAAGTTGACGATGATCGCGAGGCCGAAGCAGAGGCCCGCGGTTACGGCATAGAGGGATGCCCTGCGCTCGACGCGGCGCGCCAAAGTCTCAGGGTCGCCCTCGACGACGAAAGTCTGCGCGCCATCGTCCCCGGATTCCTCGGGCGAAAACAGCGTGAGCGTCCGGGATTCGCGACTGTCGGTCCCCGATTCGCCCATGCCTATCCAAGTCGCATTTATGGGCGGAGCCTCTCCTTCCAGGAGGCTGCGCCGCTTTCCAGAAAAGCGCAGCGGGAGCCTCAATAGGTCCCGCAAGGTTCGCGCCTCGAGGGCGCGGCGCCAGAGCCTGCGGTAGGCGAAGAAAAGCGCCAGGCCCGGAGGCGCGAAAGGGAGCACGGGGGCCGCGCCCGCAAGGAAGATCAAGGCCCGCAAGGTCGGGAATAGGGAATTGCTCAAGAGCAGCATTATACCGCTGGAGACGGCGAGGCCAAGGGCGAGCGATATGCGCGTAGGGTAGTTCCAGTACTCGTTCTGAGCGCGGCCTCCCGCCACGAGCCGCGATACGAGCTTCGCATCGCCGTCGTCGTGACAGACCGCCACGAGGCTCTCGTCGGGAGCGTCGACGAAGACGGGGCGTCCCTCGTCGATCGTGAGGAGGCCCGCGACGAAGATGCTCGTCCCTTCAACCAGCGACGAAACCGATCGATAGCGTATGCGCTCGATCGAGCCGGGCGCGGCTTGATCGTCGGGAAGAGCCGGCGACGCAACGTAGAGAGGAGCACGCGAAAGATCCACCAAGGCGCTGACGTCCTTTCCCCGTACCCAAATCCTGTCGAGCCCCTCGATGGCTTCGATCGTGCCATAGAGGCGGAAACGACCGACCGTCGCGCGACCCTCGCGTTCGGCCGTGGCGAGGTCGCCGTAGCGGAGCGTGCGCGAACGGGTTAAAAGGATCACCCGCTCGCGGAACCGCCTCCACTGGTTGCGAAGCATGAAGGCGCCGGCTATGGGGATGAGGAGATAGAAAAGCATGGCCGCGGCAAAGGCGGCATAGAGGGGAAAGAGCACCGCTTGAGTCCCCCGAGCCCTAAAGATTATGATCAGGCTACCATGCTCGAGAGGCTCACGGTAGGACCCATTGCAGAGAATGCGTACATAATCGTGGAAGGCCTCTCTTGCATTCTCGTAGATCCCGGAGCAGAAGCGCGGCGAATACTTTCCTTCCTGGATTCGCGGGGCCTCGTTCCCGCCCTGATCGTCGCGACGCATGGTCATCTCGATCACACGGCCGCGATACCCGAGCTGCTCGACGCTTGGCGCGCACGCGGTATCGACGTGCCGCTCGCTGCCCATGAGGAGGATGCCTCCTATTTCGGCGATCAAGGCGAGGCAACCAACAGGGCGCTTTTCTCCGCCATCCACGCGCTCGGCTACTTCAAGGCCTATTGGCGGCCGATCCCGCCGCCGCAGATGCTTCTCTCGGAGGGCGACTCGCTTCCTGGAGGCTCCTTTCGGGTAATCCATAGTCCGGGGCATTCGCGAGGCTCCTTGTGCCTGTATGACGCGGAGGCCGCGATCCTCATTTCGGGCGATACCCTTTTTCGCGATGGCGTCGGGCGTACGGACTGTCCCGACTCCAATCAGGACGCCCTCAGGTCGAGTCTCGAACGCCTCTTCGCCTTGCCGCCCATGACAAGGGTATTTCCTGGTCACGGCGAGGAGACGATAATAGGCCGGGAGTCCGGCGCATCTTGACGCGCAAGAGGGTTCGTTCATTGAAAGGATATGGATTTCCCGGCATACTTCCCCGGCAATGAGCAAATTAAGCCGCTGTTTTTTCCCGGTTTTCGCCGCCTACGCTTTCTTCTCGGGTTGTGCGCAAACCTCGCCTAGGGAGTTTTCCCGATCGGATTTCGTCCTCGATACGGCTTGCACGGTCCGCCTCGTCGGAGGCGGAAGCGAGACCCTACTCGATACGATATTCGCCAGGCTCCGACAGATAGAGGCTGAACTCAGCGTCAACAAGCCCGACAGCCAGATCGACGCGGTGAACGCCGCCGCAGGCATATCGCCGGTAGCGGTGGGGACCGACGCCTTCGCCATACTCGAGCGCGATCTCGACCTTTCGGCCTGGTCCGAGGGGGCATTCGACCCGACCGTGGGCCCGCTCGTGAAGCTCTGGGGTATCGGAACCGATCACGCAAGGCTGCCGGGACCAAAGGAAATCGCCGCGGCCAAGAGCCTGGTCGGATGGAAAGGCATAGTTTTGAACGAGTCGAAGCGAACGGTCTTCCTTGAAAGGAAGGGCATGGCCCTCGACCTCGGCTCCACTTCGAAAGGCTATGCCGCTGACGAGATACTCAAGCGCTTGAGTATCTCGTAGCAATCTTG
>CAVZVX010000152.1:0-14424 GCA_963778775.1 uncultured Spirochaetota bacterium | reverse complement strand
TGGCGGCCGAGTCATTTCCAAGGCGGGCGATCCCGTTGGCGGCGGGAACGACGACCTCGCGGCCTACATACGCATCGCGAAGCGCGCCAAGAAGCTGGGCCTCAAAGTACTTGCCGATTTCCACTACAGCGATTTTTGGGCGGACCCGAGCAAGCAAACCATGCCCTATGCCTGGAAGGGATTGAGCATCGAGGAGCTTAAGAAGGCGATCTACGACTATACGAGCTCCTGCATGAAGTCGATGCGGGCCGCGGGAGCGGCGCCCGACATGGTCCAGGTCGGGAACGAGATCGACGGGGGCTTCCTCTGGCCTCTCGGCAAGGTTTGGCAATCTTCCGCCGACGAGGTCGTCGGGGGCGAGGACGGCTTCGCCGCCCTGCTCGAGGAAGCGATCCGCGCCGTCCGCGACGGCGATCCGGCCAGGGCGAACCCCGCGAAGCGAATCAAGGTCATGATCCACGCTTCCAACGGAGGAGACAACGCGCTCTTCAGGAAAGTGTTCGATCCCCTGGTCCAGCGGAATCTGGACTTCGACGTCATCGGCCTGTCCTTCTATCCCTATTGGCACGGCAAGATTTCCGATCTCGCGGCCAACATGGCCGACCTGGAGTCGCGATACGGCAAGGAACTCATAGTGGCCGAGACCGCTTACGCCTGGACCCTCGAGCCGGGCGACGACCTGCCCAATAGCTTCGGTCCGGGCACCGACAAGCTCGGCGGCTACAAGGCGAGCGTGCAGGGTCAGGCGACCGCGTTGGGCGATGTCATCGCAGCGGTGGCTGGGACCCCCGGTGCCAAGGGTATCGGCGTATTCTATTGGGAGCCCGATTGGATACCGGTGAAGGGCGCCGGCTGGAGAACGGGAGACGGGAACGCATGGGAGAATCAGGCCCTCTTCGATTACAAGGGAAAGGCCCTTCCCTCCCTCGACGTATTCAGGCTGGTCAGGGCGAAGGGGGAGGTGCCGGATCTGTCCATCGTCTCGGTCGACGACGTCCAGGTCAAAGTCGCGACCGGCGCCCTGCTCGAGTTGCCGGCATCGACCATCGCGACCTATTCCGACGATTCCTACCGTCCGGTCCAAGTGCACTGGAACTATCCCGATCCGGAGGTTCTGAAGAACGTCGGCAGGCTCGAGGTGAAGGGTTCGGTGCCCGGTTACGGCGGAGCCGTGATCGCGTCCGTCGACGTCGTGGTCGACGTCAACCTCATCGCCGACTCGAGCTTCGAATCCGGCCACCTGGCGCCCGAATGGGTTCTTAGCGGAGAGGGCGTCAAGGCCGCGGCCCCCGTGGAGAAGAATCCCGGTAACGCCCATACGGGCAATTACTCGTTCAAGTATTGGCTGGACAAACCTTTTCAGTTTACCCTGAGCAGGCGCTTCATTGACCTCAAGGCAGGGAAGTATACGCTCGGCGTCTGGGCCGCCGGCGGCGGCGGCGAAAAGAGCTTCAAGTTGTTCGCGAGGAATTACGGCGGATCGGAACTGTCCGCGGACATAGTCGATACCGGCTGGCAAAAATGGAGGCTCTACGAGATCAAGGGCATCCCCGTGAGCGGCGGCGCCTGCGAGATAGGACTGTCGATAGAAGGCAACGCGGGCAACTGGGGCAACGCCGACGATTTCGAGTTCCTGCGGGAGGCCGACTGAAGCGCGGCGCCGCCTATCGGCGAAAGGGAGCGGATTGGCGATCGGGTTCTTCGCCTTTACTCGGGATTCGATCGTGCATATATTCGGTCGATAATGCCGAGAGTCCTTTCATTGTCTCATCGGATAAAAGAGCCTTCCATCCCGACCAAGGGCTCGCCGCCTCTCCTGCTTCTCCTACACGGCCTTCATGGCAACGAGGGTTCCCTCTTCTTCCTGGCATCCAAGCTCGATCCCAGGTTTTTCTGCGTCAGCGCGAGGGCTCCTTATGAATCGGGGAAGTCATCCTATGCCTGGTTTCACGTCGAGTTCGCCCCTACCGGCCCGGCAATCCGCTCCGAAGAGGCCGAGAGCAGCCGAGTCCTCCTCCTCAGCTTCATAGACGAGCTCGCGGGGGCCTATGGCGTCGATCCGAGACGCGTCTATCTCCTGGGCTTCAGCCAGGGCGCGATGATGAGCCTCGGCGCCGCCCTCAGCTGTCCCGAGAAGATGGCCGGTCTCGTCGCGGCGAGCGGGAGGATCCTCCCGGAGCTGCTGCCCGGCATGGCCTCACTCGGACCGGCTCGAGGGGCTGCCGATATTCGTCAGCCATGGGCTTAGGGACGAGATGGTACCAATCAGCCATGGCAGGGCGACACGGGATCGCCTGGCCCGAAGCACCGTGGATCTTTCGTATAACGAGTACGATATGAAGCACGAGATCAGGCAGGAATGCATAGCGGACATGTCGGCTTGGCTGAGCTCCCGCCTGGGAAAGGACGAAGCGAATGAATGAGACGGGCCCCATTGCGCTCGAGACGGCCGCGAGGAAGGATCTGGGAGCCTGCGTCGACATCCTTATGGATTCGATCCTCGGCGAGGTCTATTTCACGAGGGATGTCGCCGAGCCGATCTTGTCCGAGGCGATCGGGAAGAAGGAGCTCACCGTCGCTCGGGCGAGGTCGGGCGAAGTCCTGGGTTTCCACAGGCTCGTCCTGGACGGCGTATTTCTCGTCTTCGCCTACATCCATCTGATCGCGGTAAAGAACGGCAATCGGGGGCTCGGGATCGGAACGAAGCTTCTCGAGGACGCCGAAAGAAAGATATCGAGAGAGCGCGGCTATCCCGACATCAAGAAATCCTTCCTCCTCGTCGGCAAGGGCAACGGGCGGGCGAAGCGCTTCTACGAGGGCAAGGGCTACCGGAGAGTATGCACCCTGGAGGACCTCTTCGCGAAAGGCGATACAGAATTCCTGATGATGAAGGACCTACCGACCCGGCAATAAAACAGTTGACGTGAGCATCGAAAAAGGACCGCGTGGCTAAGTCCTTTTTCGATGCGATGACAGCTTTTCAATTGCCGGGTCAGTAAGATCGGGACGAAGCGGACGCTAGCTCGCCACCCAATAGCGGAGGACGATGTAGACGACCATGGCGCCGGTCACCGCGAGGGTCATCGCGCGCACGAAGCCCGTTCCGCGCTCGAGCACCATCCGGCTGCCCGCCCAGGCGCCCACGACCTCGGCCGCGCCCATGGCCATCCCCAGGGGCGCGATGACGGCTCCGGCGGAGAGGAAGACCGCGAGGGCGACGAGGTTGCTCGTGAAGTTGACCACCTTGGTATGGGCGGTCGCCCCGCGCAGGTCGAGCCCGGCGAGGCCGACGAGGGCCATAGCCCAGAAGGTGCCCGTCCCCGGCCCGAAGAAGCCGTCGTAGAATCCGAGCGTCAGGCCGGCTACGACCCAGAAGGGAAGCCAGCCGATTTTTCGCTTCCCGGCGCCAAGGCCGAAGCGGGGCCGGATGGCGAGGAATGCCAGTATTCCGACGAGGAGTATCGGAATGAGGAGTCGAAGCGGTCCCGAGCCCAGGGAGCCGACGGCGAGGGCTCCGAGGCCGGCTCCGACCGCCGTGGCGACTATGCCGGGGATCAGGTCGCGGATGCGGACGATGCCGGCCGCCCGGAATCGGAGCGAGGCTGTCAGGCTGCCGAAGCAGGACTGGAGCTTGTTCGTGCCGAGGGCGAGATGGGGCGGCAGTCCGACCGCGAGAAGGGCGGGCAGCGTTATCATCCCGCCGCCCCCGGCGATGCTGTCGACGAAGCCGGCCGCGCCCCCGGCGAGGACGAGGAGGGCGAATCCGAGGGACGAGAGCTCGTGGTGCATCGGTCGATTGTAGCGATGGACCTTCGATTGCGGAATATGGTAGCTTCCTCGAGTTCCTTTGCGAGGTGGAAGAAGTGAAGCGCAAGATCGAATACAAGTGGATAGCCCTGAGCGTGACTACTATCGGAGCCCTGATGTCGGCCATCGACGGCACCATCGTCGTCCTCGCCCTGCCGCAGATGATGGAGAGGCTTCACGCGAACCTCGTCGAGATGATCTGGGTCATCATGGCCTATATCCTGATCAGCACCGTCCTCCTCCTCACCTTCGGGCGCATCGCGGACATGTTCGGCCGGACCAAGCTCTACAACCTTGGCTTCGTCATATTCACCGTCGGCTCGGCCCTCTGCGGCGTCTCGTCGAGCGCGACCGGGCTCATCCTGTCCCGACTGGTTCAGGGCTCGGGCGCCGCCCTCATGATGGTCAACAGCACGGCCATAATCACCGAAGTCTTCCCTCCCGACGAGCGGGGGCGCGCCCTGGGCATCAACGGCATAACCTGGGCTTTGGGCGGCATCGCGGGCCCCCTCCTCGGGGGCCTCATCCTGTCCCTGGCGAGCTGGCGCTGGATCTTCTATATAAACGTCCCCATAGGGATACTCGGGAGCCTGTGGGGCTATATCGCCCTCAAGGAGCTGTCGACTCGCAACCGCCGCGAGAGCTTCGACGCGCCCGGCGCGGCGACTTTCAGCCTCGGCCTCGTCGCCCTCCTATTCGCCCTCACCCTCGGCATAGGGCTCGGCTGGACGTCCTGGCCCATACTGTCCCTCTTCGCCCTCTTCGCGGCCATGTTCGCGGCCTTCTTCGCCTGGGAGAGGCGCGCCGCCGCTCCGGTCCTCGACCTCAGCCTCTTCGGCAACCGCATCTTCAGCTTCTCGGTCATCGCGGCGATGCTCCAATCCCTCGCGATGTTCGCGGTCAATTTCCTGATTATCTTCTACCTCCAGGCCGTCCGAGGCTACGATCCGCTCACCGCGGCTCTGCTCCTCATCCCCCTGTCCGCGGTATCGGCGGTCGTGGGCCCCCTGAGCGGAATCATATCGGACCGCATCGGCGCGCGCGTTCCCGCGACGGTAGGCCTCGTGTTCCAGGGCGCCGCCCTGCTCTGGTTCATTGCCGCGCTCTCCCCGACCACCTCCTACTTCGCGATCGCGGCCGGCCTCGTGCTGGTGGGTATCGGAGGAGGCCTGTTCTGGGCGCCCAACACGAGCGCCGCCATGAACGGCGCCCCGAAGAACCGCCTCGGAATCGCCTCGGCCGCCCTGGCGACGCTCAGGCAGACGGGAATGGTGACGAGCTTCGCCCTCTCCCTGGCGGTAGCCGCGGGGAGTCTGCCCCGCGACGTCATGATGCGACTCTTCGTCGGGACCAACGTCGCCATGGGCTCCGGGCCCGAGGCGGCCTTCATCCTGGGCATGCGGAACGCCTTCGCGGTCTCGGTCGCCCTCTGCGCGGTCGCGGCCGGCTTCTCTCTGGTTCGCGGGCCGGAGACTAGACGTCTCGCCGTCCGATGACCGAAACCCATGGCATGCGAGCTATGAGGATCAGCGCCAGCAGCGCCGCCGCGTAATTGGAAAAGAGATTGCCCCAGAATATCGCGTAGAACGACAGGGCTTTCTCGGTCGCCAGGATGAAGACGTATCGAAAGAACCAGATGCGCAGGATCCCGAGCGCGAGAGGCACCGTAGTGCGCCCGAGTCCGATAAAGGCGCCCTGTATGGTCATGCACAGGCCGAATCCGACGACCGAATAGGTATAGATATGGAGAGCCCGATCGGCGATCGAGAGCACGTCCGCCTGCCTGGTGAAGAGCAGGGTCAGGCGGGAGGATAGCGGTACGACGATGGCGATGACCGCGACGGCGGTCATCGCGCTGATCGCGCATCCGGCTATGCATGATTTCTTGGCCTTGGCAGGCCTGCCGGCGCCGATGTTCATGCTGACCATCGTCGTCACCGCGGAGCTGAAGGAGCCCGGAAGGTTGAAGCAGACCGCGGTGATGTTGTTCGCGATGCCCTGGCCGTTGAGGACTATGGGGCCGTATCTCTGCGTCTCGGTGTTGATGAGGTAGAAGCCGAGGTTGATGATGAAGGAGTTGAGCATGGCAGGGAAGCCGATCCTCCCCAGCTGCCGCACTATCGAAAAGTCGAAATGGAAGCCCTTGAGCTCGAGCCTGTCGGGGGCGTCCTTGACGAACAATTCATGGAACATCCAGACGGTGATGATGACGTTCGCGACCAGGGACGAGAGGACGCAGCCTATGATGCCGAGCCTGAGCCAGTATATGAAGACGAAATTGAAGATTATCTTGAGGACGAGCATGAGGATCATCCGGACGAAGGGCGCCTCCGGCTTGCCGTTCGCGTTCTTGATGCCGTTGTAGATCGACTCCATGAAGGAGAAGGGCAGGACGGTCACGTAGAGGGCGAGGTAGAGGAAGACGTTGCGCGCTATCTCCGCGTTGACCGAGCGCGAGATCAGGACTGCCGCGACCAGGAGAAGGGGCGCGGAGAGGAGCCCCAGGATCGAGCCCGAGACCACTATCTGCGTCGCGGTGCGCTTCGATTCGGCGAAGCTGCCCCTGCCGTTGAGCTGGCCGAGTATCGCCATGGCCGCGACGCTGAGGCCCATGGCGAAGGAGGTCATCATGTTGACCACGGGCTCGGAGAATGTGACGGCGCTCGCGACCAGGGTCCCTGCGACGTTGTTGATGAAAAGGCCGTCCATCAGGGGCATAATGGACTGCACGACGCCGAGCATGAGGGTAGGGACCGCGAGGAAGAGGATCGTCCGGGATGTCGACTCGCCCAGGATTATGTCACGGCGCTGGGCCGTGGATTGACTCAAGAAACCGCGAAGCATCGGGAATAGTCCCCTTTTGCGAAGGCGATCACGATATAGGAAAGCGAAGAAAGCTACAAGCGCCGAGCGGGCCGATATGCCTAGGCATCGTCGCCTTCGGCCCTTTAGGGCTTGACAATAATCCAGGAATAGACAATAACAAACTAGTTTATCTTATAAATCAGTTTTCAGGAGGAATAAATGAACCAGAAAGAGCTCGAAACCCTCCTGGCCGACGTGGAAGAGCTGAAGCGGGTGGTAAGGCGCAATAATCCTTTTCTCAGACAGGTAATAGCGGGTCGCTTCTTCGCGGTGCTGAGCATTCCCTTCGGGCTCTTCCTGGTAGTCTTCTGTACCGGCACGCAGATCCTCGTGACGCGATTGGGATCCTTTTCCGCGATACCGGCGGCATGGAAGATCGCGGCGGCGATATTCCTGGGGCTTTACTTCGTGGTCGGCTGGCTGCTCAAGTGGACCTTCCTGGCCCGCCAGGCCAAGAGGGTCGAGGAGGGAGCCAACTTTTGGACGGTCATCCGTAGCGTGTACGGCGGTTCCTTTTTCCATCTCAATCTGCCGGTGGCCCTCTGCATGTTCTTCGTGCCCGTCCTCGCGATCCTGGCCGGGCATCCCTGGTACATCGTACCCGGCATCGCGATATTCATCGCCATACTCAGCAACGGCATGGGTCTCGTCGTGCAGCGCCCCGAGTATCTCGCATCCGGCTGGTACGCCCTGATCGCCGGACTCACATCCCTGTTTTTCATGGAGTCCATGCCCTTCGTCTGGACCGAGATAATCTGGGGCGGATACCTGCTCATCTTCGGCGTGGTCGGTCTGGTCGTAAAGGACCGGGCTTCCTCGATATGAGCGCCGCCAATCCGGGGGGGGAACGTAGTGGTCAATCCAAGCCCCCGCACGAACTGGCCGACCTGGACCTGGACAAGGTCATCCACGAGAAAGCGAGGCTCATGCTGCTGACCTATCTCGCCTCGTCGGAGAACGTCCAAACGGGTTTCACAGAGCTCCGGGACGAGCTGCGGATGAGCGCGGGGAATCTGTCGGTCCAGCTCAGGACCCTGGAGGAGGCCGGCTACGTGCGGATCGATAAGCGCTTCGTAGCCAACAAGCCCTTCACGGGGGTCAGCCTGACCGCTCGAGGGCACAAGGCCCTGTCGGACTACCTGGGCGAGCTGGAGGTGATCGTCGCCTCCCTCAAGGGCGGGGCCGCGGGCCTGCCGCCCGGGCCGAAGGCCGAATAGTCGAAAGAAACCCCGCCTGAAAAGGCGGGAAAGGATGGTCGATATGGCGGCTTTGCACCTCGAGAAAGTGACCAAGATCTATAGGAAGGGCGACAACGAGGTCAGGGCCCTCGACTCGGTCGACCTGGACATCGAGGCCGGGGAGTACCTGGCCATAGTCGGGCCATCTGGCTCGGGTAAAACCACGTTGCTGAACATCCTGGGCTGCCTCGACACGCCGACCGGGGGTCGCATGGTCTACGACGGCAAGGAGCTCCGCATGCTCGGCGAGGAGGCGCTCTCGGCCTACCGCAGGGACAGGATCAGTTTCGTGTTCCAGTCCTACAACCTGATTCCCGTTCTCACCGTGCGCGAGAACGTGGAGCTTCCTCTCCTCATCGAGCGGAGGCTGCACAACGGGGACGTGAAGGGGCGGGCCGAGGAGATCATCGCGGCGGTGGGTCTCGCCGGCAAGGAGGACCGCTACCCGCGCGAGCTCTCCGGCGGCCAGGAGCAGCGCGTCGCGATAGCGCGCGCCCTCGTGAAGCGGCCGCTGGTCGTCCTCGCGGACGAGCCCACGGCGAACCTGGACTCCCATATGGCCGAGGAAATCGTGGAGCTGATGCGTACGATAAACGCCGAGCGCGGAACGACCTTTGTCTTCTCGACGCACGACAGGCTGGTCATGGAGCACGCGCGCAGGATCGTGACGATCCGGGACGGACGCGTGACCTCCGACGAGAGGAAGTGAATCATGGGTACCCTCTGGAGGATCGCCCTACGGAACACGCTGCGCCACAAGCGGCGGACTATCATAACGGCTATCGTGATGACGGCCGGCATCTCCTGCTTCATCGCCTTCGATTCAGTCATCGCGGGCATGGACAGGATGGCCATCGACAACATGGAAGCCTACACGGTCTCCTCGCTCAAGCTGCGCAGCCCGGCCTATGTCGACGATATCGCGGCCAACCCCCTCGACAAGCCCCTCGCGGACGGGGAAGGGGTCCTCGCGGCCTTCGCCTCGCGCGGGATCGCGGCGACGCCGCGAATCCGCTTCGTCGCGAGCGTCTCGAACTATAACGACTCGATCCCCGTCATCGCGGACGCCGTGGACCCAGGCCGGGACGCGAGCGTCTTCAAGGTCGCGTCATCCGTGAAAGCGGGCTCCTGGCTGGGCGCCTCGACGCCCAAGTCCGTGGTCATGGGCGCGGCCCTCGCCGACGAGCTGGGCCTCAAGGTCGGGGACGACGTCCTCGTCTCGGCCCAGACGGTCAGCGATACGACGAACGCCGACGATTACGAGATCGTCGGCCTCGTCGACACGCCGGCCTTGGAGATCAACCATTCCGGGCTCTTCATGTCCCTCGCCGATGCCAGGGAGCTCCTGGTCGCGCAGGCCTCGGGCGCAGGGCCCCTCGTCACGGAGGTCGACGCGGCGCTGCCGCGGACCGCGACACTCGGCGCCGCCGTAGCCGCGGGGGACCGGACGGCCGCGGAGCTCCGCTTGGCCCTGCCCGGCGTCCGCGCGGATCCCATCTCCTCGCTGGCCAAGGACTACCTCGCGCTGCGCAATGCCAAGTCGAAGTACTCCTTCGTCCTCATCCTCGTCGTCCTCCTCATTGCGGCCGTCGGCATCGTCAACACGATCCTCATGTCGATCTACTCCCGCGTGCGCGAGATCGGCGTGCTCAGGGCCTACGGGATGACGCCGCGGGACGTGATGCGGCTCTTTCTCCTGGAAGGGCTCGCCGTGGGGGTCGTAGGCTCGGCCCTGGGTGTGGCCCTGGGGATCCTCTTCGACTTCCTCATGATCGCGAAGGGCTTCGACTTGAGCTCCATGGCGGACCGCTTCGGCAGCCTGCCCCTCTCGGGCGTTCTTCGGGGCGAATGGAACCCCGGCGCCATCGCCTTCGGCTTCGTCTTCGGCGTCGTTGTGTCCCTCGTCGCGGCCCTGGTGCCGGCGCGCCAGGCCGCGCGGATGAACCCGACCTCGGCCCTCAGGTTCCAGTAGGAGGCGGCAAACATGAACTCCTTCGCCATGGCGCTCCGGAATCTCGGGCGCAACCGGAGGCGCAGCCTCCTCGCGATGATCTCGGTCTTCCTCGCGATCTTCGTCGCCGTCTTCGCGGACGGCTTCATATCCGGGATCGTCGAGTCGATGACGCGCAACGTGACCAAGAACCAGACCGGCCACGTCAACATCGAGACCGCCCGCTACCGCTCGCGAGAGCGCTTCATGCCGGCCAACGCGGCGATCCCCGACGCGGGCGCCGTCGCCGCCGCGATTTCCGGCGATCCCGCGCTCCGGCGCCTCGTCGACCAGGTCGAGCCCCGGATCCAATTCGGCGTCGTCCTGTCGGGGCCGACGGGCACCAAGCCCGCCCTGGGCATGGGCGGCGACCCCGAGGGGGAGCGCAGGCTCCTCATGCTCGACCGGACCATCCTCCCGGGCGGCTCCTACCTCGGCTCGCCGGGCGAGGCGATCGTGGGCTGGAAGCTGGCCTCCGACCTCGGCCTGAAGCCGGGCGACGACCTCAAGGTGATGACGGAGAAGGCCGACTACGGCCTCGGCTTCAAGAAATTTCGGATAGCGGGACTATTCAAGACGGGGCTGGAGTCCTTCGACGCCGCGAGCTTCCAGGTCGCGATCGGAGACGCCCGGGACCTCCTGGGATTGGGGGCAGGCGCCTCGCAGGTGCTCGTCATGCTCAAGAACTCGCGCGATGCGGACCGGGCGGTGGGGTTGATCGCGAAGGCCCTCACCGCAGCCGGGATGGAGGTCGCCGAGCCCGGCGGCACGGCCTCCGGCCCGTCCGTCGGGTCCAAGCCGGGGGCGACGCCGCAGGCGAGCGCCGCAGGCGAACGCCCTGTCGGTACGGAGCTGGACGAGCATCGGCGACTTCGCCTCCGTGATACGGATGGTGAGCGGCGTATACGCGATGATCGAGCTCATCTTCATCTTCCTCGGCGCCTTCATCATCGCCAACGTCATGATGATGGTGGTCCTGGAGCGGAAGCGCGAGATCGGGATACTCAAGTCTATGGGGATGCGCAGGCCCAGGATCCTCGGGCTCTTCCTGGCCGAGGGCAGCCTGCTCGGCGCCTTCGGCTCCGCCGCCGGGGCCATCGCCGGCATCGCCGTCAACGCCTTGTTCGCCGCGAGGGGAATGGACGTATCCAAGCTCATCGGCGGCACCGACTACCAGATGGACAACGTGATCCATACGGGAGTCCACCCCCTCCAGGTGCTCGGCTTTTTCTTCCTGGGGGTCCTGGTCTCGGCGGCCATCGCCTACCTGCCCTCGCGCAGCGCCGCGAGGATGGATCCGATAGACGCGATATGCTCGGTCTAACAGGGTGTTGAAATGCTTCGAGTATTTCAACAGCCTGCCAAGGGGCGCGAAAGGGGAATCGATATGAAGTATCCTACGAGAATGGCTCAGGCGGCCGCGCTGGCGATCGGCTTATCCCTCCTCGCGGCCGCCGCTACTGCGGCGACGGTCCTCGGGGCGCAGGTGCCGGGCTCCGCCGACGAGATACTCGCCAAGGTCGACGCAAACATGTCCTTCGGCAACATGCGCTATAGCGGGCGGCTGGAAATCACCATCGGGGGAGAGAGCCGCTACAAGACGATGGACACGGTCGCGATGGGATCGGACAAGGCCTTCGCGGAATTCACCAACCCCGAGGACCGCGGTACCCGCTATCTGAAGCTCGCCAAGGACCTCTGGATCTATTTCCCGAAAGAGCAGGACACGGTGAAGATCTCGGGCCACCTCCTCAAGGAAGGGATGATGGGATCGGACGTGTCCTACGAGGACGCGCTCGAGTCTAGGGACTTCAAGATCAAGTACGGCGCCTCGTTGAAAGGCAAGGAGAGCCTGGACGGCCGCGACTGCATCGTCGTCCAGCTCGATGCCAAGGTCCCGACGGCCGCCTACGACCGCCGAGTGATGTGGATCGACGCCGAGCGCTACATCGTACTCAAGGAGGAGATGTACGCCAAATCGGGGAAGCTCATTAAAACGAGCGCCGCGCTCGAGGTCCGGCGCGTAGGCGACCGCTGGTATCCGTCGCGGACCGAGTATGTCTCGAAGCTTCGCAACGACACGAAGACGGTCTTCGCCATGACCTCCATCGAGTTCAATGTCGCCCTCGACTCGCGGCAGTTCACGATGGCGGCCCTCACCAAATGAGGGCGGCCGCTTCCATCGGCGCGGCATTTCGCCCTCGCCTCGACCCTCCTGCTCCCCGCCGCGCCCGGCCTCGTCGCCCAGGATTCCCGCGCGACGACCCTCGGCGGCTCGGTCCTGGAACAGGCCTACGGAGTCTATGCCGGCTCGGGCGGCCTCGCGGCCTCGGACTTCGGCTACGGTTCCTCGACGACGCTCGACCTCAACCTGGACGCGAAGGGGTCGCGCGCCAGAGCGAGCGCCTCATTCGAAGCGGCGGTCATGGACGGAGCGGCTGCCGACATCGCCTGGCTCGAGGAAGCGGAAGGGCAATTGCCGAGCGACGAGCTCTTCGTGCCGACGGCCAGGCCCCCGAAGGGCCCCGACCTCCTGATGGCGGCCCGTGTACGGACGCTCTACGCCAAGCTCGACGAAGACTGGGCTTCCTTTACGGCGGGGCGACAAGTGATCAACTACGAGCGTGGCGCCGTCTGGAGCCCGACCGATATCTTCACCCTGCTCGACCTGACCGGCCTCTCGCCCGAACGGCTCGGCAGCGACGCCCTGCGTGTCACCGTCCCCCTCGGCTCGACGGGAGGGGTCGACCTGGCAGGCGTTCCGGCGACGCAACCCGCGCAGGGAATCTATTCCGCGAGGCTGTCCGGATTGGTTCTGGGCGTGGACGGGGCTTTGTCGGCGGCGCGCGACGGCGCCGCCGGCTACAGCTACCTAGGCGCCGACTTCAAGGCGGACCTGGAGGCGGGCTTCTACGGCGATTTTTCCTATGCGCTTCCGGATTCCGGGGCCGAGGGCTACCTTCGAGCCGCCGGAGGAGCGGACTGGTCCACGGGCGACTTCATCTTCGAGGCCGAGTACTACTACAACGGCGGAGGCGCCACCGCCGACGCCCTCTTCCCGGGCGCGCACAACGTCTACGCCGACGTAATCTGGCGGCAGTCGGAGTTTCTCAACCTTTCGGCCTCGGTCATACAGGACCTGAGCGACCGCTACGGCACCGGGACCCTGCTCGCCTCGTATAGCGCGGCTCAGGGCGCGACGCTCGCCCTCTTCTGCAAGACGATCTGGGTCGAGGGGAGCGTGCCGGCATCCACGTCCGGAGAGCTCGTCCAGGGCCTGGGGGCCGGGACGGTCGCGCTGCAGCTGGGCGCTACGCTGGAGATAAGCTTCTAGTCCGCGAAATCGCCTAACTTTACTGACCCGGAAATAAAACAGTTTACGTGAGCATCGAAAAAAGGCCGCATTGCTAAGCCCTTTTTCGATGCGATGACCGTTATTCAATTGCCGGGTCAGTGGACCTTCTCAATGGAACTCGATCAGGTTCAGGCGGGCGCCCTCCCGGAGCTTCACGGAGAGCGTCGACAGGATCTCGCCCTGGCACTCCATGTCGTGGAAGGAGTTCGAGAAGAACACGTGGGTCACCCCTTCCCAGACATCCTTGAGTATCCACGTACAGGCGTTTTCGCAGACGGCCTCGATGTTGTCCTTCGCGTAGTACTCGCCCTTGAAGACCTCGCGGGCGCTGTCGACGGCCATGACCTTTCCGCAGTGCTCGGCGAATCGCGAGGAATAGTAGCCGTCTCCCGAGCCGATATCCACGACTATATCGGAGCTTTTCAGCTTCATCGTCTCCAGAAGGCGATCCGCGATCCCGACTCTTTCCGCGCCGCCGCCATGCCGACCCGAATGGCCGTTGTGGGTTTTCATCAAGAATTCCTTATGACATACTGCCGGTGCCTGCGCAGTTCTCTCAATCGAAAATTGAGGCACCGTTTAGAGTTATGGAATGTATGACCGCATTCCCGCTTATATCCGTGCCCATCCCGAAAATAATTGGTAATCCACCGACGTAACTAGCATAAGATGAATTGATGGTCGTGGTAACACCGCTCGCGCTGGGAGTACTCGAAAGAGAATAGGGGATACCGGCGGTCGGGAAGAGGGTATTCCAATAACTCGCGGTGACTTGAGAATACGCCAGGGAAGTTATATCGAGATCCGAAGAAACATTGCTCCGGCTACTGTCGTTTATATCCTTTATAAACTGGTTGATTCGGTCGCTGATGCTCGTTTTGGGGCTCAGTAGATTGCAGTTCGAAAACAGGACCGCAACGGCTATCGCGGCCAGGAGAATCCATAGCTTCTTCATGCGCTTTCTCCACCGACTCTAGATATCAGCCTCTACGAGCTGAGGGACGATGCTCTCTTCGAAATCCTTGAGTATCCGCGAGTAAACCTCGAGGAAACCCGCAAATGCGGGATCGGAAGCAACGAGGGGATGCCGCGTCTTCAACTGCATATACATGCCGCCAAGGACAAAACGACGCAAGGAAAGGGACGTGAGGGCATAGTAGCGAATATTA
>CAVZVX010000151.1:0-32366 GCA_963778775.1 uncultured Spirochaetota bacterium | reverse complement strand
AATGGACAAGGGCAGGGTCGTCGCCCAAGGGTCGCCGCGGGAACTAAAAGCCTCCATCGGCAAGGACGACGCGACGCTGGACGAGGTCTTCATCCACTACACCGGGAGCAATCTCGAGTCCGGAGGCAACTACGTGAAACCCGAAGAACGCGACGATAGGTTCGTCGTCTCGGCTGAGGCGCCCGTCACGCGAAGCCCCCTCGGGAGCGTTTACGACTATTTGCGAGGACCCTCGCGATAGCCGGGATGGAAGGACGGAAGCTTCTCCACGATCCCACCGAGATGCTCACCAGGGCCGTGCAGCCGGCCCTGTGGCTCCTGGTATTCGGGCAGGTTTTCACCCGCACGCGCGCGATCCCGACCGGAAACCTGAGCTACATAGACTTCATGTCGCCCGGCATACTCTCGCAGAGCGTCCTCTTCATCGCGATATTCTACGGGATATCGGTGATCTGGGAGCGCGACCTCGGCATCCTGCACAAGTTCCTGGTGAGCCCGACGCCCCGCTCGGCCCTCGTCCTCGGGAAGGCGCTGTCGGCCGGGATCAGGGGCCTTACGCAGGCAGTCATAGTATATATCCTCGCCGTCCTTCTCGGCGTCAGGATGGACTGGAACCCCCTGTCCCTCCTCCTGGTCGCCCTCGTGGTCCTTCTCGGCGCGGGATTCTTCTCGACCTTCTCGCTCGTGATAGCCTGCCTCGTGAAGACGAGAGAGCGCTTCATGGGCATCGGACAGATCCTCACGATGCCGCTCTTCTTCGCGAGCAACGCGATCTACCCTATCTCTATAATGCCGCGCTGGCTTCAGGTCGTTTCCCGCTTCAATCCGCTGACCTATCAGGTGGACGCGCTCCGCGGTCTCATGATCTCGGGCGGATCGAGCGCATACGGCGCGGGCCTCGACATACTCGTGCTGACCTTGGCCATGGCGGCCCTCGTCGCCGTCGCCGCGAAGCTCTATCCCACGCTGGCCGTGTAGCGGGAGTCGATGAAACCCGAAGGGAAACGGGCCATGCCGAGACGGCATCGACATGGCCCCGAGCGATTTCTCCTCCTCTGCGCCGCCCTGGCCGCCATATCCTGCGCGACGGGTCCATCGCCCTCCCCGCCGTATTTCGACGCCGCCTCGGCGAGCCAAAGCCGCGCGCCCGGCAACCTTATCGGCGCCCTGTACTTGCGTACGATTCCCTCGAGAGACGAATGGCTCATGCTCGCCGCCGCCTCGCCATGGCTGCTCGGCACCCGCATCGGGATGCGGGTACTCGAAAAGGAAGGCTACGCGGCCTGGCGCAGGTCGCGTCTGGATTCCCTCCGCGACATACGGTCGACGAAAATCGTATTCGAGGCGCGGCTGCCCGAAGGAGGCAGCGAGACGCAATCGGGTACTGTTTACCTTCCCGTTCCGCGCCGCGAATACAGGCAAAGACTGACCTGGGTCATTTTCGCGAAGGGTACCGAGCTGAGGCGCGACTACACTCCCTCGCGGGGCAAGGCGCTCGAGATGCCCTTCATCACGGCCCTTGCCTCCCTCGGCTACGCGGTCTGGGTTCCCGACTATAGCGGCATGGGCGACGGGCGGGGTGTCCACGAGTATTGCGTCCCCGATTCCCTTGCCGATTCGGCCTTGGACGGATTGGCGGCGGCTCGGCGATGGCTGGGTGAAACGATGTCGGAAAGCGGGCTTGCCTATGCCGAGAACGGGCGCCTGGTCGTCATGGGCTACTCCGAGGGCGGCCTGGCCGCGATGGGAACGCTGAAGGCGATCGTCGACGATCGGATCCCGACGCCGGGCCTGAGCCTGGAGGCCGTCTACGCGATGGGCGCGCCGCTCGATCTCGTCATCGAAGTCCCGAATCTCGGTCCCAAGCCTTTCGCGATCAGCCATCCCGAGTATCAGGTCTTCCTGGGGCTCGGTTGGGCCCGCGTCTATCCCGATGAGGTGAAGCCCGCCGAAATCTTCTCGCCGAGAACCGTCGACAGGATCCTGCCGCTGTTCGACGGGACCAGGCGCGATTCGGACATCGAACGGCGCATCTCGGCGATCGTCGGGAAGAAAGAGGGCGAGGTCACGGACGAGGATATCTTCGCCAACGAATACCTGTCCGCGCTCCGGCACGATCCGACCTCGAGCGCCTATTACCGGCTTCAATCGCAAGCCCGTCTCGACGATTGGACTCCCCCGCCCGGCATACCGATAATCCTCGCGGCGACGCCGACCGACGACATCGTCCCCTTTGCCAACAGCGAGGACGAATACGCATGGGTCCGTCGGCAGGACCCGGCGGCGGAGCTCAGCCTCGTGCGGTTGGCCAGCGCCGACCATATCTCCGCGGGGGTGGAAGCCTACCTCTACGCGATAGTCGATCTCGATAGGCGGGAAGGAGTTTCGCGATGAGCGAATCGCGCAAGGAACGGTATAAGTGGATCGCGCTCTCCAACACGACCCTGGGCGTCCTGATGGCTTCCATCAACTCCTCGATCGTCCTCATATCCCTCCCCGCGATCTTTCGCGGCATAAACATCGATCCTTTGATGCCGGAGAACGTCGGCTACCTGCTCTGGATGCTGATGGGCTACATGGTAGTGATCGCCGTGCTGGTCGTGAGCCTCGGTCGGGTCGGCGACATGTTCGGCCGGGTTAAAATGTACAATCTCGGATTCGCGATCTTCACGGCGGCCTCGATCGGCCTCTCGTTCGTCTTCTGGCAGGGAGCCTCGGCGGCAATGATCTTGATCGGACTCCGCATCGTCCAGGGGGTCGGCGGAGCCTTCCTCATGGCCAACTCCGCGGCTATCCTCACGGACGCCTTCCCCACGAATCAGCGGGGCATGGCCCTGGGCATCAATTCGGTGTCGGGCATCTCGGGCTCCTTCATCGGCCTCGTCGTGGGAGGCCTGCTTTCCTTCGGCGACTGGCATCTCATCTTCCTGGTCACCGTCCCCATCGGGATCGCAGGCACGATCTGGGCCTACATGAGCCTGAGGGAAATCGGCGCCGTGAAGAAGGCGCGGATCGACTGGTGGGGCAATCTCAGCTTCGGCCTCGGCCTGATCTCCGTCCTGGTCGGGATCACCTACGGCATCCAGCCCTATGGGACGAGCGGCATGGGTTGGGCCAATCCGATGGTCCTCGCGACCATCTTCGGCGGCATCGCCCTCCGCGTCGTCTTCTGCCTCGTCGAGATCCGAGTGAAGGATCCGATGTTCCGCGTGGGCCTGTTCCGCGTGCCGGCCTTCAGCGCCGGGAATCTGGCCGGCTTCCTCGCCTCCACGGGACGCGGCGGGCTCATGTTCATGCTGATCATCTGGCTCCAGGGGATATGGCTCCCCTATCACGGCTACAGCTTCGAGTCCACGCCCTTCTGGGCGGCGATCTACATGCTGCCGATGACCGCCGGCTTCCTCGTCGCCGGTCCCCTCTCGGGCTACCTCTCCGACCGTTTCGGCGCGCGCCCCTTCGCGACCGGCGGCATGATCGCCGCCGCGATCACCTTCGTCCTGATGGCGCTCCTGCCTCCCGACTTCAGCTACGCCCCCTTCGGGCTCCTCCTCTTCGCCAACGGCCTCGCGATGGGCTGCTTCGCCTCTCCCAACACGGCGGGCATCATGAACTCGGTGCCGCCCGGCGAGCGGGGAGTGGCGTCGGGCATGCGGGCGACCTTCCAGAACGCGGCGATGAATCTGTCGATCGGGCTCTTCTTCTCGCTCATGATCGCCGGACTCAGCGCGACCCTCCCCGCCACTCTTTTCAAGGGGCTGACGGCTCAGGGAGTGCCGGACGTCGTCGCCGACCGGATCGCCCATCTGCCTGCGGTCGGCAGCCTCTTCGCGGCTTTCCTGGGATACAACCCGATGAAGTCCCTCCTCGGACCCGCCCTCGCCGGGCTTCCGCAGGCACGGGCAGACTTCCTGACGGGCAAGACCTTCTTTCCCGATCTCATTTCGGGGCCCTTCATGCACGGCATGCGCATAACCTTCGTCTTCTCGTGTGCGATGATGCTCGTCGCCGCCGGAGCCTCGTGGCTGCGGGGAAAGCGATACGTCTACGGAGAGGACGGGGAGCAGGCGGGAGCATAGGCGCCTATTGACGGCCCGTCATCCTGCCCGTAACCTGATGCAATGCCTCTCCGCCTCAAGCCGGCGTCCCCTACGTTTCGCCTTATCCTGGAGATAGCCCTTTTCATAGTGACTCTCGCCGTAATCGTCTTCTTCTCGTTTCTCATCGACAGGACGACCCTGATCATCTGCAGGAACGACGGGGCCCGCGGCGAGCCTTCAACGCCACAATTTTTCGGGCGCCGATGGGGTCATCGATTCCAAGGTGATCGATGCCATCATCGAGCACTCGATGGTCGCGCCGCGATTCAAGAAATACGACGCGGCGATGAACATCGCCGACCGCGAGCTTTACCGGATAATCGACGACCCCTACGACCTAGAAGCCCGCTTGCACGCGTTGAACCGCACAATAGCCGAATTCATCAAGTAGCGGGGCGAAGGGCCTCTCTTATCCGAGATTTCTCAATAGGCAATTGGCACGCGAATCCCGCTCACCATAGGATAATCCGCACCTTTCGCTTTTGTTGCAGAAGCCAAAAGCCAAGATCAAGTTAACGAGCGCGATAGTTTCTCACAAACGCTTTCATTAAAAGGAGAAATAAATTCCCTTAGGGCTCTCATCCGTTCAATTGCTAGTTCTCCGGCAATTATCTTTGCTGCATCGATCAGAGATCGAATTCGGTAATCGGGCGAAGCTCCTGGATATTTTAGTCCGTCATCCAATATTCCCGTTTCCACCAAAATCGTTTTGCATCCGGCATTAAACCCGGCAACCACATCTGATTTCTTGTCGCCGATGTAATAGCATTCAGATAATTTTAGGTGATATTTATCGGCAGCCTCAAAGAACATCCCCGGTTTTGGTTTGCGGCAGGCGCAATCCATTCTATAATTCCCTCGTCCAAACTCGGCATCGTGGGGACAAACAAAAATATCCTCGATTTTAATATCCTCTTTAGCGAGTGCATCAAGCACTAGCAGGTTAAATTGGCTCACTTGATCCTCGGTGACATCCCCCCTCCCGATGGCGCCCTGATTGGTGACAATCATCAGCCGAAATCCCAGCGACTGGAGAATGCCTAGTCCTTCCATGACCCCATCGATCAATTCGAATTGCTCCGGACGGTACGTAAAATATTTATCGACATTCAAAACGCCATCCCGGTCAAGAAAGACAACGCGGCTATTCACCCAATCGACCGAGTTCATACTTCCGTCCTGAATCTATTTATCAAGACATCCAGTTCCGAAATGCTTTCCATATTTGATATCCCCGCATCGGAAATTTGCTTTGCGGTCATATATAGCCTATTTACCCCCAGAGCAGTCACCTCCATCCCGTTCTTTGTATCCGAAGACATTACGCCGATATTATTCAATGAATCATTTATTTTAAGATGTCGCTGTCGATATTCGAATATGATACCTTGACATCTTCGGTCAATTTTACCAACGACGACAACGATGTTACTATTTGCTCGCTCCCCGTGGACATTTCTCCCATCGCATTTTTCATTTCAACCATGCTTTCGGAGACATCGCTGATGCCGGATACCATTTCCTTGAAGATACGACTGGTCTTTCCCGTAGATTCCTCGGACATCTGCATAAACGCAATCAATTCCTTTAACGAATCGGATATTTCTTTTGCGCTTGCGCTCGTGTTCGTGGCAAGTTTTCTGATTTCGTCCGCGACCACGGAAAATCCCTTTCCGTATTCTCCCGCGTGGGCCGCTTCGATAGCGGCATTCATGGCCAAAAGGTTCGTCTGAGAAGCGGTGTTATTAATTACTTTTAACAAATCATCGATGATCGTGGCGGAGTCGGATATTTTTTTTATCAAATCGAACATATCTTCCATCATTTTATCGCCGCGTTCCGCCGTCGTTTGCAGTTTTTGGGACATCTCGTATTTTATCTCCGAGTTCTTTGCCAGATTCCTGATCGCCGACATCATCTGTTCTATCGACGCCGACGACTGGTCGATTGCCGACGCCTGCGTATTCATCAGGTCAACGAGATCCGAGACGAGCCTTCTGGCGCTCGAAGACAGATCCGTCGATTTCAATATTTCATTATCCAAAAAAGCAATCTTTTCCCCTATCTTCTCAATAGTAATTTTTATTTCCCCTAAGGAATCGGTCAAATGTTCGGCGGACAACGAAAGATTCGATCCTATCCCCTTCGTCTTATCCGAAACTTTCTTTATTTGTCGTATCATCAAGGATAATGCGGCAATGAAATCATTGAAATGCGATGAAAGATATCCGATTTCATCCATTTCCCTTATTTTCAAATTTTGCGTAAGGTCGCCTTCGCCTTTAGAAATCGTCAGAAGCATTTTCGAGACTTCCATTATCGGCTTTACTATTCTTCCGGAAAAAACGTATGCCGCACAAAGGCCAATCAAGCCTATGCTCACTAGACATAGAACTATTATAAGGCCTAATGAGTTAGTGCTTTTTTCAAGTCCCCTTTTTAGCGAATTGGAGTAATTCAATTCATTCAGCAGCAGCATTGTCGCATGCCTGTTAACCAGTCCATTCAACGTTTCCATTTTCGGCTGATTGTCGATAATTTCTCCCGAATTGCTTGCCTTGATGACTTCGATATCCGTTGCGACCGATTCTTGAAAATTACCCACCACCCTCTGAAGCGTTTCCAGGAGAGCCTTGCCGTTCACCGCCTTTTGAAGATACCGCATATCATCGACAATCACCTTGATACTATCGTTGATTTTTTGCTCAACATCACCCTTCTTCGATGTTTGATAATCTTTTAATAGTCCGGTGATACCTATAGACGTATTATTTATCGAATTTATGATCAACATCGTTTCGATCATATTGTCGAATTTCCCGATCGATGACCTTGCCGCTGAAAACGAACCGATATTGATCGTACTCAAAACAAGAACAAATACTAAAAATATTATCTCGATTTTCATTCTGATCGTTAGGGTAAAATCAGCTTTACCGATCTTGCCTGTCATCGAATCCTCCTTTTTTGCCTGAAATATGCAACGGTGGACAGTTCACTCGGTAAAAGTCAATTGTCACGTTCTTACGCCGGCCTCATCGCCCTTGCCGCGAGCAGGGCTGCGCCCGTCGCCGCCTCTTCGCCGTTAGCGGCGGGCTCGCAGGGCATGGCGAGTTCCTCCGATATGAATCGTCGAAGGAGAGGATTCTCACTGACCGCGTTGCCGCTGGCCAGGACGCGGTCGAATTTCCCTCGCATTTCGGGCGTCACCAGCTTCGTGAGCTCCCTCACCATACCCAGCGCGACGCCGCGGGTCAGGGATGCGGGATTGAGGTCGTCGATGCCGATGTCGCCGATGCCTCCGCGTATCCTCGGGTCCGCGCGTGTTCCCGCGAAGCGGGTGTCGACCGGCAGGGCTTTCGCACCGGAGGCCGATAGTCGATTCATGACCCTGTACAGGTCCGCGTCGGCGAATTCCATTCCGGCGAATTCGCGCAGGGTCGCACGAAAGAATTCCTTGAGGATGGCGTAGGCCCCGCCGCCGCAGAGGCTAGCCCCGACCATGAGATAGCCGCCCGTGGGCAGGGGTCGAGTTTCGAACTCGTGCCTGAACTCGAATACGGCCGAGGGGATGGAGATCTGGCCGCCGGTGCCCAGGTTGAGCAGAAGCAATCGGCCCTCCAGCCCGGCGGCCCCGATATAGCTCGCCTGATTGTCGCCGACGGGCGGATAGACCGGCACACCGAGAGGCAAGCCCAGATCGACGACCAAGCGGCCGAGCGGCCTCGAGCCGGTCACGATCGGCGGGAGGGCCTCCCTCGGAATCCGCAGGCGAGAAAGAAGCTCCTCGTCCCACTCTCCGCGTCGGAGGTCCATGATGCCCCATGAGGCGGCCATGGTCGGATCGGCGGCGGCAATGCCGGTGAGCTTCGCGGCGACGAAGTCGGCCATGTCGAGGGCGACGGTCCCGGTCGGGATCAGGCCTTCCATCGCCAATGCCGCCAAGGTGGCGCCGCCGTAGCCGGGATGGAGATAGCATCCCGTACGCCCGACCGGCCAGGTCGCGCGATCGATGGACGAGACCAGCCCTGAAGCCCTGCGATCGCGCCAGGTCATCAGCTTGGTCAGGGGCTCCAGGTCCCGAGAGGCGAGGAGGACCCCGTGCATCTGACCCGAGAAGGCGATGGCGGCTACCTCGGCTGGGGCGAACTTCCCGTAGCCCAGTAGCCCTCCGAGCAGCTCGAGGCAGAGCTCGTAGACGGCTCGCGGGTCCTGTTCGTGCAGTCCCGGAGGCAAGCCCATGACATCGGTCGCGTTGGGCCGCGAGGCCGCGGCGATGGATTTGCCGGCCAGACAATCGAAGGCGACCGCGGCGACCTTGCTGGTCCCGATATCTACGGATAGTACGATGCGCATGTCGATCGCGCCCTTCGATCGCCGCCGGCCCCGGGACTCAGGCTCCCAGCATGTAGCGGGAGAACACGAGGGCGTCCCGCGCGTCGCTGTCCAGCTTGCTTTCGTCCGCGCCGAGGCTGACGTCGTGCCATATCTTGATGTCGGACCCGACTTTGCCGCCCATCGTGACGAAGGGCTCCATGACTACGCTCCCCTGGTAGCCTATATCGCGCAGGGCGCCGCCGACCTCGGCCCAGGGTATTCGGCCCTTACCGGGAACCTTCCGGTTGCATTCCCCGGTATGCAGGTGTCCCAGACGGGCTCCGGCTTTCCGGATCGCGCCCCCTATGCTGTCCTCCTCGATATTCATATGGAAGGTGTCGAGCATGACCTTCACGCTCGGGCTGCCAACCTCTTCGACGAAGGAAACCGCCTCCTCGGCCGTATTGAGCATGTGGTTCTCGAAGCGGTTGAGCACTTCCAGGCAATAGTCCACGCCGCAGTCCTCGGCGACCTTGGCCACCTCCCGGACCCCCGCGACGCTTCTCGCCCAGTCGCCCGGCTTGTCTATCGGCTTCGAGTAGTCGACCGGCCAATAGGAATACAGCGCCCCTCCGATCAGATGGATGTCCATCTTGCCCAGCCGCCTGAGCAGGTCCGTGAAGAAGGCCCTGGCTGCCGCGGAGACCCGCGGATCGGGCGAGGCCAGGTTCTGCTCGGCCGTCGGGCCGTGGCCCGCGGTGAGGATGATGCCGTGGTCGGCGGCGCAGGCCTTCAGGTCGGCCATCTCCCTCTCGCTGTAGCCGGCGATGGGCGTAGCAGCTATCTCGAGGATGTCGAAGCCGAGCCTCGCGACCTTCTCGATGTAGTATCTGTAGTCCGCCGCCCATTCCCTTTCCCAATACGCGTAGAAAATACCGTACTTCATCGCTTCCGCCTTAATCCCGGGATTCGCGCAGAGGCGGGGGACGAGGCCCCGCCTGCGCCGCTACCAGACACAGTACCCGCCGTCGATTATCATATCGGAGCCCGTCATGTAATCCGAAGCCTCGCTGGCCAGGTATACCACCGCGCCCTGGATGTCGGTGACCTCGGCCATGCGGCGCATCGGGATCATCGGGATCCAGGCGTCGGCCATTTTCTTGCCTTCCGGGGTCGCGATCAGGTTGTCGACGAGGGAGGTCTTGGTGTAGCCGGGGCTGATGGAATTGACCCTGATGCCGTACTGCGCCCACTCGGCGGCCAGGCTTCTGGTCAGGTGGAGGACCCCCGCCTTGGACACGTTGTACGGAACCTGATTCTGCGGCGTATTGACGATATGGCCGGACATGGATGCCGTGTTGACGATTTTCCCGTACGAATTCCGCTTCATCGCCGCGGCCTCGGCCTGGGAACAGTACAGGACGGCGTCGAGGTTGAGCTTCATGATCTTGCGCCAGATCTCGTCGGTGATGTCCTCCGCGTCGACCCACTGGCCCATTCCCGCATTGTTGACGCCGATCGTGAGCTTGCCCCACTTTTTCACGATCGTATCGATCATGCGGCCGATGTCGGCGCGATCGGTCGCGTCCGTGCGGATGGCGAGGGCATCCACGCCTTTCGACTTGAGCTCCTCCGCCACCTGGCCGATGGTATCGGCGGCTATGTCCACCAAAGCCACCGCGGCGCCCGCCTCGCCCAGGGCGTGCGCGTAGGCCCGGCCGATGCCCTGCCCCGCTCCCGTCACGAGGGCGACCTTGCCGTTCAGGCGGAACCTATCCAGGATGGGCGCGGCCTTGGTTACTTGATCCATCATGTCCTCCTATCGCGATTCTTCGTCGAAGACGACGGCGACCTTGCCGCGGCGGCCCGCGGCCATCAGGCGGTAGGCCTCGTCCGCCCTTTCGAGCGGGAAGCGATCCGTAACGAGGTCCTCCGGATGCAGCTTCCACTCCACGAGCCTCTCGACCAGGTCCTCCATCAGCCAGATGCTCGTCACCCACGAGCCGTACAAGGTCTTCTGCTCGTGGAGCATATCGGGGCTCGGGTCGAATTTGACGCTGCCGCCTTCGCCTACAAAGGCTACCTTTCCCCATTTCCTGGTCGCCTGTATCGCGAGACGGCGCGCGTCCCCGTTGCCGGAGCAGTCTATTGCCCGCTCGCAGCCCCTGCCGCCGGTCAGTTCCCTCACGCGGGAAAGGGCCCCCTCGTCGAAGGGAAGGGCGTGGTCGACCAGGCCCATTCTCTTCGCTATCTCGACCCGCTCCGGCACGACGTCGACGCCGATGAGGATCCGCGCGCCGAGGGCCTTCGCGAGCATCAGCGTCGCCAGCCCCACGGTTCCCAGCCCCGTGACGAGAACCGCGTCGTTGCCCGAGACGCCGATCTTCTCGAGGGCCTCGTAGCAAGTGCCGAAGCCGCAGGCGACCTGAGCCCCGTCCGTAAAGGTGAGGGAGTCGGGCAGGGGAACCAGGTCCTTCTCGTCGGCGAGGAGGTATTCCGCCATGCCGCCGTCGCGCTGCCAGCCATAGGCGGCCCGCAGGGGGCTCGTGCAGCTGATCATGAAGCCCCGGCGGCAGTCGTAGCATAGGCCGCAGCCCGAGATATGGTAGACGATGACCCGGTCGCCCTCTGCGAAGCGCCTCATGCCCGGGCCGCAACGCTCGATCCGCCCACAGGGCTCGTGCCCGGCGATCACTCCCTGGTATCCCTCGGGACCCTTGCCGAGATGCTCGCGGTAGATGGCCCTGATGTCGCTCCCGCAGATGGTCGAGGACTTCATGCGGACGAGGACCTGCCCGAAGCCGGGCTCCGGTACCGGGTACTCCTTGAGCTCGACCGTGCTGTTTCCTGGAAGAATCGCGCCCTTCATCCAATCCTCCTCAATGCTCTACAAGTCGACGAAGATCTTCATGGCCTTGTCGCCCTGCTCGTCGATGTAGCGATAGGCATCCGCGTAGTTCTCCAGCGGGAAGTGCCGAGAGTACAGAGGCTCGGTCTTCACCGACCCGTCGGCGATCCACTCGACCGCCGTCTCGTAGTCGCCCCGCCAGTACATCATGGACCCGATCATGAGGAGCTCGTGCTCGCCGACTCGCGCCATGTCGATGGCCGGTTTGCTCCCGAAGACCCCCACCACGACGATAGTCCCGCCTTTGTCGATGGCGCTTATGGCCTGGCCCATGGCGGCCTCGCTGCCGACGGCCTCGTAGGCGAGGTCGAATCCCTCGCCGCCGAAGGCCCTCGACGAGGCCTCGGCGAGGGTCTCGGTCCCCGCGTTGGATATCGCGTCGATGCCCACCGCCCGGGCGACGTCGAGCCGGAAATCGCTCAGGTCGGTGACGAGAACCTTCCTCGCCCCGCGGCGCCTGCAGGCCTGTGCGACCAGGTTGCCGATGGGACCGGCCCCGAGGACGACGACATTGCGGCCTTCGAGGTCTCCTCCGCGGGCGCTGGCGTGGGCGGCGACCGCGACGGGCTCGACGCTCGCGCCCTGTTCCGGCGTGAAGGAGTCGGGAAGGACGACGATCTTGTCGGCTTCCGTCACCTGGAAATCCTGGGCCACGCCCGGCGCCTTGAAGCCGCGCACGATGAGATTCTCGCAGACGTTGTAGCGGCCCTTCCTGCAGGGCCGGCAGGTCCCGCAGACGACCTGGGGGGTCGCGGTGACCTTCATCCCCGGCTCGATCCCGGCTACGCCCGCGCCGACCGCCTCCACGACGGCCGAGAACTCGTGCCCCTGTACGACGGGGTAGTCGACGAAGGGATGCTTGCCGTGGTTCACGTGAACGTCGCTTCCGCATATCCCGATCCGCCTGATCCTCATGAGGACTTGCCCGGGGCCCGCCTTCGCGTCCGCGACGGACCGCAGCTCGATCTTGCCGGGCGAGGTCATTATCGCCTGTCTCATCCGAAGCTCCTTGCCGTAAGCTCTGACCCTACAGGTCGGGCCGCATCAGAATCTTGAGCGCGCCTTCCTTGCCCTCTTCCATCAGCTCGATCCCGCGCCGGAAGTCCTTCAAGGGCAGCTCGTGCGAGACCAGGGAGGACACGTCGATCTTGCCGGTCTCGAGCAGGCGCACGGCCTGGATCGAGTTGCGTACCGAAGTGTAGGACGAGAGTATGGTCAGCCCCTTCTGGAAGACGGAGAAGGCGTCGAGGGATATCCTGCTATTGCTCGGAGGCACGCCGAAGAGCAGGACGCTGCCTCCCTTGCGCGCGAAGGCCAGCGTCCTTTCCATGACCGCCGGCACTCCCGTCGCGTCGACCACGACGTCGTAGCCTTCCGCGGCGAAGGAGTCGAAGGAGGAGAAGGCCGAGGCCGCCCCCGACTTCCTCGCGAGGGCCAGCCGAGCCTCGTTCTTGTCCACGATGTCGATCGCGCTCGCCCCTTCGAGCAGGATCGCCTCGAGAAGCAGAGTTCCGATGGGCCCGGCGCCCAGGATCAGCACGCGGTCGGCGAGGGCGAAGGGTACCCGCTGCACGCCGTGGAGCACGCAGGACAGGGGCTCGACGAAGGCTCCCCGGGCGAAGGGAAGGGCACCGATATCGAAGGCGGCCTTCTCGGGCACGGCGACGTATTCGGCCATGCCTCCGGGCCGGGTGACCCCGATGCCGCTCCAGTTGGCGCAGAAGTTCTGCCTGTTCGAGAGACAGGCCGAACAATTGTCGCAGGCTATGTTGGGCTCGACCGCGACGCGGTCCCCGACCTTGAAGCGCGTCACCTTCGCGCCGATCCCCTTCACGATGCCGGAGAACTCGTGGCCCGGGATGACGGGATAGGAGCCGAGGTACTCGCCGTGGAAGATATGGATGTCGGTGCCGCAGATCCCGCTCGCCTTGACCTCGATGAGGACCTCGCTCTCCTTGGCGACTGGGACGGGGACGTCCTTTAGGACGATCTGTCCCGGGCTTTCGATGAAGGACGCTTTCATGAGACTCTCCTGGGTCAACCTTTTACCGCTCCGGCCGTAAGGCCCCGGACCAGCGATTTCTGAGTCATCCAGCCGAGCACGATGGCCGGCAGGATGGCTATCGTAGAGGACGCGGACAGCTGCGCGATGAACATGCCTTGCTGCTCCCTGAATCTCGACATGTAGACCGGCAAGGTCGCGTGGTCGATTCCCGTGAGGTTGAAGGCCAGGAAGAACTCGTTCCACACGAACACCGCCACCAGGAGGCCGGCCGCGATTATGCCCGTCCTCACGAGGGGCACGGCGATCTTGAGCAGCTGCTGGACCCGAGTGCAGCCGTCGATCTCGGAGGCCTCGATGATCTCCGGGGGCACGTCGGAGAAGAAGGAGTGCACCATCCACACGACGATCGGGATATTGAAGCCGACGTAGGCGATGAGCAAGCCCGCCGGCGTCTTGTCGAGGCCGAATTTCTGGTACCAGGTATAGAGGGGAACCAGCACGGCGACGGGAGGGAGAAGTATCGTCGTGATGAACCAGGCGTGCATGCTGCCGTTAGCGCTTCGCTTCCGGAACTTCCCGAAGACCAGGACGAAGGCGGCGGGCACTCCCAGGGCCAGCGAGATCGCCGTGGCGCTCACGACCTGGAAGAGGGAGTTCCGGATATATCGCCACATGCTGGCGTCGCTGAGCACCTTCTTGTAGGTCTCCAGGGTCGGGCTGAAGAAGAGTCCCGGGTTGACGGCTTGGTACTCGGTCTTGAAGCCGGAGAGGAACATGTACAGGATGGGGAAGACGTAGAGGATGGCGACGGCGAAAATGACCGTCGAGAGGACGATCGTCTTTATCCTCCTCTTTATCATCGCTCGGTTATGTAGCACTTGGGCCGTAGGCGCTTTTACCATGCTGCTCTCCTCCGTCAGACGACGGCCTCGCTGCGCTTCTTGAGCGATCGGTACAGGACGTTGACGGTAATCAGCACGAGGAGGACCGTGATGGTCGCCAAGGAGCCCGCCCTGCCGACATTGGAGGCGCTGAACACCTGCATGTATACGGCGTACGGCAAGGTGTAGGAGCGCGTGCCCGGCCCGCCGGCCGTCGTCACGAGGATGAGCCCGAACTCCTTGACGATGAAGACCAGGCCGAGCATCACGGCGACGCGCATGTGATTCATGATCAGCGGCAGCTTTACCAGGAAGGTCGACTGCAGCCAATTGACCCCGTCGACACGCATGCTATCCGAAAGCTCGAGGGGGATGCCCTGCAGGCCGGCGAGGATGACCAGGACGAAGAAAGGCATCCACTGCCACCAGAACAGGAAGATGATGACGAAGAGCGGATGATAGCTGACAAGGTCGACCGGAGTCATGCCGAAGGCCTTGACTATCACTCCGTACCATCCGAAGGTCGTGTTGAAGACCGTCGTCTTCCAGATGACGCCGCTGGCCGTGGACATGACGAAGAAGGGGCCCGAGCATCAAGGTCCGCGCGAAATTCACGCCCGGGACCTTGTTGTCGAGGAGGATGGAGACGAGGAAACCGGTAACCGTGCACAGGACGAGCGAGAGGACCGTGATGACGATCGTCTGCCACACTATGCCGTAGAACTCGGGAATGGCGGGAAAATGCGGGACTCGAAGGAAGAACAGGTAATTATCCAGGCCGACGAACCTGACCGGCAGGTCGGGGCGGGCAAGGTTCCACCTGAGGGTCGAGTAGACGATCGTGAGCAGGAAAGGGACCTGAGTCATCAACGCGACCACGATGATGGCCGGAAGCGCGAAAGGTATGTCCGATTTCTTTCTCATTCCATGTGCTGTCACGGATTGCTCCCCCGGCTGATGATTACGGTCCGGCGGCCGTCGCCGACCGCCGGACCGAGCCGTCATTGCTGGAACGGTACTTTACTTCTGGTAACCGTCGTCCTTCGCGACCTGGTTGAATAGGTCATTGGTCTTGGTGATCGCCTCGTCAAGGGTGATCTTGTCGACCACGTAATCCGCGAGCCATTGGGTCATCTGCGTGCCCATGTCGGCGAACTCGGGGATCGCGATGTACTGCAGTCCGGTGTAGGGAACCGGCTGCAGGGTCGGATGGGTGAAATCGGTGGACTGGAGGGTCTTGAGCGTCATGGCCGCGTAGGGAGCGTTCTTGTACGCGGCGAGCTTGTAGGTGGAGGAGCGGGAAGCGGGCGGCGTGCTCGAGCCGGTGGGATCGGTGTCGACCGTCATCTTGATGAAATCCTTCGAGGTAGCCCACAGCATGAAGTCGAAAACCGCCTTCTTCTTGTCGTCGGAGCTCTTGGGATTGATGCCCATGGACCAGTTCCACAGCCAGGCCGTATTGGTAGTCATCTTCTCGTGGGGAGGCATGGCGTAGCCGACCTTGCCCTTGACCATAGAGCCCGCCGATTCGAGGGGCGGGGCGATGGAGGTCGCGTCGTAGTAGATGCCGCACTTGCCCGACTGCATGAGGGCGATGCACTCGTTGTAGGTATAGGAGAGAATGTCCTTCTGGCCAGCGTCGCGGAGGATGTTCTTGTACATCTTCCAGGCGGCCCTTTGCTCGGGCGTGTCGACCGTCGCTTTCCAGTTCATGTCGTAGAAGCGGCCGCCGAAGGCGTTGACGATGGTGACGAAGGGCGCTCCGCTCATGCCCCAGCCGGGGGCCCCGCGCATCGTCATGCCGACGATTCCCTTCGCCGGGTCGTTGATCTTCTTGGCGAGGGCGTAGATCTGGTCCCAGGTCGGCTGATCGGGCATCTTCAGGCCCTTGGCGGCGAAGAGCTCCTTGTTGTACATGATGAAAGAGCTCTCACCGTAGAAGGGGATCGCGTAGGCGTCGCCCTTGAGGGAGACGGAGCCGACCATGCCCTGGATGAGGTCCGCGCGGTCGTACCAGGCCAGGGTCTTGGCGGGAAGGGCCTTGAAGTAGGGCTCGAGGTCCTCGAGCCAGCCGTTCTTCGCCCAATTGCTCGCCTCGTAGGGGCCGATGAAGAACATGTCGTAGGTCGTACCGCCCGTGGAGGCCTCGGTCGTGAGCTTCTGCCGGAGGTCGTTTTCGGGGAGAACGGCGATGTTGACCGTCACTCCCGCGGCCTTGTAATTGTCCGCCGCCAACTTGGACAGGGCCTGGGAGATGGGGTTGTTGGCCAGCGCGATGTTGATCGTGACGTCCGCGAAGACTTGGCCGCCCGCCAGTAGAAACGTCAGCAGAGCCCCTAAGACAAAGACTCTTTTCATAACTTCCTCCTGTCGATTGATTCAGGCTACTACGTAGCCTTTGAAGACGAATGCTCTCGTGGTTTCTCTCCGTATGAGCTCTACAGGGACTCCTTTGCACTGAGGATATGCGATGTTAAAACGGGATCATTGAGCTGGCAATAGTACGCAAATCACTTTTTTTTAGCTCTGATTAGTACCAAAATACTGGTCGTTGAGCCCAAGCAGCTGCAGGGCGTGCAGCCTGCCGTCGACGCCGATAATCGAATAGATTGCGCTTGCGTAATTCCTGACGGTCTGCTCGGCGATACAGAGTCTCTGGGATATCTGCGTATTGTCGAATCCTTGCAAGAGGAGGTAGAGCACTTCGGCCTCTCGTCTCGTCAGCTGTTTGAATCGCGATCTCAAGTAGCTGACTTTCGTTTGCTGAATATCATTTTCCGTGCTTCCCTCGGATTCCGACTCCTCGCCCAGGACTCGATATCCGACCGAGGACGAGACCATCATGGTGCCGTTGAATATCGCCCTGATGCAGGTTATCAATTCTTCCGGCTCGATGTTCTTGAGAATATAGCCGGTCGCGCCGTTGAGAAGCGCGCGATGGACGTAGGTGTCGTCGCCGAAAGTGCTCAGCATCATTATTTTGATATTCGGGTACTTGCCGTGGACTATCTTGGTGGCGTCGACTCCGTCGAGCCCGGGCATCCGGACGTCCATCAGGACGATATCCGGTCTCCTTATCTCAAGTTGGGCAAGACACTCATTGCCGTCGTGAGCGATGCCTATGACGGACAACTCCTTCTTTTGCAGATTCTCGAGGACGACCTTCAGACTGGACGCGAAAAGCTTTTGGTCGTCGACGATCATAATGTCAATATGGCTCATTGACGTCCCCTTCCATCTTCGCGGTCGCTTCGAGCGGGATGCGCGCGACAAGGAGGAAACCGGAATCGATCTTTCCTTGGATATCCAGACTGCCGCTGAATTTCGCTATTCTTTCACGCATCCCTTTCAGCCCGAGGCCCTCCACGATCTCCCCCGCTCCGATGCCGTTGTCCCTCACGGAGACAATGACGCTTTTCTCGTCGATCCAAAGGCTGACGGTTATCTTGCTGGCCTTGCCGTGTTTAATGGCGTTGGTCAGCCCTTCCTGGACTATCCGGTAGATCACATTGTCTATCCACTCGCCGCAGCTTGTCGAGATGTTGCCGAAAGACAGGGTCACGTCGACATGCGTCGTCTCCGAGAAGGATTTCGCGAGGATCGCCACCGCCTGAAGCCCGGTCGGCCCTTCCTGCTTCGTCGCGCGCAACTGATAAAGAATCTTTCGGCACTCCTGCAGCGCCGAATCGGCCTGATCCCGCGCCTGCTCGACCATCTCGGACGCCTCCCCCAGCCGTCCGGGAACCTCGGGCAGTATGATCCGCGTGGCGTTCATCAGCATGATGATATTGGTCAATGAGTGGCCGACCAAGTCGTGCAATTCGCGAGTTATGCGATTTCGCTCCTCTTCGGCGGACCTGGACTTGCTCACCTCCACATAGTCCTGGAAAGCAATGTTCTTGTTGGAGAGATTGATGATCGCGTCCTGCAGCCTGTCCATCTGGTTTCGGTCATCGGTGAGACGGCCGCTGATCCTGGTCAGCAAGACCGTCAAGATCGGCAAGGGGAGCGCGATCGCGGCAATAAAGGCCAGGTGGATGACTGCGCCGAGCGCGCCGTTGGGGATGAGCAGGACAAAGTCGAAGACCGACACGAACGATAGCACTAATGCCAGGACGCTGCCTTCAAAGAGTCGCAGCGGCTTGTTCACTATTTCGATTATCAGCGTCAGGAGGAACAATATCTCCATATCGACGCGACTTCCCTTTAATAATGCGACGGCGAGGATAATCGACGCCATGCGGAATACGTGAGAATAGACGATCGTCGTTCTGGAACGGGCGAGGCTCGAGATCAAGGATAATATAAACGAGGAGATCGTCAGGATGATCAGCTGCTGAGAGGCATCCGGGTCATTGGTCTTTGAAGAATCGATGATGGCCAGGGCAAGGATAAAATGGCAGACCGCGGAGTATGCCAACACAAATATATGGTTCGGGGACAGCGCTGCTCTCGCATCCCGCAACTTTAACATTGCCATACGATTCTTAATCCGGATTTTCCAATTCGGATCCAGGACATGGTTCCCCATAAGGCAATCCGCTCCATTGGCTATTATTCTACCAGCTGAACGCCTTTCGTCAATGCATTCTGACTCGATCGCCATCTCGAAAACCTCGCCAGCTGCGGTTGGCCGCGCTATATCGGGTGCGTTTAACCAAACGACACAAAAGTCCCATAGGAATCAGCAATTCTATGTTTGGCAATATTTTGCTCCGAATTTGCTCCTCCAATTTTAGCGGTTGGCATGAACAAAAAGTTCCTAGCTGGCTATTGGCGCCGGATATGGCTTGAGGTTACTACGATGTCCGTGACCGAGTGACACGAATGGAGGGGGAAAGTCATTTCAATAATCTTGTTCCAGGAAACAAAAGAACATATCGCTGTTCGCTGGCGAGAATGTGATAAGCCCTTCCTACAGCAATTATTCCCTTTGCTTGCATGTGGGAAACCCATTTCACTGAACTCGCTCGCTCTCATTACTGGCAAATCAATTCCTGTTATCGAACACGAATTGTTGAAAGGCCACGTAGAAAGAGACACGCAAGGGAATGCCGTAGAGCTTTTTGGCATTTCACTGGTACCGACACGGCATCGTATTCAGGTTGGACAAGTATGCCTTTTTAGCTGTTGTGCCTTAGTTGCGCATATGGTCCCCCTGCTACTTGAGCAGACCGCTATTAGCGAGTCAGTAGATCCAGTCAGAAATGAATTGGTAAGGATTCGTGTTTCGCCAACCGGAGTTCAATCGGTAGATCCAGAAAGCTCAGTCGGTACGCTGGTAATTACCAAGCAAAATGGAGTTTTGGAGAATGTACGTACTGCCTTCTGTATTCATGTCTGCCATTTCCCAAATGCTGAAAGCGCATACGAGTTTATTGCCTTAGATGAAAGACGGTATGTGGTAAGCATCGAACAGTTATATAATGCAGCTCGTCAGCTTAAAGCGGCTATTTGGTGAGAACCTGGCGGACCCGCTTTGCGGTGGGGATTTCTTTTAGCGTACGATTTTGAACGCGACGGAGTATCCTTGGTCTGACGGGACCAGGGAGCCGGTGGCAAAGCTCGGGTCAGCGTGAGGCTATGACCTCGGTCGTGAGATTGCTTTAAGCCGGCCATTGAACAGCAGAATGTAGCGGGCCGCTATGTCGGTCTAACACGAATAGGAGTCCGTCGTATTGAAGCGCTCAACTTCAAGACTCGCTGGTTCCATTTTTCTCTAGGAGGGGATGAGAATGGAAGAGGCCGGTATTCGCTATGTCGGTATTGATCTTGCCAAGCGTACGTTCGTGGCCCGGATTGAATATCCTGACGCAACCAAAGCTGAAGTGTTTCAGGGGAGAATAGATGTCGCCTCGCGGCTGTTTGCCCGTCAATACCCGTGCCTCCATCTTTCCTGGTTCGGTCGAAAGCTGCCTGCAACCAATACCCATCGATATGATGCGCTAGCGCCGACAGTCGCTCGTTCGGTAGTCTCTTGGCGATTTCCGCTATCCGACACAGTCTCGTTGACACATCGTCCGCGTTTTCACGCGGATTCCCTGGTCTCTGCGTACCCATTGTGTTGCCCTCTGTCAGTCCTTTGCTCCGATGACCCCTTCCCTCCACGGGGTCCCTTCGGCCAGGTTCCCCCGATTCATCGGTACTACGAGTCACTACGACTTCTTGCCATGCTTCCCCGTCGGCTTCGTTATCCTTCGCGTTTCGGGTACTATTTCTCTGCATGTGTGTTCGTGGTCCCTTCCGCCGGTATCCCGGTTAAGGCTCCCTGGTCCGCCATGCTGCCTCCCAGGGACTGGTTCTTTTGTATCCCGCACGCCGGCGCGGCTTACTTGGATTCAGACACGGCAAGATCTCTCACGTTCCCAGGTTATCCTTGCGTTTATTTGCCCCGTTCTCAGACCCCGGCAGGACCAAGCCATCAGGCACTTCGATGGTTCGGTATTGCTCCCGCCCTTTCAACAACGAAAGCTCCCACAAATAGAGTATTTCGGGGTTCAATAGCACGGCTTCTAAACTCGCTGTCTACGCTTCACACCCAAGAGTCACCCCAAGAGCATGCAAGACTCGCTTCCGATTGCTTGCCAGGCTTTTTCGGGTGGGATTGAATACCCACAGGATAACGGCAGAAGGTTTCAATCTGTTTTCAGACATCCCCCTTCTCTGAGCATATTTCATGACGCAATGAAAGAAGCTTCGAGTAGGAAATGGCGGGAGGAAGCCGACGTGAAAATCGACCGTGAAACCCTGCTTCGCGATCTTGAAGCCGCGAACGACGAGGCCCTCCGCGTCTACAAGGCGAACAAATCGAGCGGTTCAGGCATCGAATCGGTCGCCTTTGATTCCGGTCGCTACGATGGCCTCATGCAGGCGATAGAGATCGTTGGTGCTTTCGCTTTACCCGGCGGGCCGATAGGGGGAATGAGATAGTGGGGGAGCTCCCTGCCAAATACTTCTCAGCGATCCGGGTCGCCGGGCTCGACAGCCGCCGCCCCTCTTCCGCCGCCTCCCGCTCGGCCTTCTCGATGACCCGTTCCGAGGGAAAGACGCGCAGGCCTTTGCCCACAGGGATGCCCAGCTCTTCCCGGTATCCCCGGGCCTCCGCCCGAAGCCGTTCGAGCTTGGCGCCCAGGGCCTCCCCGCTGGCCCGGCCGCCGTAGCCCACGAGCGAGAAGTCCGCGCCGACCACACGGTGACAGGGAACGATGGGGTAGAGGATATTGGTGGCCATGAGCTTGCCCGCCACGCCGAACCATGCGGCTCCCGCCCGTTGCAGCCAGAGCTCGATCAATCCCTCGCCCTCCCCCTCGACATGATATCCTCGGGGCCCGGCCATCGCAAGCTCGGTTCCGGACGAGCTTCGGAGCGTGGCGGAAATCTTGACGGCATGTCCGTATCAGGACGGACTATTCGCGTCGGCGCGAGCCCGTTATCGCCCTTCGCCCGCCTTCAGATCCTCCATGACCTTGAACACGAATCGCGCGGGCCACTCTGTGGGGCCCCCTCCTAGGCAGACGGCGACCGCGGTCGCCTCGACGATCTCCTCGCGGGTCGCGCCGTGCTCCAGGGCGGCGCCGACGTGGTACTCGATACAGCCGTAGCACTTCTCGCAGACGCTGATGCCCAGGGCTAACAGCTCCTTGTACTTCCGCGGAAGGGCGCCATCCGCGAGGGCCGCGGCCTCCAGGTCCTCGAACCCCTTGAAGGTCGCGACCCCGCTCCGGAACATGAGGCCGTTGTACTTCTTTCTAGCGCTCCGGATGTCCTCGATCTCGTCGAACATGCGTTCCTCCTTAAAGGTCATTCAAGATCGCCTGGTAGAATTCCTCGGCTATTTCGATCATTGGCCAATGGCCGCAATCGTCGAAACGCTCATTAGGCAAATTCCTTTTCCCGATGAATGCCTTAGTCTGTCTCGACGTGGATTTCTCCGACCAGTAATAACGCTTTTTACAGTTCAAGGTAGCGAATTCTTCGCCCGATTTCGCTTCGCCGGTGGCCGCAGCACCTGATTTCCCGAGCATCAGCATCGCTCGTGGATCGGCGAAGCGAATGCTCGCATAATGTCTATTTATTACCGCCTCTGAATCTCCGAGCATGGCGAAGACCTTTTTATCATACGCACGCTGAAACTCCGAGGCGGAATCGAAATCATTGGCCAACCCGCAGAAATAAGCGTCCGCTTCGGTCAGGTTGCCCTCGACATTGATGTACGTGACGACCTTGTCGACGAACCTTTCGCACAGCCATGTCCCGATTACGCCTCCCAGAGAATGTGCGACGACGACGATCGGCCGATCGCCGGATACGTCACGGATCAAATCCCCGAGCAGGGCGGTTAGGCCCTGGATCCCCTCGAGTCCGGGCATTGGAGGCGTCGCGCCGAAGCCCGGAAGATCCGGAACATACAGATCATGGTTCTTCGTCAGCGGAGAAGAAAAGGCCTCGTTGAAAATTTGCCCGGATCCTCCGAAGCCATGAATGAACCAGATATCCCGCAGGGACGAAGTACTCTTACTTGTCCTTAGGAAAATATCCTTCGATATCATGATCTTCATGCCCGACCTCCGTCACATGATTCTCCATTCGAGATTCTTGCCCTGGCCCTGTATTGAACCTGTCGATACATTATATGATCGGTATTGACGAATCAACGGCGGATATTCGAATCTAATATTCGGATATTCCGATCAATATGGAGACAAAAGGCAGGCCGACTATGGAATTCAGGCAGTTGCATACCTTTTTGGTGATTGCTTCTTTGGAAAGTTTCAACAAGGCCGCGGATGTCTTGGATTTGGCGCAATCCACCGTTTCGGACCAGATCCGGGCCTTGGAAAACGATCTGGATGTTCGATTGTTCAACCGTACTAGTCGGCGAATATCCCTGACGTCGGCAGGAGAAATCCTCTTGAATTATGCCCGAAACATGATGGATCTTGAGACAGAATTGCGGACAAAGATCAAAGGCAATGACATGATCCAAGGCTCTCTGGCCATTCGTATTCCGGAAACGATATGCACCCATTTCCTGCCCTCGGTCTTGCGCGAATTCAACCGGACTTTCCCTCTCGTCGACCTTTCCTGCCACAGCTGTTCGTATTTTGGCCTGGCGGAGGAACTCCGCTCCGGTGTCATGAACCTGGCCTTCTTGATAACCGATTCCTTCCTTGCCTCGGATTTGGAAATGAAGGTCTTGCAGCCGCTTCCTTTGGCCTTGGTCTGCGGTCCGGAACATCGACTGGCGGGAAAAACTGAGATCAAAGCGGAGGATTTGAAGCTGGAACCCGTGTTCGCGCCGACGAGCGATTGCGACTATTTCAAGATCCTGGACCGGAAAATGATGGAGGCGACGGTTCGGCTGCAAAGCGTTTTCCGAATGGGCAGCCTTGAGGCGATCAAGCGCAATCTGATGGCAGGGACTGGCGTGGCCTTATTGACTCGAGTCTGCGTAGAGAAAGAACTCGCCAGCGGACAATTGGCGGAGCTCTCCCTGTCCGGCGGTACGATGAGCGCCGACATGACGATGATATGGCAGAAGGACAAATGGCAATCGCCGGCGCTGCGGGCTTTCATGGACTTGATACTCGAGTCCATGTCGATCGGCGACCGAATTCATCCATTGGAGGTCCCGAAAACGGCCCGCCCGTGGGCCTGACCTGCTCGGGCCCGCCCTGGCCGCGAGGGACAGGGCGAAATCGCCGAGCAGGCGCGTGCTGGATTCCGGCCTCAGTCGACGTCCACGGCCTCGGCCCTCCGGCTCTTCGCCGGCCGGGCCATCGAGCGCAGGAGGGCACGATACGCGGAGCCGGGCGAACGCCCGGTGAGCGGGAATATGTCTACGCTCTGGGAGGGAATCGCTCCGCCTCCATCTATTCCGGCATCGATATCGGACGCGTACAGGTAATCGTATACGGGATGATCGGATTCCTCTCCGCCCTCTCCGGAGTCGTCCTTTGCGCGCGGATGTATTCGGGTCAGCCGACGGTAGGCTCCGGCTTCGAGCTGGACGCCATTGCGGCAGTCGTCCTCGGGGGAACGAGTTTCACCGGCGGCATCGGCACGCTGGGCGGAATGCTGTTGGGCGTCTTCGTGATCGGCATACTCAACAATGGCCTCAATCTCCTGAACATCAACTCCTTCTGGCAGCTCATAGTCAAGGGCGTGGTCATCCTCTTCGCGGTATACGTAGATACGCTCAAGAAAAAGAGAAGAACCTGAAAACGGGCAATTCCCCGCGGAATACGATTGTGCGCTCCGTCACCGACGGGAAGATCCGAAATCGGTACATTCCGAGTAGGCTGGTTTTTCGGTATATTGATTCCTGCGAGGTGAAGCATGTCCATAGAGCATCGCGGTCGTAGTCGAGCCGTATTCATCGCCCTCATCTGCCTTCTCGCCCCGGCCCTCTTCGCGCAGGGCGCCGTCCAGGCGAAGCCCTGGTACGCCGGCGAGCTCGAGAGCCTGGGCTTTACGGTCTTTCCGAAGCCTCAGGCCCTTGACGAATTCTCCGTCCAGGCCTTGGGCGGCGCCAATGTCAGATTGAGCGACCAGAAGGGGAAGATCGTCCTCCTCAACTTCTGGGCGACCTGGTGTCCGCCCTGCAGGGCCGAGATGCCCTCGATCGAAAAGCTCTGGAAGGCGACCAAGGCCCAGGCCTTCACCGTCATGGGGGTCAGCGTAGGCGAAGAGCCCGCTACCGTGAAGGGTTTCATTGCCAAGCAAGGCTACAGCTACCCGATCTACGTCGATCCGAGCGGGACCCTGGGCGAAGCGTTCAACGCGCGCTCGATACCGACGACCTATATCCTGGACAAATCCGGCTCGGCCATTGCCGGGATAATCGGAGGCGCTTCCTACGACAGCCCCGAGGCCGCCGCGATCTTCGCGAAACTCGCCTCTAGATGAACGGCGTCGGCGTCCTTACGGCCGCCGCGGCGGGCCTCCTCAGCTTCCTGTCTCCCTGCGTCCTGCCACTCATACCCGCCTACCTCTCCTTCGTATCGGGCTATGGCCTATCCGACATCCGATCGGGAACGGCGCGCTTTCGCGTGCTCCGGCGGACCCTGGCCTTCGCGGCGGGCTTCGCCATCGTCTTTACCGCTCTCGGCCTTCTTTTTTCCGGCGCTTCCATGCTCCTGGCGGGGCTTTTACGCGGGATCGTCCTGGCGGCGGGGATCCTGGTGATCCTGCTCGGCTTCAACCTGATCTTCGATTTCATCAAGGTCCTTGATCTCGAGGCGCGCTTTCATGCCGCCAAGGCGCCGCGCGGCTACGCCGGGGCATTCCTCGTGGGCCTCGCCTTCGCCGCGGGATGGTCGCCCTGCGTCGGGCCCATACTCGCCTCGATCCTCCTCTTCGCGGCGAGATCGGGTGACGCTCTCGAGGCCGCCCTTCTGCTGGCCGCCTATTCCGTCGGTCTGGCCCTGCCCTTCCTGGCGGCGAGCCTTTTCTTCGATCGGCTCGCTCCCTTGATGAGCTGGTTCAAGCGGCACGCCGGCGGCGTCCGCATCGCTTCGGGGGTCCTCCTCGTCGTCTTGGGAGCCTTCATGGCCCTCGGACGCCTCGCTTCGATGAGCTCCTTCGCGACGAGATCGGGGAACGCGCTCTCCGCGGCTGTGGAGGGATCGCCCGAGGCGTCTCGCTTCGCGGCGGCGGCATTATGGGCCCTGATCGCCGCCTCGATCCCGGCCGTTTCCGCGCTCAGGCGGCGCAAGGTCCTGACGCCCTGGCGAATCGCGTTCTTCGCCGCCTTTGCGGCTTTGGCAATCGGCGATTTAGCCGGCGCCTGGTCGACGGCGCGCCTCGTCGCCGGCTGGCTTTCGTATCAGGGAGCTTGACGCTGCGCCGCGGCGAGCGCGCCGGATGCGCAGGCTGAAATATTACAAGCATTGTCGGAATTAATTTGATCAGTTGAAAACGGAGGAATTTACCACTGGTCGCGGAGGAATTTATCAGTGGTCGAGCCGGCCGCGACCACTGAAGGAATCTCTCTCGACCAGTGGTAAATTCCTCCGCGACCACTGAAGAAATCCTCCTCAAAAACTGAAGACGCCGGAAGCGACCAGGCACCTGCCGGGTCCGTTGACCAGGCACTTGCCTGGTCCCCGAGCTCAAGCGCGAAGCGCCTTGACATAGAGGCCGCACTCCAAGATTATGAGCTTATGACCATAATATCTCTTATTGACGACTATTCACCGAAGCGCGGCATGCGCATTTCTCTTTGAAAAGGGGTTCATAGATGGCTTTCGTTCCCGAGAAGAAGCTCAATCCGAAAATCAAGAACGTCGTCGGGGTAATCAGCGGGAAGGGGGGCGTCGGAAAGTCGACGGTGGCCGTACTTCTCGCCCAGGCGCTCGCGGCGCGAGGCAGGAAGGTCGGGATCATGGACGCCGATATCACCGGCCCGAGCCTGCCCAGGCTCATGGGCCTCGATTCCTTCCGCGCCGAGACCGAAAGGGAGAGCTTCATACCCCTGGTCTCGGAAGAGGGAATCGGCCTCGTTTCGATCAACCTCCTGACCGAGGAGGAGGATGAACCCATCATTTGGCGCGGTCCCCTGCTCGGCAAGGCGATCCAGCAGTTCTGGACCGACGCGGCATGGGGCGAGCTCGACTATCTCGTCGTCGATTTTCCGCCGGGCACCTCGGATATCGCTCTTACCGCCTTCCAGACTATACCGATTTCCGGACTCGTCGTCGTGACGACTCCACAGGACTATGTCTCGATGATCGTCACGAAATCGGTGAAGATGGCGATGATGCTGAAAGCCCCCCTCATCGGCTTCGTGGAGAACATGGGCAGCCTGATCTGCCCGAACTGCGGCGAGGTCGTGCCCCTCTTCTCGGACGGAGGCGAACGCGCCCCCGCCCTCGCCGGAATGAAGCTTCTCGCGAGCCTGCCGTGGCGAAGCGAAGTGGCTCAGGCGCGCTCGATCCGATGGAGCGCGCTCTCGGACGCGGCTAAAGCCGAGGCCGACGTCATCGCCCTCGGGGTCGAGACGGCGCTCCGGACGGCTCCCTCGTCGCCTGAGGCGGCGCGCTAGGATCGAGAGATGGCCCGACCGGTAAGCGAACGGCTCTTGGGAGGCTCGATCCCTCCCCGAGTCCTGAAGCCCGCCGGAATTCCCGCCCGGGATCTGGCGGAAGTGCGCCTCGGACTCGACGAGGCCGAGGCGCTTCGCCTCGCCGACCTCGAGGGTCTCTATCAGGAGGCGGCGGCGCGCTCGATGGGCGTATCCCGCCAGACATTCGGCCGGATCGTCGAAAGCGCCAGGCGCAAGGTCGCGGACGCGGTGCTGAACGGCAAGGTCCTCCGCATAGAGGGCGGAGAAGTCTCGATACGGAACGAAGGAGAGAAAACGATGAAGATCGCTGTACCGGTTCAGGCCGGGCTCGTGGACGAGCATTTCGGCCACTGCAAGGAGTTTCTCGTGTTCGAGGTATCCGCGGACGGATCGCTAAGGAGCGAGGCTACGATCCCCTCGACCGAAGGCTGCGGCTGCAAATCGGGAGTGGCTTCGGTCCTTGCGCGCGCCGGCGTCACCCATCTCGTCGCAGGGAACATGGGCGAAGGGGCGGTCCACGTGCTCGGCGCCCAGGGAATAGCCGTCGTGCGCGGCGCGACCGGCGACGCCCGCGCGGCCGCCGAGGCTTTCGCGAAAGGCACGCTCGCCGACTCCGGACTGGGCTGCGCCGCCGCCGGCCACGGCGAGGGCCACGGCGAAGGCCATGCAGAGGAAGGGCACGATTGCGCGCACGGACATTAGAAGTGTGATCTAGGTCACTGTTCTCGTCTCAATAAATTAATATAGTTAAAAAGAGATCGAAAGGAGGCCAGGAATGGCCAAGTACGTAATAGTCGGGGGAGTAGCGGGCGGAGCGACGACGGCCGCCAGGCTCAGGCGTCTCGACGAAAAGGCGGAGATTATCCTCCTCGAGCGGGGAGATTACATCAGCTATGCCAACTGCGGCCTACCCTACTACGCCGGTGGGGTCATCAAAGAGCGCTCGAAGCTCTTCGTGATGACGCCAGAGCGCTTCCGGGCCACCCTCGCGGTCGATGTACGGACGGGCCACGAGGCGACGGCGATAGACGCGAAAGCCAAGACCCTCACCATCGTGGAGAAGGCGACCGGCCGAAGCTACGCGGAGAGCTACGACGCATTGGTGCTTTCGCCCGGGGCGGAGCCCATAAAGCCGCCCATTCCCGGCATCGAGGACGATCGCATCTTCACGCTGCGGTCGGTTCCGGACATCGACGCCATCAAGGAATACATCGACGCGCGCCGCCCCGGACGGGCGGCCGTCATCGGCGCGGGATTCATCGGCCTCGAGATGGCCGAGAATCTCCGGGAGCGCGGGGTCTTCGTGACGATCGTCGAGGCCCTCGACCAGGTCATGAACGTCATCGATCCGGAGATGGCGGCCATCGTTCACCAGCACATCAAGGCCAAGGGCGTCGAGCTCTACCTCTCCGATTCCGTCTCCGCCTTCGAGCGCCGGGACGGCAAGATCGTCATCAAGCTGAAATCGGGCGCGGAATTGCCCGTCGACATGGCCATCCTCTCGATAGGCGTCAGGCCGGAAACCATGCTCGCTCGCGGGGCGGGCCTCGAGCTCGACCAGCGCGGCGCCATCGTCGTCGACGCGTCCATGCTGACGAGCGACGCCAGCATCTACGCGGTGGGCGACGCAGTGGCCTGCGTCAGCCCCCTGACCTCGAAGTCGGGCACCGTGCCCCTCGCGGGACCGGCGAACAAGGAGGCCCGCGTCGCGGCCGACGCCATAGTCCTCGGTCCGGGCCGGGGCGGCTACGGCGGATCGATCGGCAGCTCCATCGCGAAGGTCTTCGACCTCACCGTCGCCTGCACGGGCCTCTCCGAGAAGGCCTGCGCGCGCGAAGGGATAGCGCACGAAGCCGTGATCGTCCATCCATCGAGCCATGCGGGATATTACCCCGAAGCCAAGCCCTTCTCGCTCAAGGTCGTGTTCGATCCCGCCGGAGGGAAGCTCCTCGGCGCGCAGGCCGTCGGCTACGAGGGCGTGGACAAGAGGATCGACGTCATCGCCGCCTTCCTGTCGATGGGCGCCGGCATCGAGGCCCTCGCCAGGTTCGAGCACGCCTACGCCCCGCCCTTTGCTAGCGCCAAGGATCCGGTCAACTACGCGGGCTTCGTCGCCGAGAACATCCGCGGCGGCCTGAGCGCCCAGGTACGGTGGAGCGACGTCGCCCGCCTCTCGGGCGAGGGCGCCTTCGTCCTCGACGTCAGGACGCCCGAGGAGTTCGCGCTCGGCCACATCGAAGGGGCGGCCAATATCCCCAACACGGTCCTCCGCTCCCGTCTCGACGAGGTCCCGCGCGATCGCTTCGTCCTCATCTATTGCGGCGTAGGCATCCGCGGCTATCTCGCGGAGCGCATCCTCAGGCAGAACGGCTGGAAGGACCTGGCCAATCTCGCGGGAGGCTGGAAAACCTACGAGGCCGCGATCGCGGAGCAGTCGAACCGGGACGTATTCCGTCCGGGAGCGAGGGGACTGGAGAGGTCGGCTGCCGAGCCGATAGCCTACGCAGAGGGCTCGGGCATGCCCGAAGCCCTGGCCGCGACCTCCTCGGAGACCGTCCTCGTGGACGCCTGCGGGCTCCAGTGCCCCGGTCCGATCATGCGGCTCAAGACCGAGATCGACAAGGCCGCCGAGGGCTCTACCCTCAAGGTCCGGGCCACCGATCCGGGCTTCGCCGGGGACGCGAAGTCCTGGTGCCGTCTCACGGGGAATTCCCTCCTTGGGATCGGGGAAGAGCGCGGCGTCTTCGAGGTAAGTATTAAGAAGACCTCGGGCGCATCGGCATCCTCTCTCGGATCGAGCTCCTCGGCGCGGCCTGCCGGAGGCTCGAAGGAGGCTACCCTCATCGTGTTCTCCGACGACTTCGACCGGGCCCTCGCGAGCTTCGTCATAGCCAACGGGGCCGTGGCCTCGGGGAAGAAGGTCACCATGTTCTTCACCTTCTGGGGCCTATCGGTCATCAAGAGGAAGGACAAGCCGAGGGTCGCGAAGGATTTCATGGGCCGGATGTTCGGGATGATGCTGCCCGGAGGGACCCGGAGGGCTTTCGCTCTCGAAGCTGAACATGGGCGGCATGGGAGCCGCCATGATGAAGGGCAGGATGAGCGCGAAGAAGATCGACCAGCTCGAAACCATGATCGCGAGCGCGCTCAAGGCAGGCGTGCGGATGACGGCCTGCCAGATGTCCATGGACATCATGGGAGTGTCGCGCGAGGAACTCATCGACGGCGTCGATATCGGAGGCGTCGCGAGCTATCTGGATGCCGCCGAGTCTTCCAGCCTCAATCTCTTCGTGTAGCGCTCGGCATGTCCGCGAGGCCTCCCGCGCTGATCACGTCCGCGAATCCCGCGCGCCTCAGGATGCGCGCCGCCCGGGCGCTGCGCGCGCCGGAGGCGCAGTAGAGCACGATCGGCTTGTCCTTGGGCAGGTCGCCCATGCGGGAGGGCAGGACGTCGAGCGGGATATTCTTGGCCTTGGGATATGAGGCTCCGGAGAATTCCCGCGGTGTCCGGACGTCGACGATCTTCGCGCCGGAGCGGATCTTCTCGCTCACCAGGGCAGGGGAAGCCTTCCCGGACCGAAGTTTTCGAACCAGGAAAAGGGCGACGACCGCGGCTAGGGCGAGGTACGTGAGCGTATTGCCGTTGAAATTCATCATTTAAATATGACGGCGATTCGAGCTTCCGTCAGTGACCGCGGTCACTCGAAGAAGAACAGGTTTCCTTTGACAATCCCGACGCGACGGCTTAGGCTCTTACCGAAGAACGAGGGTAAACGATGAGAGAAAGAGCTTTTGCCGTCAGGAATCTGGCGGTCGGCATGCTCGCGCTTGGCTTGGCGGCGGGCCTCCTGACCGCCTGCGCGAGCGTTCCCTACACCCCCAGCGAGAAAAAGGTGCAAAAACTCCTGGATCTGATCGACCGAGGTGGCGTAGGCGCCGTAAAGGGACTTTCCTCGGCCCCCTTCATACTGGACGGGGAGATACTCCTGCGTCAGTCCGACGTCGACACGGCCTGGACCAACCTGAAAGCGGCCGGCTTCACGATCGGGAGCCCGAAGATAGAGTCGATCGCCAAGATCGGTCCCGATTCCTACAAGCTCTTCGCCGACACGATGGACGCCAAGGTCTTCTTCAAGAAGTATCTGGACAAGAGCAGCAACCTCGTCGCCCTCGACGCTTCCGAGGGCAGGTTCTACCTCATCCTCAATCGTGAGGTCAAAGGCTACCCGCGGATCCAGGGATTCAAGGGGCCTCTGAAATGAAAACGAAACTCCTCTGTCTCGTCTTCCTCCTCGCCTCCCTCGCCATCGCGACGGCCGAGCAGAAGGCCGAGACAGTCTTCACCGACGGCGAGGTCAACCACAAAGACGGCTCGGGCAGGACCCGCAGTCTCGAGATTGGCGATAGGCTCTCGGCCGGCGATACGGTCATCACCAAGTCAGCCTCCTCCGCCGAGCTCAAGCTCCTCGCCGGCTCGAGCTCGATAAAGATCCGCCAGAACAGCGTGTTCACCCTCGGCGAAATGAGCGTGGACGGCACCAAGCAGACAGTGCTCCAGACCGTCGTCGGCTCGGTCGCGATGAAGTTCGACAAACTCGCGACCAAGGAACCCCTGGTCGGCACGACGACCTGCGTCGCGAGCGTGCGAGGCACCGAGGTCGAGCTCTATGCCGGCATGGACGGCTCCTCCCTCGTCGCCGTCGTCTCCGGGGCCGTCGACCTCCAGTCGGCGGGGCAGACGGTGCCGCTCGCCGCCGACGAAGCCGTGCAGATCAAGCCGGGCCAGGCCCCCGGCCCGAAGTTCTCCTGGATCGGAAAGCAGCTCGACTTCTCGACCTGGAACCAGGGCAATCTCGACGACTACCTCGCCGACCCCGTCGCCTCGGCGCAGGAAATCGAGGAGCAGCTCGCCTCCTACCGGACGAGCATGGAGGCCCTCCTGCCCCAGTTGGCCGCACAGAAGGCCGCCTACGACGAAGCCTACGCCCAGCTCAAGGCTCTGGTCGACGCCAAGGAAGACGCCAAGGCCAAAGACTTCAGGGACGCCACAGTGTTTCCCCTCATGCTCTCCGAGGCCACCCTCATCCTTAGG
>CAVZVX010000150.1:0-7072 GCA_963778775.1 uncultured Spirochaetota bacterium | reverse complement strand
TTCCCGCGATTCGTCGGCGAACAGGATACGTAGTCTTTCCATCCTCAGCCTGACCCTATTCCTGTGCTATTCGGGCTATCTCCTATACCTGCAGGCCATCAGGGGCGGCGAGTATAGGAGCAAGGCGACCAAGATCTCGCAACAGAGCAATGTAATTCCCGCCCAAAGGGGCGAGATATACGATAGGACCTTCTCCATCCCCTTCGTCGTCAATACCGATTCCTTCGCCATCGATATCACTCCGGCCGATTTGCCCGACGCGAAGCGCGAAGCCGTATTCTCGAATCTGGCCTCGGCGCTGCAAATGCCGGTCGCGGATATTCGGAAGAAAATATCGCCTGCGAATTATCACCTGTACCAACCGATCGAAATCCTCGGCTCGGTTTCGTACAATACCGTTACCTCCCTCGCCGAGAGGATCGACGAATTCCCGGGAGTGTCCTGGCACTCGAAGCCGGTCCGAAATTACATCGAGACCGGCTCGCTCTCGCACATCATCGGTTACGTCGGCGACATTACCAAGGATGAGCTGACGCTCATGTATAATCAGGGCTACAAATCGGGCGACGTGATCGGCAAGACGGGCATCGAAAAGCAGTACGATACGGAATTGCGCGGCCGCGACGGCCGCGAATTCCGCACGGTCGACGTAAGGGGCCGGAGCATCGCATCGGAGCAGGGAATCGTCGACCCGCCGGTAATGGGATCGAGCGTCGTCCTCACGATCGACGATACGATTCAAAAGCTCGCGGAGAAGGCCCTCGGACCCAGAATGGGTTCCGTCATCGTGATGAGGCCCGCGACGGGGGAGATCCTGGCGATGGTCTCCTATCCCTGGTACAACCCTAATCTCTTTATGGGCGCGAATGCCGGCGATGAATATGCCCAGCTGCTCGCCGATCGCAACAATCCGCTCATGGATCGGGCCATACAATCGAGCTATCCCCCGGCCTCGACCTTCAAGGTCGTCATGACGACGGGTATCATAGAAGAGAAAGCCTTTCCGACGGACAAGAAAGTCCTTTGTACCGGGCAGATCAGCTACGGCGACAGGGTTTTCGACTGTTGGACCAAGAAGCCGGGTCACGGTTGGCTGGATTTGAAAGGCGGTCTCGAGAACTCCTGCGACGTATATTTCTGGACAGTCGGCAGGGACTATCTGGGCATAGAGCGAATCGTCTCCTATGCCAAGGAGTTCGGCTACGGCAAGGCGACGGGAATCGACCTGCCGGGAGAGCTCGACGGATTGGTTCCGACGCCCCAATGGAAGGAGCGGCGAATACACGAAAAATGGCTCGGCGGCGATACGATGAACCTGGCGATCGGCCAGGGCGACTTGCTGGTGACTCCTCTCCAGATGGCCGATATGATGTCGATGATCGTCAACGACGGAATCGTCTATCAGCCGCACGTGCTCAAGGAGATACGCGACCCCTCCTCGGGCGCCATCATACGGACGGTCCTCCCCAGGGAGATCCTTCATTCGAATATCTCGAAGGATACTTTCGCGGAGGTGCGGGACGACCTGCGCGGAGTCATTACCGAGGGTACCGCGAAATTCCCGGTCAATACCAAGGCCGTCCAGGTGGCCGGCAAGACGGGTACGGCAGAGGTGGGACTGAAGGATCATTGGCATTCCTGGTTCGTGGCTTTCGGCCCTTACGACGCTCCCGATCCGAAGGATAAGATCGTCGTCGTCGTAATGGTGGAAGCCTCCAATCCTTGGGAATGGTGGGCCCCGTATGCGACGAATATCATCTTCCAGGGGATGTTCGCCAAGCAAAGCTACGATCAGGCGGTCGACACTCTAGGCCTGCGGTACCTGGTGCCGAGACAGGGGCGCATTGAATGAATTTCAGGAAGACGATCGCCGAGATGGATCTTGCGCTCCTTGGCGCGACCTTGGCCCTGACCGTGCTCGGGATCCTCTCGATTTATTCTTCCGGCATAACGGCCGAAGGCGTCCACGTCTCCAACGAATACTTCAAGCAGATCATTTGGGCCGTCTCCGGCCTGGCGATACTGGCTGTCGTTTCCCTGATCGATTATCAAAGGATGAAGGATTACTCCTCCATCATATACGTGTTCTTCCTCCTTCTCATCCTTTACGTTCGCTTCTTCGGCCATGAGGTCAACGGCGCCAAGTCCTGGATCGGCCTATTCGGGGAATTCGGCATTCAACCCTCGGAGTTCATGAAGATTGCGACCATCCTCTTCCTGGCCCAATATCTATCGGAATCCGAGCACCAATCGTCTTTTCGTAGGTTACTGATGGCCTTCGCTATTATCCTTTTGCCCGTAATCATCATTTTCACGCAATCTGACATGGGCACGGCTCTCGTATTCTTTCCCATCTTCCTTTTCATGGCCTATATGGCCGGCATCGAGCGTCGCTATATCTTCTTCATTCTCGCAGCCATCTTCGCGATGGTCGTCCTTACGATTCTCCCCTTGTGGGAGCAATATATCCTCAAGACCCCTACGGCCTTCCTTTTCATACTCTACAAGGCGCCCTACGTGCTTTACCTGATAGGAGTATCGATTCTGATACTCTGCATGTCCGTCTGGGGTTGGCTTTCGTTCAAGAAAAAATACTATTTCTGGATCGCGTATATCGCCCTTCTCATCGCGGGAGCCCTGACGGCCTCGGTCTTCGCGCACAAAGCCTTGAAGGAATACCAGATAATGCGGCTCATCGTATTCCTGGATCCGAGCATAGATCCCCGCGGGTCCGGCTGGAACATCCTCCAATCCATCACCGCCATCGGTTCGGGAGGCGTATTGGGGAAGGGTTTCCTCCAGGGTACGCAGAGCCACTATCGCTATCTGCCTCAGCAAAGCACGGATTTCATCTTCTCGATAATCGCCGAGGAATGGGGCTTCATCGGAGGCTTCATCGTGTTTTCCCTGTATTACATCCTCCTGAGACGATGTTCCAACCTCCTCAAGACCGTGAAGGATTCCTACGCGATCTACGTCGTAGCCGGAATAATGGGCATGATCTTCTTCCATTTCATGATCAATGCCGGCATGGCGATGGGGATCATGCCCGTAACCGGAATACCCTTGTTCTTCCTGTCCTACGGGGGCGCATCCCTTTGGGTCATCATGATCGCGATCGGCCTGCTGCTGGGCATTTCCGCGAGGCGGTTCAGGGCGTGAGGGGCTCGGATCTCAGGCGCATCGAGCCTCGTTCGGTATTCGGAGGAGATCTGCTTGGCGTCGAAAAGCCTTCGCGTTATCTGGGCGGCGAGACGGGTTCCATACGCAAGGACGACGATTCGCTACTGACCATCGCCCTCTGCTTCCCGGACCTCTATGAGATCGGCATGTCCAATAACGCCATTCGGATCCTCTATTCGGGCCTGAACGCGTCGGCGCTCGTCAGGGCCGAGAGGGTCTTCGCGCCCGCTCCCGATTTCGAGGCCTTGCTCGCGAGGAGGGGGGTTCCGCTTTATACCCTGGAGTCCGGAATCGCGCTCCGCGATGTCGATATCCTGGGGCTTTCCCTCGGTTATGAGCTTGCCGCTACCAGCGTAATCACGGTCCTTAAATCCGGCCTGATCCCCGTGCGTTCGTCCGAGAGAGGGGAGGGCGACCCCATCGTGATAGCCGGCGGTCCGGCGGCGACTAACCCCCATCCCCTCGCCGCCTTCCTCGACGCTGCCTTCATCGGAGAAGCCGAAGCCGGCTTTTTCGACTTGGCGGAGGAAATGGCTCGCCTGAAGCGCCGGGGGACGGGACGATCCGGCATTCTCGAACGCTTGCGGCAAGTCGAATCGATTTGGATGCCCAGTCGCAACGGAGTCGGCGGGAAACGCGCTCGGAGGGCGGTATACGGCGGTTTCTCGCGCTCTCCGGCGATGACGACTCTGCCCTTGCCGACCTTAAAGACGGTCCAGGATCATGGGACGGTCGAAATAATGCGCGGGTGTCCCAACGCTTGCAGATTTTGTCATGCCGGATATTTTTATCGGCCGCAAAGGATCAAAGCCTACGATGTAATCCGTTCGGAAGTGGAGAGCTTGGTGAGGCTCGGCGGCTACCGTGAGATAACGCTCGCCTCCCTGTCCTCGGGAGACTATCCCGGCATCGGCGAACTTCTCGATGGCCTAAGCGCGGAATGGAGCAAATCGAGGGTCTCGTTCCAGCTTCCTTCCTTGAAAATCAACAGCTTTACATTGCCGATCGTACGCAAGCTCGCGAAAGTCCGAAAGTCGGGCCTGACCTTCGCGGTTGAATCCCCCGTCGAGGAATGGCAACGCGCGATCAACAAGGAGGTATCCTTTGAAAAGACCCTGGCGATCCTGGAGGAGGCGCGTTCCGCCGGCTTCAGGCAAGCCAAGTTCTATTTCATGATTGGCCTACCCGTGCCTGGCCGCGGGCCGGGAGAAGCCGAGGCCATCCTCGAATTCTTCGCGCGGCTGCGTTCCAGGATAAGCTTCCAGATAAACGTGAACGTCGGCACTTTCGTGCCCAAGCCGCATACTCCCTTCCAATGGTCGGTCCAGCTCGGCGAGTCGGAATCCCTCCAGGCCATGAATGTCCTGCGCACGGGGTTCCGGCAATTCAGGAATATAAAGCTCTCCTTCCATTCCCCATTCGTCTCCCAGCTCGAGGGAATCTTGGCCCGCGGCGACGAAAGGGTAGGGGAATTGATACTTGAAGCCCATAAGCGAGGCGCAAGGCTCGATGCCTGGGAAGAGCATTTCGATCGGGATTTATGGCGTTCGGTGATCGAGGATGCCGATTGGCCTGTCATCGAAGAATGCTGCGGCGAAAGAAAACCCGAGAGTCCCTTGCCTTGGGACGACATTTCCATTCGCGTCTCGAAAACGGCTCATATTCGGGAATACGAAAAGGCGCTGCGATCTGAAACCACTTCGGCATGTATCGAAAACTGTACGAATCCCTGCGGCTCCTGCAGCGACGAGGTTCGCATCGAGCAAAATAGTCTACATGACGAAGCGGTAAAAAATCCGGAGAAAGAAACCGTTGAAACGCGAAAGACCGAAGGAAGGCTGTTGCTTCAATATTCAAAGACGGGCATCGCATCGTATCTGCAGCATTTATCGATCGTCGATGCCTTCGATCGCGCCATCTTGATGTCCGGCATCGACGTCGTCTATTCGGAAGGATTCAATCCGATGCCGCGCTTCGAGACTACGCAGCCCCTCCCAATAGCCGTCGAATCCGATTGCGAAATAGCTTCCATGCTTCTCTACTCGGAAGCGGATCCCGTCGAATGCATGAACAAGCTCAACCTCCGCCTCCCGAGCGGTCTTCGGATCGAAGCCGCAGCCTACTTCCCCATGGTCGGCGGAAAGAAGCAAAGAACGATAGGAAGCCTCGAATGGGGATCGATATTTCGAATTTCGAAAAATTCGGAGCAGGACATGGAAGCGCCCATGAAAAAGCTGGAAGCCCATATCGAAAGCCTCTCGCTTGCGGGTTTCCAGCTTTATCGAGACTCCGAATCTTCGTACTCTTTGCGCATGCCGCTTCCGAAGAAAAGGGAATATGGACTCCTGCGTTTGCTCGAGCGTTGTATCGATGCAACGGCGCCGCAAGGCGTTTTTATGGTCACTCGGATCGCCTCGCTCGCGGATCCTGGGGACGGGTTGCCGATTTCGTTTTTCCGCGCGTATGAAATCGTCAGTTAGTGCAAAATTTTTGAAGCGAAATAGTAGACAGAATGTACATTATGCGAAGTTAAGAATATGCAGGATCGGAGGGGAGCCCTTATTCTATACGTAGTTAGCTTATGCGGATGATTGAACGAACTCGGCATTCTTTTGAAATTGGCTCGGATGTCTACGGTATTTTATATTGCATCGAAACATAAAGACTTACTGGTTGGCTGTACAAATTGCCGAAGGAGGCCGAACTCGTATCGACGCCATAGGCTAGGGCGAAAAATACGAACCAAATAGTATTTCCGCTGCCGGCCCCGGCACCGGCGTAATCCGGATCGCCGCTTGAATAGCTGGACTCGAAACTGACGGGCTTACTCTGCGATGATAGGGTTGGACTTTGAGTACGGTTGATCGCTATGTTCACGAGTTGCGGCTTGAAGGTCGAGGGCGAGGGAGTCGCCTGAGGAAACGTGCGATTGAAGTACCAGTAGGCATAATTAGTGGAAGTCAGGCTAAAATCGTTTACCGATATAGTACCGCCAGTAGTCCCATCCCATACATACGTGGAAATGGCGCTCGTACTAACTGCCGATTGCTCGTTTAAATAAAGTGTGTATTGGACCGGATTGCCCAATTCGGAACTGGAAACCATGAAAAGAGGACTTGTTCCGTTGGGCCCGAGACCGCCGTCCGCTGCGGCTATGGGGACATAGCCGGCGCTCTGAAGCGCCGCAAGACTGCTTTCCGGCGTAGCGGTGCTCGATGAGATGGCAGTTTCGATCGCTTGACGAGAGGGATCGGCCGCTGTTGAAGCCAAAGGGCCATCGAAAACGCGGTAATAGATCTGATAACCTTTTAAGCCTGAGCTCGTTCCATTTGCCGTATTGTGTGTCAAGATAATCTGGCCTGCATTCGAATAAAAACCTGGTTGGTAGAGCATATTGACGGATTCGAGCCCGCAGGTCGAGAGTATGATAGAAGATACAATCGAAAGTAATGCCAAGGGGAGGACTCGGCGGCGCCCAAGGGGGCCCTCCCCTATTCGTCCCGTTTTACTTGCCATGTCGGCCGGGCATCTCCTGCTTGGGGGCGGCGATGTCCTCCAGGCAATCCACGAGTTCGTAGATGAGGACGGGCTTGTTCTTGCCCTTTACGCGGATGTTGTCGAGCTCCCGCACCAGGAACTGGTCCTTGACCAGGCCGTAGGTGAACTCGCTGATTATGACGTTCGTCCCGTATTCCTTGTTGGTGCCTTCGAGACGCGCGCCCAGGTTTACGTTGTCGCCCATGAGAGTGTAGTTCATCCTCGTCGGGCTTCCCATGTTGCCGACCGTCATTATTCCCGAGTTGAGGCCGATGCCGATATTGATCCGTATGGCCTCGGGCAAGCAATATGCGTTGTTATGTACCTGTATTCGTTCGTCGTATTGCTAAGT
>CAVZVX010000149.1:0-26336 GCA_963778775.1 uncultured Spirochaetota bacterium | reverse complement strand
TCCAGCGCATCGTGGCCCGGCACGACGGAAAGGTCCGGGCCGAGGGCAGGCCCGGCAAGGGAGCGACTTTCTACTTTTCCCTGCCCGATAAGGAGAATGAGGCATGAGCGATGACCGACGAAATAGAGATCCTCCTGGTCGAGGACAATCCCGACGATGCGGAGATCGCGCTCCGCGCCTTGGCCAAGCACAAGATCGCGAACAGAATCGTCCACGTGCGCGACGGCAAGGAAGCCCTCGATTTCCTGCGCGCCGACGGGGCCTATTCGGACCGGAACCGCAGCCCGAAGCCCAAGCTCGTCCTCCTGGACCTGAAGCTCCCCAGGATAGGCGGACTCGAGGTGCTCAAGGCGGTCAAGGGCGACCCCGAGCTGAAGGTCATCCCCGTCGTCATCCTCACTTCCTCGAGCGAGGAGAGGGATCTCGTCCAGAGCTACCGGCTCGGCGCGAACAGCTACCTCGTCAAGCCGGTGGATTTCGACAAGTTCGGCGAGGCCATGCGGGAAGTCGGCCTTTATTGGCTCCTGCTCAATCGCCTGCCTTCAGCCTGACCGACCGGAGGCATTCGTGGACCCGAAGTCCGAGTTGAGCATTCTCTTCGTCGAGGACATACCGGAGGACGCGGAGATAGCGACGCGAGAGCTCTGGAAGGCGGGGCTGGTCTTCGCTTCGCTGCGAGTGGAGACTCGGGAGGATTTCCTCGAGGCCCTCGAGAATTTCCATCCCGATCTCATCATCTCGGATTACTCGATGCCCGAGTTCGACGGGATGAAGGCCCTGAAGCTCAGCCTCGGACGCGACCCCTCGATCCCCTTCATAATCCTGACCGGGTCCAAGAACGAGGAGACGGCCGTCCTCTGCCTCAAGTCGGGCGCCACCGACTACGTCATCAAGAGCAGCATGAGCCGCCTCCCCTTCGCCGCGCGCGAGGCGCTGGAGCATGCGCGGGCGGCTCGGGAGAGCGAGGCCTCCGCGCGCGAGCTGCGGGAGAGCGAGCATCGGTACAGGACCCTCGCCGATTCCGGGCAGGCCCTCATCTGGACCTCGGGCGTCGACAAGCTCTTGACCTGGTTCAACGAGCCTTGGCTCGAGTTCACCGGCCGCGGACTCGACGAGGAGCTGGGGAACGGCTGGGCGCGGGGCGTGCACCCCGATGACCTCGAGCGCTGCGTCTCCGCCTACGAGTCGGCCTTCGATCGGCGGCAAACATTCAGCATGGAGTACCGCCTCAGGCGCCGCGACGGGGCCTATCGTTGGATTCAGGACGACGGATGTCCCCGCTACGGCTCCGAGGGCGAGTTCCTCGGCTATATCGGCCACTGCCTCGACATCACGGAGCGCATACTGGACAAGGAGAGGATCCGGCGCTCGCTCGAGGACAAGGAAGCCCTGCTGCGCGAGCTCTTCCACCGCACCCGGAACAACATGCAGATAATCATGGCCATCCTGGCCTTCGAGGAAAGGGCCGCCCGCGACGAGCGCGTCGGCGAAGCCCTCCGCAGGACGAGCGACCGCATCCTATCCATGTCCCTCGTGCACGAGGAGCTTTACGAGTCGCTCGACCTCTCGCGCATCGACCTCAAGGACTATACGGAAGACCTCATCGGCCTCTTGACCAGCGGCGACAGCTTCCCGCGCGACAGGATATCCGTAAAATGCAGGGCGACCAGCATATCGGTGCCCGTGGATGTCGCCATGCCCTTCGGTCTCGTCCTGCACGAACTCCTCGCCAACGCGTACCGGCATGCCTTCCCCCGAGGAGCGACCGGGGAGATCGCGGTCGACTTGGGCGGGACCGCCGAGGGAGGCATCGAGCTCGAGGTCTCGGACGACGGCATCGGCCTTCCCGATGACGTCGACTTCGGCGGGAAGGACGGCTTCGGGCTCCAGCTCATTCAGGGCCTGGTGGAAGAGCAGCTGAAAGGCAGCTTGAAGCTCAGCTCGGGGCATGGCCTATCCTGCCGCGTCAGCTTCGCGCCTACGAAGGCGATATCCGGTACCTGACAACGGACGACGCGCGGCGAATCCCAGGCTCCGATCCGTCTTCCCTTAAATCTCGTACTCCTCGTCGTCCGCGCTCCTCTCGGCGCTCTCGACTCCCGGTTTCCTCGCTCGCTTCTTGGGTTTGGCCGCGGTAAGAGATTCCTCCGCGAGGCCGACCTTCGCCTCCAGCGTCCCGGTCGCGACATCGGCAACGGCCTGGGTCTCCTCGGGCTCGCAGGCATCGGGCATGAGGCCCTCCTCCAGCTCCGCGCAGGCCTCGTCGATCTCGGCCTTGGCGGCATTGAAGGACACGTTCTGCCTGTTCTTCTCGAAGGTATAGAAAGCCGCGGGTACCACGAAGAACGTGAGGACGGCCGAGAAAAGGATGCCTCCGAAGGTTACGATGCCGAGGCCCTGGCCGAACTCCGAGCCCTGGCCGCCACCGAAGATGAGGGGAAAGCTGGTCACCAGCACGGTGAGAGTGGTCATGACTATCGGCCTGAACCTGAGTCTTCCGGCCTCGACGAGGGCGTCCACGAAAGGCATCTTGCCGATGCGCTCCACGACGAAATCAAGGTAGAGGATGGCGTTCTTGGCCGACAAGCCTATGAGCATGAGCATGCCGAGGAGGCCGAAGATGTCGAGCCCGCTGCCCTTCAGGAAGACCACGAACAGAGCGCCCACGAGGGCGAGAGGCACGGGAAGAAGCAGGTAGATCGGGTAGCGCCAGGAATTGAACTGGGCACCCATGACGAGGTAGGCGAGAAAGAGGGCCAGCAGGAAGGTCAGCGGCGCCTGGGTCTGGAGCTGCTTGGCGAGGGCGGCCATGCCGACGCTGCTATTGGAGGTGATCTGGAGGTCGCCGGTGAGGACGTGCTTGCTCTCGAGCTCCTGTCCCAGTTCATCCTGCACCGTTAGGGGAGGCGGAGCGTTGGGTTTCATGTTGATCGTGTATTGAGAGTAATAAATGCGATTATAGCGGGTCATGCTGGTAGGAGCCTGAGTCAAAGAGAAGCTCCCCACCTGCCCTACCTGGAGATTGGACTGGAGTACGGGGGAGTAAATAGGCAGATTGAGCAAGGATTGGCCGTCCGCCAGGTAGACCGGATCGACCATGACTTCGATCGGGTAGCTATTGCCGCCGACCTGCACGCTCGAGGCCTGAATTCCCGACGTCGCTATCTGAAGCGCCGAGCCTATCGAGGCGGGAGTCAGTCCCGTCCCATGAAGCTGGGTCGGGCTAGGATAGAAATCGTTCTCGAGGGTCGTGTCGGAAAGGCTCGACGAGACGTCCGAGACCCAGCGATCGGCTTGGATGGCCTGGATTATGGACGCGTCGCGCTGTCTGAGCAGATCGAAGCTCGCCGAGGTGATGTTGACTTGGAGCGAGCTCGAGCCCCCGAAACCGCCGCCGGCGCTCACGAAGACGCGGCCCGAGGGGAACTGGCTATGGATTATATTGAGGAGATTCTGGCGGTAGATGGGAATGAGAACGAAGATATTCTTGCGCTTTCGGACCGACCCGAGGGTCAAGGTCATCGACGAACGGTAGGTGAACCTCGAACCCGTGAAGAAATTGGTACTCGCCACCACCGTCTGGACGGTGTTTACCTCGGGTTGTTGCTTGACATAGGCCTCGAGCCTCCCCGTCATTTCGTTCGTGACGTCGATCGGCGTGCCCACCGGCAGGGACAAATTGATCGACATGAAGCCGTTGTCGGCCTGCGGAACGAAGTTGAACGGAATATGCGGGGCGACGAGGACGACCGTGACGACCAGGAAGACGGCGGCGCTTACGAGAATCCAGACGCTTCGCTTGACGACGCCCACGAGGGCGCGGGCATAGGCGTCCCTGACCCAGTCGATCAATCTCTCCGTCAAGTTGTGGAGGGTCATCGTGAGGGCCTGGAAGAAGGTAAGAAATATCCGTCCTAGGTAATACACGATGCCGAGAGCCGCCGGGTAGAGGATCATCGCGGGAAGGAAGAGGAGATGGTGGGTGAAAGCCAGCGCCGCGGCGACGCCGAGCCCGAGGACGATGAAGAATCCCTTCCTCCAGTGCGTGAAGCCCCAGGTCATGGATTTCCGCAGCATGCCGAAGCTCTCGGCAAAGTCCTCCCAGTCGAAGACCTTCGCTTCGGGGGTATAGGCCAAGCGTACGGTAAGGAAGAGGAGGGCCTCGAAAAGCGAGAAGGCGACGGCCGCCGCCAGCCCTAGGGAGAATTGCTGTATGTAACGGCCGACGAAACCGCCTATAAAACTCACCGGAATGAGGACGGAGAGAAGGGAGAGCGAAGCGGCGATTACGGCGCTGAAAACCTCGCTCGCACCCTTGAGGACCGACTCCTTGAGCGTAAAGCCCATCACCCTGTACCGCTCCACGTTCTCCGAGACGACGATCGAGTCGTCGACCACGATTCCGATCGCGCTGACCAGAGCGAGCAGGGAAACGAGGTTGAAGTTGAAGCCGCAGAGCTTGTACAGGATGGGCGAGGCGGAGAGGGCGATGGGGATGGCCAGGATGACGGACAAGGCCGTGTTGAGCTTGCCGAGGAACAGCAGGACGATCAAAGCCACCACGAGACTCGTGATGAGGAGCTCGCTGTAGGTATTGTTGATCGAGGCCGAGATCGGGCCGGTAGAATCGTAGCTGACGACGTAAGAGTAGCCGGCGGGAAGCCTCGTCTTCGCCATGACCTTCTCGACGTCGTGAACCACCGCCACGGTGTTGGAGTCCGTGGTCTTCTGGACGTCGACGAGGACCATGGGGGTTCCATTGACCCGGGCGTAGCTGTCGACGGAGGAGGTATTGCGGATGCTCGCCACGTCGCCCACGCTGACCCCGCGCGTCGAGTCCACGAGAAGCTTCGAAATGGAGACCGGGTCCGTGGGGATGTCGACGGTAGAGAAGGTGAGCACGTTGCGCTGATGGTTGATGGTCCCGATCGAGGTATTGATGGCCGAGCTCGTTATCGCGGAGGCGACCTGCTGCGGGGTCAGGTTGTAGGCCCGCAGCTTGTTCGGATTGAGAAGTACCTGGAACTCCCGCGTCGGGGCGCCGTCCGTGGTGATATTGGCGACGCCTCCGATGCGCTCGAGGTTGGGCAGAAGGTCGTTCGTCACGTAATCGGCCACCACGTCGAGCCCGACGCCTCTAGCGGTAAGGCCCAGTTGGACGACGGCCGCCGAATTGGGGTCGAAGGTCTTGACCGTCGGGGCGTTGACGCCGGACGGAAGCTGCTTGATCGCCGCCGAGACCTGCGAAGCCACCTGATTGGCGTCGGAGTTCTTGTCGGTGCTCTGATCGAACATGACGCTGACGATGCTCGAGCCCGTCTGGCTCGAGGAGTTGATGTCGGTGATGCCGCTTATGGTCGAGACGGTGTTCTCGAGGACCTGGGTAATCTGTTGGTCGATGACCGAGGGCGTCGCTCCCGGATAAAACGTGCTTACGATGACGACGGGTATGTTGATGGTGGGGAGCTGATCGATGCCAAGGCCGAGCGCCGAAGAGATGCCGAAGACCACGATGGCGACGAAGACGCCCACGGCCAGGACGTAGCGCGTCACCGAGAACTTTATCGCCGGGTTGATCCTGTTGAATATCTTCGCCTCGAAGTCGCGTAGCGCGCTCATGGCCGTCCTGCCTGGCCTCCGGGGCCTGGAGTCGGGGCTGCGTTGCTTATGGGCTGAGCCGAAGCGCCCGAAGCCGCGGTCGATCCTTCGGGCTGGACTACCTGGACGACGGAGCCGCTCAGGAGGCCCGGCGGCGGACTTACTATGACCTGGGCATTGGGGTCGATGCCCGAAACGGCGGCGTTCACTCCGCTTTCCGCTACGATCGTGATCGTCTGCATCAGTGCCTTCCCGTCCTTGATGACGAAGACGTAGTTCTTGTCCTCGGTCGTCTGAAGGGTCGCGATCGGAATGAGGATTCCCTGCGCCAGGTTGAGCGTGTATCCCACGGTTCCTACCGCGCCATAGGCGATGGGGAAAGCGCCGGGGACCGAGGCCACCATGGGCACCATTCCGTTCACCGGAGCCGACGGCAGCTGGCGAACGGCGATTTGAAAGATCTTGCCGTCGTAGGCGAAGGTCAGCTTGCTGCCGACCGAAAGGTGGGTGGCGTCGGTCGGCGGAACGTTGAATTCGACTTCCTTATCGGCGCTGACGAGGACGAAGGCAGTCGTGCTCACGCTGACGTACTCGCCGGGGTTCATGTTGATGACCGAAATCTGCCCCGAGAAAGGCGCCTTGACCGCCGCATACTGCAGGTTCAGCTGGGCCTGCTTGAGCTGGTTATCCGCCTGTTCCACCGCGATCCTGAGCTGGGCGAGGGTCTGCACGTCCGCCTTCTGGTTTTGATCGAGGTTGGTCTTGGCGGTCGAGAGATTCGCTTGGGCCGATTGCAGCTGGCTCTGGGCGCTATCCACCTGCGACGAGGTGGCCCCGCCGGCCTTGAAGAGGGCCTGCGCCGAGTCGTAGTTCTTTTGGGCGGCCGCGAGCGCCGCCTCGTCGGACTGGACCTGGAGCGCGAGCATGGGGTTGGCTTGGTGCGTCGTGTCCTCGGCCGTCGAGAGGGTGATCTTGGCGTTGTCCAGAGCGGAGCGGGCTGTCTTGACCGAGAGCTGGAGCTGCGAATCGTCGAGCTGGATGACCGTCTCGCCCGCCTTGACCCAATCCCCCGCCAGATGGTTCACCTTGGCCACCGTCCCGGCGATCTGCGCCGCCACGTTGCTCTGCGTAACCGGATTGACTGTACCCGAAGTTTCGCTTTCTACCGTCAGCTGCCCCTCGGGGACCGTCTGCGCCATGACCTGGATGGCGCCGCCGCGCGGGCCGCCGGCAGCCCCCTGCCCCGCTCCCCCGGGTCGCCCCCCCGAGGAGGCGCTTCCCCGTCCCGCGCCGCAACCGGCGAGGACCAGGAAAGCGGCGCCCAGGATGGCCGGGAGACTGCGATGCGCGAGCGGTCGTAAATGATTCATATCGTGATCTCCTACAAGCCCATGTCGTTTTGAAGCTGGAGAATGGCGAGCTCCAGGGCGTTCCTCGCCGTCGCCAGCGTGGTATTGGCGTTCACCATGTTGAGGGCAGCCGCGAGGACATCCTGGTTCGTCGCCGTGCCGTACTGCCGCTGCACGTTCTTGAGATCGTATTGTCCCTTGCTGTTCTCCGCCGTAAGCCTCGCGAGCTCGAGCTTCTCCGTCTGCAGCTGGACCGACTTATAGTCGTTTTCGACCGCGAGCGTGATGCTTCGGTGGAGTTGATCGGCTTGAAGATCGTACACGCCGGCCTGGTAGCGATTGGCCTCTTCCTGGTACACCGCCGAACCGGAGTCCAGGATGGGCAGGCCTATCTTGCCGCCCAGGCTGATGGTCGCAGCGTTCTGATCGGCGGTGAGGCCGTATACATTGAGCCCGGTGAGCCAATAACTGCCGCCGGTGAGGCTGACTGTCGGCGAAGTCTGGGCCTTTATGAGACCGAGCTGGACCGTCGCGACCCTGCGGCTGACCTCGAGCTGCTTGAGCTCGACGCGCTTGTCGAGGGCAGTCGACGTCGCCTCGTCGAGGCTTTGGACCGAAACCTGGGGATCGGGGGTCTCGGCCACGGCGAAATCCTCGCTCGCGGGCAATCCCACGAGATTGGCCAGAGCCTTCCTCGCCGAGGCCAAGACGATCTGGCCGGACTCCTGATCGACCTCGGCGCTCTTCACGTTGATCTTCGCGGTCTGGAGATCGACGTCCGCCGCTTGCTTCAAATCATAAAGCGCCTGCTCCTGCTTGAGCGCTGAGTTTTGGAACTCGAGGTTCTGCCTATACACGTCGACATTGCGTTGAGCGCTCAGCATCGAGTAGTAGGCTTGCTTGATCTGGTAGGCGAGGGTCAATTCGTTTGCGCCCGACGCGAGCTCCGCGGATTGGAGATTGAGGAATCCTTGCTGGACATTCGCCTTCGCGATCCCGCCCGGATAACCGTCCCAAAGTGTCTGGCTCAGGGAGAGTCCGAAAGTGCTTACGCTTACGTTGCCTAGAACCGGGACATTCGAAAAGGAGCCGCCGCCTGAAATGCTCAGACTGGTCGAAGGCCCGTTGAGGGAGAGATTTCCAGAATAGCTCAGGGGAATCGCGGTCGAATAATCGACGGAAGTCCCCACGGTCGAAGCATTGTTGGAAAGAAGCGTCGTATTGCCGAAGCCTCCGGTCGCCCCGCCGCCGAGACCCGCGTTCAGCGATACCGCGTTCTTCGCTACCGTCTGCCTGTATTGGGCTTGGCTGATGGCGAGATTTTTCTGGAGGATCGCCGCGCTATCGCTCTTCGACAGCGCCGCCTCTAGACATTGGTTCAGGGTAAGGACTTTTTGATCCGCGGCCTGGTCGCTCGAGGTCCCTGCCTGATTCATCTGGATCGGCTGGGGCGCGACCGCGGCCCCCTGCGGCCATAGCCCCGCGACGGGAACGAGAAGCGCGGCGACTAGAACGATTCGCGTAAGCAACATAAACCACCCTCCCCGGGCGTCCTAGACAGAATCTGAAGGCTCATCGGCAGGATGGGGGGTCAAGCTCCTTGACGATCCAGGAAGAGGGCTACGCCGCATCATCTTAAGCTCCATGCGGAGCCGACGTTGAAATTGCCCCTTGGTCTTGCCGACGCAACGCGGTCCCTTGCATCTAATGAGTGGAGTATATCGAAATGACAATTCAACTGTCTATTACAAATTCCTTTCGCTTTGGCCGGGTCGGGGTCGAGCCGCGCGCCTACCCGAAATCGAGCTCGATCTGGGATCCGGCCTCGAGCCAGGCCCGTGCGTCGAGGCCTATGGCGTCGGCGACGGAAGCGGCGATCGGAAGGAGCTGATGCGCGATATAGTGATCGTAATCGAGCCTTGCCCCGCTCCGCGCGTCTATCGGCTCGGCCCCCGCGCCCGTCATGACATAGGCTATCCTCCCCCTGCGGGAAGTCCAGCCCATGAGCCTGGCCGCCCTCACCTGGGGCGTCTCCGAGGAGTAATCGTCGGCGAGGCGCCTGAGGTTCTTGCGGTACACGAGTTCCGCGTCCCGCTCGCCGCGGCGCAGGGCCGAAGCCTCCGCGCCGCAGAATTCGCGCAACGCGTCCTCGCCGGCCCCCGAAAAGACCAGGCCGAGGAGTTTGACCTGAAAGCCCCGCGCCAGGGGAGTGAAATCGCTGCGGACCGCCTCCATGCCCTTGACCTCGACCTCGGTGGAGCCGTCGGGGGCGACGAGGAGGCCCGCATAGCCTTTGGAACGCCCTCGCCCCCCTCCCCCGGTCTCCGACCTGAGGCGCGGGATCAGGAACTTGGAATAAGCCTTCTCGCAACGGATACGGAGAAGAGACTCGAGTCCATACTCGAATGCTATGCGTTGCGCGATCTCGGCATTGAGCTCCTCGGCCTCGGCGGCCCCCCTCGCCATGAGCGTCTCGTAGCCCGCGGCTTCGTCGCCTCCCGAGAGCACGAAGACCGAGTCCGTGTCGCCATAGAGGACGCGCCTGCCCCTGGCCTCGAAGAAATCCCTCGCCGTCACCAGGAATTTCTTCCCGAAGGAGGTGATCGCGCCCGCGATCTCGGTGCGGGCATAGCGGCAAGCCTCGGCGCCGAGCACGCCGTAAAAGGAATTCTGCAGGATCTTGTAGACGTAGGCCGCCACTTCGTCGCCGTCGGCCAAGGCCCTCTCGCGCTCAGTCGAGTACTCTGCTATGAGGCTCGACAGGACTCCTTCCGATCGATCGAATCGCGCGCCGTTGGGGGCCACGATGTCCGTAGGCGCCGGGATCGTCCTGGCAGCGGCCCGCGCATAGGCGAGAGGATCCACGTTGAAGGTCCGCATGATCGACGGGTAGAGGCTGCGGAAGTCGAAGACGAGAACGCGGGGGAACATGCCAGCGACCGCCTCGAGCACCGTGCCTCCTGCCGCCCCGGATACGCGCCTGTCGGCCTTGGCCGGTACCGCGATCCGGCGGGCGCGAAGCTCGGCCGCATAGACGCGTTCGAAGGCGGGAATGCTCGTCCAGGCGAGCTCGAGGGAGACCCCGGTCAGCGCCGCCCTTCGGGCGGTCAGATCGTCGAGGCCGGTCTCGGAGAGGATACGGAGCACGAGCTCCGAGTCGCGCAGGCAGTAGGCGCAGAAGGCGTCGGGGTCGCTCATCCGCGACAGCTCGAGTTCCTCGATCTTCTCCCGGCCCCGGGCCGATATCGATTTGCCCTCGCCGAGGAGCTCCCGCGCGACCGTCTCGAGCGAAAGATCCTCGTATCGGGCGCCCGAGGCCCGGACGAGGCGCATCGAGTCTATTACCGCCCTGCCCGGGACGTCGGGGCCGGCCTTTCGACCTTCGCGAAGATACGCGTCGCGACGCGGATACGCGGACCGTTCCGAAAAGGCGGCGGGCGTATCCGTGCGGCCCGCGTCGAAGACGAGCCCGAGCGCGGCGCAACGCCCGATTATAACTTTGAAGTCGAAGTCGATGACGTTCCACCCGGTGATCACGTCCGGATCGCGGCGGGCGATCCGCGCCGCGAGGGCTCCGAGAAGGGCAGCCTCGTCCGGGAAAACCTCGATGCCGGGAGAGGTCGGCGCCTTTCCCCGCCCCTGAACGAAGAGAATCTCGCCGGATCGACCCTCGTCATCGCGAGACCGCCTCTCCGCGAGGGAAACAGCCACGACCTGACCCTCGCGGTCGGTCTCTATGTCCAGGGCCATCCAATGAAGTTCCGGAATGCGGTCCGCAGAAGCGCTTTCCAGGGACGGTTCCACGAACACCGCGTCGACGCGCTTGCCCGGCCTCTCCTCCCCGCGAAGGATCACGGGCCCCCTGATCCCGAGGGCGGCGAGCTCCTCGTCTGCCCTCCTACGGTCTATTCCCGCCATGGAAATCCCCGCCTCCGAGAGGGCTCGCTCTGTCGCGCGCGATGACCCGGGGGGAAGGCAGAGCCGCGAGAGCTCGGCTCCGGGCATATCCGTCCAGTCCTCGGGAGCCGCGCCGAGAGGGCCCACGGCCGCCTCCACGGCGGCGAGGCCCTCTCGGGCGCGTTCCCTCGCCACGAAGATCGCCGGACCGGGACTCGCCCGGACCGCCGCGAAGCTGCGGCCGTCATCCAGCCTGCCCGTAAGGAGCATGCGGTCCCCAGGGGAGGGAGGCCCGCCCGGCCTTCCCGCCCGGGAGCGGAATTCGTCCCAGGCGGATACGATAAAGCCACGGACCTCGACCACGAGGCCCAGTATAGCGCTAGGGATCGGATAGGCCTATACTTTCCGCATGAACGACTCGGAACGCGCGGAAGTCCTGGCCCAGGTGGTCGAATCGATAGCCGAGGGAGTCTATTTCCTCGATGTCGACGGCCGCATCAGCTATTGGAACAAGGGGGCCGAAAGGATCACCGGCTATTCGAGGGAAGAGGCCGTCGGGAAAAAGTGCTCGGACAATCTCCTGCGCCATGTCGACGACAAAGGCCGGGAGCTCTGTCTCGACGGCTGCCCGATGATGGCGACGATGGGCGACTGTCGCCCGAGGGAGGCGGAGGTCTTTCTTCATCATAAGGACGGGCATCGGGTGCCCATCGTCATCCACACCTCGTCCATCCTCGGCGAGGCTGGGCATACCGTCGGCGCGTTCGAAATCTTCATGGACCGATCCGAGCGCTCGAGCCTCCTCGTCGAGCTCGAGAGCCTGAAGAAGGAAGTGTTGACGGACCCCCTCACGGGCCTGGGGAACCGGCGCTACGCGGAGATCTGCGCCGATACGGCCTTCCGCGAGCTCGAGGTCAACGGTACCGGTTTCGGACTCATCATCCTCGATATCGACTACTTCAAAGCGGCCAACGACGAGCACGGACACGCGATCGGCGACCGCGTCCTTCGCATGATCGGCTGGACGCTGGCGAACGCGGTCAGGCGCAACGACGCCGCGATCCGATGGGGCGGCGAGGAATTCGTCGTCATCTGCCCTCGGATCCAACTACCCGTCCTCGAGGAGGTGGCCGAGCGGGCGAGGGCCCTCATCGAGCGGTCCTGGATCGGCCTCGAGGACGGCGTGAGGTTAACCTGCACCGTCTCGGTGGGCGGCGCACTGGCGCGCCCCGGAGACAGCCTCGACTCCCTGGTCGCTCGGGCCGACGAGCGTCTCTACGCCTGCAAGGCCGCCGGCCGCAACCGCGTCGCCGTCGGCGATTGAAGCCCCGCGACTCCATGTGCGGATCATCCATCGCAGGCGGTTCCGCTATCCTCGTCGACAGCTCGGCTCTGGTCTACCTGATCGAAGGGGAGGACTCCCCGCGCCGCGCCGCGGTCGAGCGTTTCCTGGGCGATGCAGAGGAAAGGGGTCGGCGACTGGTCGCGTCGACCTTGATCTGGACCGAGCTTCTGGAGAAGCCCCTCGCCGCCGGTGATGCGCGGCTTGCCGATCGCTACCGCGACCTTCTTTCGGGCGGAAAGATCGAGCTGCGAGTCGTCGACGTCGCGGTGGCCGATAGAGCCGCCGAGCTCTTCGCCTCCCTCGCGCCCGGAATGCGACGTAGGCTGTCTTCGGCCGACCTCGTCCACATCGCCACGGCCCTGGTACTGGAAGCGCGCGCCATACTCGGCAACGACGATGCCTGGCGCCGCGTCCCGCGCTGCCCTCCCCTCCTCCTCGTCGACGAACTGGCGGCCGAACTCGTATCCGAGCGGCCCGAAAGCCCGAAGAGCGGCCCGTAATTCCCGCTCTCGCCTATAGCTTCTCCAGTTGGGCGATAGCGGCCCTCATATCCTTGGCCAGAGGCGCCTCGATCCTCAGCTCTTCGCCCGTCATGGGATGCGGAAAAGCGGCGGAGAGGGCGTGGAGGGCCGCCCGCGCCAACAGGGGCCGCTCGTCGTATGGATCGCCCTTCCAACGCCGCTTGAGCTTGGAAAGAAGCAAAGGATCGCCGTCGCCGTACAGCGGATCGCAAAGACAGGGATGGCCGAGAGCGGCGAGATGCACGCGAACCTGATGCGTCCGTCCCGTTTCGGGCCTAGCCTCGACCAATGCGTAATTTCTGTACCTCGCAATTACCTGGAATGCGGTCGCCGAGCCTTTGCCCTTGTGCGCGTCCAAGATCGTCCTATGCAGCCTGTCGCCATCGGGCCTGAGAGGAAGGTCGCAGCGTATTTCGTCCCAGTCCGGCACTCCCCGCACGAGGGCGCGGTAGACCTTGGCCACGGAGCGCGATTCGAAGGCGGCGCTCAAGGCCCGATGCGCGTCGGGATTTCGGGCATAGACGAGGACTCCGCTCGTATCCTTGTCGAGACGATGGACGACGAGGAGTTTCCCCCAGGCAGCACGGAGCTCGGACGCCGCCACGGGCGCATCGGGGTCGTATCGGTCGGGAATGGAAAGCATACCCGAGGGCTTGTCCACGGCGAGAAGGGAATCGTCCGAATAGAGTAGGGGCAAGATTGACCGCATAGTTCGATGTTACAACGCGGCCTCATCCCCCGAAAAGCTCCTTGGCCCTCGTCTCCACTTTTTCCAGGGCCGCGCGGAAGACGGCCCGCTCCTCGGCATTCAATACGTCGAGGGGGTCCCCGATCGAGGCCGAAACGAAGAGCTTGGCAGCCTCGATGCGGTCCAGGAGTTCCTCGCCTTCTCCGCTCAACTCGAGGCGATTGGAGCGGCGATCGGCATCGGAACGCCTTCGGACGAGCCATCCCCGCGAGACGCATTTCTGGGCAACGAGCGTGGCGGTGGGCCTGTCGCAGCAAAGCTCAGAGGCGGCGGCGGAAGGACTGATCGAACCCCTTCGTCTGGCCAATTGTATAAGGTAGAGTTGCGGCAGGGTTATGCCGAATAAGCGTATCCGATCCGCGGAGCGTCGTCTCCGGGCATAAAAAACCGATCCCATCAAGGCGATCTCGTCCATATATGATTAGTATACTAACTATCGACGATTAATGCAGGCAATTCGGCTCGGGGTCTTGCCGCGAAGTCGTTAATTTTGTATCTTTCATGTGGTCACGGGCCGCCCGACGGTTCATGGCCACAAGCGACCGGCGGTCGCTTTTCAAGCCTTTTGGCAAGTATTTCCGCTGCCATAAGGTAGTCAATTCCGTTCAGAAAGGGAGAAACACGACATGGCTAAACAGATCTTATTCAGCGAGGACGCGAGGCGAAGACTCCTCGTCGGCGTCGAGACGATTTCCAAGGCCGTCAAGGTCACTCTCGGTCCCAAAGGCCGTAACGTATTACTGGACAAGAAATTCGGTGCCCCCACCGTCACCAAGGACGGCGTTTCCGTAGCCAAGGAAGTCGAGCTCGAGGACCCATACGAGAACATGGGCGCACAGCTCCTCAAGGAAGTCGCCACCAAGACCAACGACGTCGCCGGCGACGGTACCACGACCGCCACAGTCCTCGCCTACAGCATAGTGAAGGAAGGCCTCAAGTCCGTGGCCGCCGGCCTCGACCCCATGGCCCTAAAGCGCGGCATCGACGACGCCGTCGTCATCGCCGTCGAGGAGATCAAGAAAGTCTCCAAGGAAATCAAGGAGAAGGAGGAGATCGCCAACGTCGCCTCCGTCTCCGCGAATAACGACACCGAAATCGGCAAGCAGATCGCCGATGCCATGGAAAAGGTCGGAAAGGACGGGGTCATCACCGTCGAGGAAGCCAAGACCATGGAGACCTCGATCGAATACGTCGAGGGCATGCAATTCGATCGCGGCTTCGTGTCGGCCTACTTCGCCACCAATCGCGATACCCAGACCGCCGTTCTCGAGAATCCCCTCATCCTCATCCACGACAAGAAGATCTCGAACATGAAGGACCTCCTCCCCCTGCTCGAGAAGGTCGCGGCCCAGGGCAAGCCCCTCCTCATCATCGCCGAGGACATCGACGGCGAGGCCATCGCCACCCTCATCGTCAACCACCTCCGCGGCACCCTCACCGTCTGCGCCGTCAAGGCCCCCGGCTTCGGCGACAGGCGCAAGGCCATGCTCGAGGATATCGCCATCCTCACCGGCGGCGAGGTCATCTCCGAGGAGCTCGGGCTCAAGCTCGAGAACACCGCGGTCACCCAGCTCGGCACCGCCAAGACCGTCAAGGTGGACAAGGACAACACCACCATCATCAACGGCGCCGGCAAGCAGAAGGACATCCAGGACCGCATCGCCCAGATCAAGAAGCAGGTCGAGGACACCACCTCCGACTACGACAAGGAGAAGCTCCAGGAGCGCCTGGCCAAGCTCGCCGGGGGCGTCGCCGTCATCAACGTCGGCGCTGCCACCGAGGTCGAGATGAAGGAGAAGAAGCACAGAGTCGAGGACGCCCTCTCCGCTACCCGCGCCGCGATCGAGGAAGGCATCGTCCCAGGCGGCGGCATCGCCCTCATCCAGGCCGCCCTCGCCCTCGAGAAGGCCGACCAGAGCAAGATGAGCGACGACGAGAAGGTCGGCTTCAAGATCACCAAGCGCGCCCTCGAGGAGCCCATCCGCCAGATCGCCGAGAATGCCGGCGTCGACGGCTCCATCATCGCCGACCGCGCCAAGAACGAGAAGAAGGGCATCGGCTTCGACGCCGCCAAGATGGAGTGGGTCGACATGGTCAAGGCCGGCATCATCGATCCCGCCAAGGTCACGCGCTCCGCGCTCCAGAACGCGGCCTCCGTCGCGGCGCTGCTCTTGACCACCGAGTGCGCCATAACGGACCTGCCCGAGAAGGACAAGGCTCCCCCCATGGGTGGCGGCGGCATGGGCGGCATGGGCGGCATGGATTACTAGACCGCTACTGTTCCATGAACATGAGCCGCGCCTTCGGGCGCGGCTTTTTTATTTACCGTTCCCGCCCGTGCCGCCCATGCCGCGAAACAGCCCCGACGAAGACGCGCGCGAGCTTCGCTCGCGAAAGCGGCTTCGTTGCGGCCAAGCGCTTGCGCTTGGCCGGGTATGGGCGGCATGGACTACTAAGAGTCCGGCCGTTTCGCTTTGAAAACTGCGAGGCGCCCGTGAGGGCGCCTCGCTTGTTTTAAACGAAGGACGGGCGGCCCATGACGCCGCCGTTGAACGGCCGCCGCGCCGAACTGCGCGAGCCAGCGAAGCTGGCTCAAGACAGGCGGCATAGCCGTCGAGCGCGATAGCGCGCACTACAATCATTTCCTTGCGGCTCGCCGAGCCCGGGGACTCGGTATTGAATACTCAGTCCTCGCAATGCCAAGCACGGAAATAGCCCCTTGCTTTTAAGTATCCGTTCGGATACAATGACATCAATGAACAGCTTCCTGCGCTCGGAGCTATTCGATACGTGGCTGGTCAACTTGAAGGACAAAGTTGGGAAGGCCCGCATACTTCACCGGATACGCGCAGCCGAACTCGGGAACTTCGGCGACTGCGCCCCGGTCGGAGAAGGAGTATCGGAGATGCGGATTCACATCGGCCCCGGCTACCGCATCTACTTCACGCGCCGGGGCGAGTTCGTCTACCTCCTCCTGGCTGGCGGCGACAAGTCCACGCAGGCGCGCGACATCAGGCGCGCCATAGCTCTGGCGAAAGAACTTGACAAGGAGTAAGCATGAGTGGATACGCTCCCTTCGACGCGGCCGACTACCTCGAGAGCGAGGAGACGATAGCCGAGTATATCAGCGCTGCCCTCGAGGATCCGAACCCCGACGTCTTCCTCGCGGCCGTCAGGGACGTGGCGAAGGCCCGCGGTATGGCCCAGCTTGCCGCGGACGCTGGCCTCGGCCGCGAAAGTCTCTACAAGGCACTCGCCCCCGGCGCCAAGCCCCGCTACGACACCGTACTCAAGCTCCTCCACGCCCTCGGCATCAAGCTGGCTGCGAGCCCGGAGCATGGATGAATAGAAAGCCCAGCGTCGTTATCGAGAAGGACTCCGAGGGCATACTCATCGCCTCCGTGCCCAACCTTCGAGGATGCCATACCCAAGCTTCACCCCAGGATGAGCTGATGGTCAGGATCAAGGAAGCCATCGAGCTATGCCTCGAAGTCGAACGAAGTATAGTGTAGCGTTTGGATGCGGATACGCAGATATTGCGGGATTGCGAACTAACAATCGAAGAGCCGCGAGGAGGCATCTGAGCGACCCTGCCGGGAAGAACGCATCGCGGATCACTCCCCCGAGCCGGGAAGCGGTGGCAAGCCTAGCTGCTTAAGGAAGCCGTTGTGCTTGTCTCTCGCTTCTTTGATGTCCTTCTCGATTTCGATCATCCGCCCATGGACGGCGGCTAGGTCAACTTCCTCCTCCGCGATCGCCGTGCTGACGTAGCGCGAGATGTTCAGGTTGAAATCGTTTTGGCTGATCTCTCCCATGTTCACGCGGCGTGAGTAGCGGGGCTCTTCCTTGCGGAATTGGTAGGTATCAATGATCCTGTCGATATGCTCGCGCCGTAGCTGGTTCTGCCGCTTGCCTTTCTCGAAGTGCTCCGCGGCGTTGATGAAGAGGACGTCGTCCGGCTTCTTGCACTTCTTGAGCACGAGGATGCAGACGGGAATGCCCGTCGAATAGAAGAGGTTAGCCGGCAGGCCGATCACCGTATCGATGTGGCCGTCGGTCAGCAGCTTGCGGCGGATGCGCTCCTCGGCGCCGCCGCGGAAGAGGACGCCGTGGGGCAGGATGATGGCCATCACGCCGTCGTCCTTGAGGTAGTGGAGCCCGTGGAGGAGGAAGGCGAAATCGGCCGCGCTCTTGGGCGCCACGCCGTGGTTCTTGAAGCGCATGTCCTCGCTCATCGCCTCGCCGGGCTCCCAGCGATAGCTGAAGGGCGGATTGGCCACCACCGCGTCGAAGCGCGGCATCTTAGCCGGGTTCGTCTCGCGCAGGAATGTCCCAGTCGTTGGTCAGGGTGTCGCCGTGGTAGATCTCGAACTCGCTGTCCTTCACCCCGTGCAGCAGCATGTTCATGCGCGCCAGGTTGTAGGTGGTGATGTTCTTCTCCTCCCGTAGATCTTGCCGATGGTCCGCCCGCCTCCTTCATGCGATGGCGCACGTTGAGGAGGAGCGAGCCGGAACCGCAGGCGAAATCGAAGACGCTCTCCAGCTTGCTCCGCTTTCCCGTCTTGGGCTCCTGGCTGTCCAGCGTGACGATGGCCGGACAGGATGCTGGAGATCTGCTGCGGCGTGTAGAACTCGCCCGCCTTCTTCCCGGACCCCGCCGCGAACTGGCCGATCAGGTATTCGTAGGCGTCGCCGAGGGTGTCGGTGTCGGCGGAGAAGAGCGCCATGCCGCGCGCGATTTCCGAGATGATGGAGCAGAGCTTGGCGTTGCGGTCTTCGTACTTCCGCCCGAGCTTGTCCGAGGCGAGGTTGATCTCGGAGAACAGGCCCTGGAAGCTGCTCTGGAAGCGATTCCTCCTCGATGTACTTGAAACCCTTCTGCAAGGTATCGAGGAGTGTCGCCGTCCTGCGTCTTGGCCAGGCGGACGATGTTTTCCCAGAGGTAGTCGGGCTTGACGACGTAATGGACCTTGCGGCGCATCTGCTTTTCGAACTCGGCCACGTCGTCCGGGTTCTCTTCGTACCACAGCGCCAGCGGGGGCAGGGCATCCCCGTCCTCGCACTTCGGGTAATCCCGCCCCAGCTCCTTCTTCGCGGCCTTCTCGTAGTTGCTCGAGAGGTAGCGCAGGAAGAGGAAGGACAGCATGTAGTCGCGGAAGTCGTCGGCGTTCATCGCGCCGCGCAGCTGGTCGGCGATGTTCCAGAGGGTTTTGCCGAGTTCGCGCTGGGCCTTGTCGTTCATGGTTTTAGATCGTCCTTTCGCCGCGTCACGTATTTCTGCTTGGGACTGTTCGGTTTGTCGGGAAGGGTGAGAGCGAGGAGGCCGCTCTCGATGAGGGGCATTAGGATTTCGAGGCGGAAATGCTCTCGATCCTTAAGGCCGATATGTTTCATTATCTCGTCTCGGGTTCTGGGTTCCCGGCAAAATTCCAGAACCTGACCGGTCTTGAGTGAAGAAGCTTGCGGGGTAACTTGCGGGGTAACTTGCGGGGTAACTTGCGGGGTAACTTGCGGGGTAACTTGCGCGGTGGACTCCTCGCTCGTCCTCATAAAGCGGGCGCGGACAAAGCCGGAGAATTCGTAGCATAGGGGTGGCAGGCCAGCCTCTTCCAAGAGGCTCTGCATGCGTCTGATGCCTGTGCCCATCTTCTCAATGTACTCGATCCGCTGCATCAGATTGGCGATGTTGGGATTGCGAAGTAGACTCAAGCTGCCGAAGTCCTCGGGTCTGAGCCCCTTAGGCAGGCCGCATGGGCTGGTAATCTCGACGCGGTCGTCGAAGATCTCCACCATCACGTTGGCGCCCTTCTCGAAGTAGTCACGATGAATGACCGCGTTGATAACGGCCTCGCGGAGAGCTTCGTAGGGGATTTCGGGGATCTCCTTGCGCGCCGGAGAACCATCGAATTCATAGCGCAAGCGAAGGTGCTGCTTTAGGTAGAGCATGGCTTCGTCAATGCTATTGACGATGTCGCGGTTGAAATCTTTGCGGTCGAGCACCGTGACCCGGTCCCGGCCCTTGTAGAGGGCGCAGGTCACGCAGGTGTGGAAAAAGTGGTGCGCAAGGTTGCGGGCGAAGAAGAGCACGGCAGTGTTGGCGTAAAAAATCCGGCCGCCCTGGATGTCCACGACCTGAAGATTCTTCAGGATGCGATCGGGCGAAAGCACTGGGGAGATTCTCGACATCGCGAGGAATCGACGGAACTTTTCGATGTCGAAATCAGTCTCCGAGAAGTCCCGGTGGATGAGCTCGTCGAAGCGGATCTTGCCCTCGGATTTGACGAACTCGACGATCTCGTCGCGGTTCATCTTCTGTGCGTTGGGCCCGACCCGATTGTAGAAACCAGAAGCGCAACGGTAGGGCTTGTCAGTCCCTTCCCGCACCTCGATGATCAGAATATCCTGAGACTCTTCCATGAGGATCTGGAGGGGAGGATCGCAGTTGCGCGCGATGTCTTGGATCTGCGACCGAATCTTGTTTTCCGCGCGGAATGAACTCTTCCCGGGTCTGGCGATCGAGGTCCTTGCGGTCCACGACGAAGACGCACTTTTCGATAGTCGGGTTGGCCTTGAGGAGGGTGGAGGCCTTGAAGCTGGTGAGGGTTTTGCCGCTGCCGGTGGTGTGCCAGACATAGCCGTTGCCGAGGTTCTTCTCGATGCACTCCACTATGTTCTTGACGGCGTAGATCTGGTAGGGCCGCATCATGAGCAGCTTCTGCTCGCTGGCGACTAGGACCATGTAGCGGCTGATCATCTTACCCAACTCGCATTTGACGAGGAAGACTTCCGCGAAGCGGTCGAGCCCCGTGATCTTGGAGTTGTCCGGAGCGGCATACTCGTAAATAGGGAGGAATCTCTCGTCGGCGTCGAAGCTGAAATGCCGGGCGTTGTTGTTGGCGAAGTAGTAGGTGGAATCGCGGTTCGAGACGATGAAGAGCTGCACGAAGCAGAGCAGGGTCCCCAGGTAGCCGTTGCCCGGATCCCTCTTGTAGTCGACGATCTGTTCGATCGCCCGGCGAGGATTGATGCCCAAGGTCTTGAGCTCGACCTGCACGCAGGGCACTCCGTTGATCAGGAGGAGGACGTCGTAGCGGTGGTGGCTGTAGTCGGTATTGATCCGTAGCTGGCTAACGACCTCAAAGCTGTTCTTGCACCAGTCGTCGATATTGACCAACGTGTAGTTGAGCGGCGTGCCGTCGTCACGCGCGAAGGCGTTGCGGCCCCGCAGCGTTTGCGCGGCGGTGAAGACGTCGGGGCTGACGATATCGGCCAAGAGCCGCTGGAATTCGCCATCGGAGAGCGTGACCCTGTTGAGCTCCTGGAACTTCTCGCGGAAATTTTTCTCGAGGGTCAAACGATCGTGGATATCCGGCCGATGGGTGTACTTGAGGTCGCGGAGCTTCGCGATGAAGTCTTGCTCGATTATGGATTCATGGGTGGCCATCGCGGAGACATGCTACTCCCTGAGGTCTTGGCCGTCAACAACGCCATGAGAACTCGCTCGTCTTGCCGAGAACCAGGAGCTCAACAAGGCCTTGACGGGCTAGACTAGTCAGTCTGGTCAGGATATAGTAAGGAAGGAGGAAAGGATGGCGGATTCGCAGAGTTGGCAGCTACAGGACGCCAAGGCCCGTTTCAGCGAGCTCGTCCAGAAAACGATCGACGAAGGCCCCCAGGTGATCACCCGAAGGGGGAAGCCCTCTGTGGTGATGGTTTCGGATGATGAATACGCCCGTCTCACGCGCAAGAGTACCGATTTCATCTCCTTCCTGCGGTCGGCGCCCCGCGCCGAGCTCAAGATCGAGCGCTCGAAGGAAGGCGGACGGACGATCGAGCTATGAAGTTCGTCCTGGATACCTGCATCATCTCCGAAGCGGTGCGACCGCGCCCCGAGCCCGCCGTTCTCGCCTGGTTGGCCGCGCAAAACGAGTCCGAACTTTTTCTCTGCGCTCTGACCCTGGGGGAACTCGGGAAGGGCATAGAAAGACTCAAGCGAGGGGCCAAGCGCAGCGCACTCGAGAATTGGCTCCTCGACCTCGAGCGGCGTTTCGGCTCTAGAGTCCTACCCATCGATGCCAGTGTGGCCCTTCATTGGGGCCATCTGGACGCCCTGCTGGCAGCCAAGGGCAAGACCTTCCCCGTCGTCGATGGCCTTATAGCCGCCTGTACGATCGGCAATGCTGCCGTCCTGGCTACGCGGAACGTAAAGGACTTCGTCGAGACCGGAGTCGAACTTTTCAATCCCTGGGATCTTGGAAGGGAATGAAGGCATCGACGTCGAGGAGGGCAAGTGAAATGGGAGGCAGATATGCGGGGTTCTCGAGAAGGGATAAAAATGGAAGGGGCGGTGTGGGGGGTGCCGGAGAAGACCGGAGCCGCATAGCGGGCGAGCCGAAGGCCTAGCGAAGCCTTAGGACTTCGCAGGCAGGGGGAGCCGCGGATAGAGTGTGCGAAGCGCTACCTTCAACGCAGTGCTCCCCCTCTTGATCCATATTGGAGTTTTCACTGACCTCGGTTTCCTGTTATAGTCGGTTTCCTTAGGGAGAACTCATATGAAACAGCTCCATCAAGACTCGAAAGCCGACGATCTCGCGAAGATGTATGAACAGAGCTTTGCCGGAATGGGATACTTCAAGACCGGCCAAGTGGTGGAGACCGAGGTCGTATCGATTTCCAAGGATTGCGTATTCCTGCAGCTCAATGGGAAGAGCGAGGGAATCCTCGACCTGGATGAGCTGACCGACAAGGATGGGAATCTTACCGTCAAGGTGGGAGACCGGCTTCGGGTCTTCTTCCTCAATGCCGAAAACGGGGAGATGCGTTTCACCACCAGGATCGGCGGGAACGCGGCTGGGCCTGAGATGCTGGAGCAGGCCTATATTGAGAAGATGCCGGTGGAAGGCCTGGTCGAAAAGGAAATCAAGGGCGGCTACGAAATCAAGATTGGCGAGTTCCGCGCCTTCTGCCCCTATTCCATGATGGGCGAAAAACGCTCCGACAATTCCGCGGAATATATCGGCAAGCGCCTGTCCTTCAAGATCCAGGAATACAAGGATAACGGCCGGAGCATCCTCGTCTCTAACAGGGCGATCCATGAAGAGGCCCGCCAGGAGAGGCTCGAGGCGCTGAAGAAGACGCTCCAGGAGGGCATGGTCATCACGGGCTCGATCGCATCCATCCAGTCCTTTGGCGCCTTCGTCGACCTGGGCGGCATCCAGGCCCTGCTGCCCGTCTCCGAGATCAGCCGCGTCCCGGGTGGAGGACATCCAGGCTCTCCTGTCGGTCGGCCAGGAAATCCAGGCTTCCATCCTGAAGATCGACTGGAGAAACGAGCGCATCACCCTCAGCATGAAGAGCCTCCTCGCCGATCCCTGGGAAATGGCGACGGAAAAATACCCGGAGGGTTCGAAGCATACGGGCAAAGTCGTTCGCCTGGCCGATTTCGGCGCCTTCGTTTCCCTGGAACCCGGCATCGACGGCCTCGTGCACAGCTCTGAAATCAGCAAGGCCAGCAGCTATGGCACGAGCCGCGAACTCACCGTAAAGCTTGGCCAGACCCTATCGGTGGAAATTCTCGGCGTGGACCAGTCCAATAAAAGGATTTCCCTGAAACCGGCGACGACGATCGAGGAAGACGAGACTACGGCCAGGTACATGGACGCTTCGGCTGATTCCACGACCTACAATCCATTTGCCGCGCTGCTCAAAAAGAAATGATCGGCCCGTAAGTATATAAGACGCAGAGCATCGAAACCGCCGAAGAGGCGAGGAGGAATCATGTGCCGAAACATCAAGCCCCTCTTCAATTTTGATCCGCCGGCCACAGAGCTGGAAATCCGCGGCGCCGCGCTCCAATTCGTGAGGAAGCTTTCCGGTTTCCAGAAACCATCCAAAGTCAACGAGGCTGCCTTTGTTCGCGGGGTGGATGAGGTAGCAGCGGCGGCCAGGGCCCTCCTCGGCTCGCTGGTCACCGCCGCGGAGCCTCGGAACAGAGAGATCGAGGCTGAACGCGCGCGGGCCAAGATCCAGAGGAGATTCAATCCGGTCCAGCTCGCAAGTAGGAACTTGGGCATCAGGCGGGGCGATCTAGGCTCGAATCGCGCTTAAGGCGCAGCCTCCAGCATTTCCGGGACCGTGGCATCGAGCGAATTGAGCAATTCGTCAATCAGAAGATGGTGGACGAGGGGAAGCCGCACCCCCGCAGGCGCGGTATTTTCCCACAATTTTGATCTTTGTATTTATCGTGCTCCGAAATCGATCAGTGAAAACGGTAATCGATACCGGCCTGCTTTAAGATGGCATTCGCGGTGTGCCGGGACTTGATCTTCCCATCGACCGTAAAATAAGCATCGGAAAGAGGGCTGAACCAGATATCGTGGTCACCCTTGCCGTGTCGATGGAAGGCACAGCCATGCTCGGAGAGAATAGTGCGGACTTTTTTCTCATATTCGGCTATCAGGCATGAACCATCTCGTGTCTCTCGGATCTGAAGAAGAGCGGGATATCGGTCGCTGTCCTGCCACTGAGGGAAAGCAGCTCGGGAACGGCAGCCTTTACCCGTTCCATCAGGGCGTCGAGGGAGCCGGATTCGAGAACGAGCCCGGGGACATCCTCGCTAGTCGCTATCCAAACTCCGGCTTCAGCATCCCAGGTGGTACTAATAAGGTATTCCATGACTTCCTCTTTCCTTGATTCTAGTCTTTGTCCTGACTGGGGACAAGTTTCAGCCAAGGCAGTATCGAGCAAGCCCTGTTTCAGAAAGTGTCCAATCACTCACCGTCGCCGGAGACGCTGGACGTAGCGTCGGCCATGGGGCTTTTAGACAGGAGCAGGATGAATGGGCGCTGAAACCAGCGCGAGCACGAGGGATGGGGCCATACATTTGCTACGCGCGGAACGTCCAGTAGCGATTGCGTCGTGAAACCAAAATGGGGGTGCCGGAGCCGAGGGCATAGTCCAGCGTTAGCGCTTAATGCGAGGTCATCTCCGAGGAGCTCGGGCTCAAGCTCGCCGGGAACGTCGACGCCGCGACAGCGCAGAGCGAGCTCGCCGAGCGGCTACCTATGGCGCGCAACGCGCCGCGCCAGTTGCCGCGCTTCTCCCCGATTCTCCTTTATCTCAGGTAGTCCAGCCAGGGACGCTGCAGGTCTATCATGCGATCGAGCATCTCCCTGAGGCCCGAAACCTTGTGCGTCACGGGGTTGGCGAGGAGGGCCTGGATCGCCAGGTCCTTCCGCTTGTGGATCGCGGTCTCGGCGACGAGGTCGTAGACGCCGCAATACTCCCTAAGAAGCGCCAGGTAACCCTTGGGCGCATCCTTCATGGGAATGCCCGCGATTCCCGCCCCGGACACGACGGCGGGGACCTCCACCGCAATCCATGAGGGCAGGTCCGGGAGGAGGCCGGCGTTGGGGAGGTTCACGGCCGCCTCCTCGTAGCCTTGATCCCCGATTATTCCCTCGATGATGGGGACGACCCGCTCCGCGACCCTGAGGACGATCTCGCGGCGTGCCTCCTGGGTGAGCATGACTTTGTAGAAGTCATAGAAGTCGAGGATGCCCCGGTGGTCCACCACGTCGTGGGCCCAGCCCAGGTACTCGCCGAAATGGGAATCCGTCGTGATTGGGAGAAGACCGTAGTTTTCGAGCATGAACTTGACCAGCTTCCGATCGGCCCATTCGTAGCGGCTCTCCCCGATCGCCTCTCCCTTGTCGAAGGACTCTACGGCATCCATCTTCCCCGTGGCCCTATAGTCGTCGAAGAGATCGCTGTAGCCGGTAAAGCGGGCGAAGAAGGACGGCGCCTTGGCCAGGACCTCTGGATAGAGGTCGCGGCCGTCCCGCCTGTCCTCGATCTCCAGCGCGCAGCTGAAGTGGTTGAGTCCCGCCGCGCGGAACATGATATCGTCCAAGGCCATTCCCAGGATCCCGGGCAGGCAGCGCGAAAGCCATCCGATCTCGTGGCAGAGGCCGACGAATTTCGCCTTGGGAAAAGCTCGGGAGACGGTCGTGCAGATGGCCGTCATCGGGTTCGAGAAGTTGAAGATCCAGGCCTCGGGGCAGAGCTCCATCGCGTCGCGGACTATGTCCAGGATCGGCGGCACGATGCGGAGCGCGTGGAAGACCCCGCCCGGCCCGCCGTTCTCGCCGTAGACCTGAGGGGCGCCGAACTGCAGGGGCACCTTCCAGTCCTCGTCCCAGAGCTGAAAGCGGTTGCCGACTTCGATCGAAGAGATGATGAAGTCCGCGCCCCGGAACGCCTCGCGTCGGTCCGTCGTCGCGGTCAAGCCGTTTGCGAGGGAATGGGCGGAGGCGAATTCCCGGGCCGTCTTAAGGGTCTCGCCCAGGGTCCCGGGATTGATGTCCTGCAGGGCGATCTCGCAGCCCGCCAGGGCCTCGCTGGAGAAGATGTCACCGAGGGTGCCGCACCCGAACTGTGCGCTGCCGGCGCCTACCAATGCGATTTTCATTTTATCGCTCCTTCGATCATGCCCTTGATGATGTAGCGCTGGGCGAAGAGGTAGAGGACTATGACCGGGAGTATCGCGATGAGCGTCGAGGTGAGTATGAGGTCCCATTGCTTGAGATAGGCGCCCGCGAAGGCGGTCACCGCGACCGGGACCGTCTGCACGGCGCCGTTGGAGCCGAGCATCAGGAGGGGGAGGAGGTAGTCGTTCCAGATCCAGATGCCGTTGAGGATGAGGACGGTGATGATGATCGGCTGGAGGAGGGGGAGCACGATCTCGAAGAAGGTCCGCGATTGGCTGCAGCCGTCGATGGTCGCCGACTCCTCGAGCTCGTAGGGAATGTTCTTGATGAAGCCGTGGAAGATGAAGATGGAAGCAATACGTAACTCGAACTCAACGAAGCAGGGACATA
>CAVZVX010000148.1:0-3417 GCA_963778775.1 uncultured Spirochaetota bacterium | reverse complement strand
CTGTCATCTTGCTCGACGATTACGTGCTTGCTGCGGCCTCCTGGGCGTAGGCGCTGGCAGAATCGGGCGCACCAGCCGGTGCACGGCCGGCCGAGGACTCCCCCTCTACCGCCGCCATCACGTCGTCACGCGTGAATCCTGCCCCCCGAGCCCGACCCGACGATCGTTGCCGGGTTGAGACCATACTCGGCAATGAGCCGGCGGACGACGGGAGAAAGGAGCTTGTTCGGGCCAGCCTGGGCCGGACCGGCGGGCGGCCGCTGATCAGCAGGTCGGGCGCCGGGCCGGGCTGGCCCGCCTGTGGGGGGCTTAGCCGGCGCCGGGGCTGGTGGAGTGGGGGCCGACGAGCCGCGGAGGCGGGCTCGGTCACAGCAGGCGGGGAGGGCTCCAGGTCTACGACGGGCTCCAGGTCGACAACCGGCCCGTCTGCCGGCGTCGGTTCGGACTCCGAACCGATCACGGCCAACTTGGAGCCGACCGAGACTGTCTCGCCTTCTTGCACCAGGATCTCCTCTTTGACGATAACGGGGACGAACTTCGAAGACGCCGCGCGCCAATGGCGAGGCTCAACACGTCGTCGACGCCGAGATGAAAGACGACATTGTCGCGGCGTCCGTCATAGACGACCGTTGCTTCGCTCGCCGTGAGATCGTCAATGGCGACCTCATGGCGGTGCTCGCCGCCCAGGGAGATTGTCCACGCGTGAGGGGTCGGCAGGGCTGTAACATGATAAACCGCTTCGCCTGCTTCCAAATCGAGGCGCGAGGCGAACGGCGCGGCCGAGTTGAAGCCCCATACTCATCCCCGGCGACCGCCTCGTCGTCGAGCTGGTCTACGGAAGGGTCCAGCGCCTGATCTCGGTCACGATCGGCTCGGAGGACGACAAGGCCAAGGCCATCCGCGCCATCCGAGCGGTCAAGGCCGATGGCCATTATACCGATCTGGGCGCGGCCCTGGATGCGGCCAAACGGGACTTGGACGAGCTCGGCCAGCCCGATAGGCCCAAATACGTCCTCCTCCTGACCGACGAGCGGCAGGAGGCACCCAAAGGCAGCCCCTACCAGACGAAAGATTACAAACTCGAGCACCCCGCCCTACGATATATAAAGCGAGTCGATCTAGGTAAATTCCGGGCCATCACCGTCGGCCTCCAGGTGGAAGCCCTCGTCGAGAAGAACGCCCCTGTAGTCATGGAGCTTCTCATGAACCCGCCCGATAGGGAAGCCGGGAGGCAAATCGCGACTCAGGGCCCCTCGGCTTCAAATACTACAACTCCGAAAGCGGGAGTGGCCCCGCTCGAGCGGGTAATCCCTTCCTGGCTACTGATCGGCGCGGCCTCTCTATTGCTCATCGCGCTTGCGGGATTTATTGCGGTTCTATTACTATCTAAGAGAAAAGAAAAGGCGAAGGCTTCATTACCGGAGTAGAAGAAGGAGCTCCGTTTCTATTGTCATTCGTAATTTGCGTTTTATATGAAAAGTCAGGAAATTCTCGCAGCTTTCAGAGAGAAATGATCGAAAGGTGGGATGTCGATGACCGTCGACGCTATGGCGGAACAGCTGAAGACTCGCGACAAATTCGTCATCCTATCCCACGATGGGCCCGACCCGGACGGATTGGGAGCCGCTTACGCCTTATCGCTCGCTTTAGAGGCACGGGGGAAGAGCGCCGTCGCGGCGGTCCCGAATCGGATCCCGACGAAGTTCCGCTTCATCGATCGCCGAGGTCTTTTCAAATCCCTCGCGGAGGAAGGCAGCCTGCCCTTCCCCGCGGCCGAGGCGACGCCGATAATCGTCGATACGCACGATATGGGCTACCTTGGCGAAAGGACGGCCGAGTTCGTATCCGAAGCCAAGCGCCCCTTCATCATCGACCACCATGAGCTCAAGATCGAGCCGGGCGACTTCGAGCTCATCGATCCTACCGCCTCGTCCAGTTCGGAACTGGTCTACCTGATAGCGCGGAGCCTGGGCGTCGAGCTTCCGATCGACGCGGCGGAAGCGGTGTTCGCGGGAGTCGTCTACGATACCGGCTCCTTTTCCTACCCCAAGACCAGCGCGAGGACCTTCGCCTGCGCCCTCGAGCTCGTCGAGCTGGGCGTGAAGCCCTACGAAGTGCACAACCGCATGTACGAATCGTCTTCCGACGGCGTGCTCATCCTCCAAAAGGAGGTCATCGCGAGCCTCGAGCTCAAGCTGGGAGGCCGCGTGGCCCTGCAATCGCTCAACAAGGAGGATCTCGCCGCGTCGGGCGCCTCGTACGAGGATGCCGAAGATCTCGTCAACATCCCCCTGCAGGACAAAAGAGTCGAAGTATCGGTGCTCTTCAAGGAAAATTCCGAGGGAAAGCTCCGCTGCTCGCTCAGGTCCAAGGGCGCCGTGAACGTGGCGCGCATCGCCCAGGCCTTCGGCGGTGGCGGTCACAAGACGGCCGCGGGCTTCACCTGCCGCTCTCCCCTTGCGCAGGCCAAGGACGACGTGCTAAAAAGAGTCTCCCGTACGATACTGGGGCGAGAGTAAGCCGCGCAGCGCAGATGAAACGAATCGTTCACGCCGTATTCCTCTTCGTGAGCGCCTTGGCGCTCGCGTTTTCCGTCTACTTCCTCGTTCAAAGCCGCACGGGAGCGGCAGCCGCCGCGCGGCCGGTCGCGACCCGTCAGGTCCAGCCCGAGTCCGAGGCCCAGTCGAGCCCCGAGGGTATCCCGTCGGCCGGCGGCGGAGCGCCGATCAACCGCATACCCGCCCTTCCGAACGAGGTGATACTCGACGTGACCATTTTCAACGCCGACCAGGAGGAGAACGAGGAGCAGGTCCTGACCGTTCGCAAGACGGACGCGCCGGACGGAAGGTTGTCGATAGTGGTCGCCAAGTACGTGGCCGCGAAGAAGGCCTGGGTCCGGGTATGGGAGGGGGATACCTTAAGCACCAAGCTGACGACGCTCTCGATCCAGGCGAAGGACCTCCTCGGCGATCACGCCATGGAGTTGGTCTGCACGGGGACCAAGTCCCGGCCCAATTGGAAGGCGGCAAGGTACTGTTCCTGGCCAGGACGCCCTCGGTGGGTTACGCGGTGTACGATGTCGAGCCGGCCGCGGAAGCCATGACGTCCACGCTTCGAGTGGGCATGCGGACGGGAGGCCGCGGCGGCGCCGCGCCGTTCGAAATCGAGAACCACCGCTATCGTGTGACGCTGGACCGAAGCGGAGATGTAGCCAGCATTTTCGACAAGGTGGTCAATCGCGAACTGCTCTCGGCGCCCATACGGCTGGCGATCTCGAACGACCACCCGCTGCAATGGCCCGCCTGGAACATGGACTTCGACCAGGAACAGGCTCCGCCGCGCGCTTTTGTGCGCGGAGGCGGCAACATACGCATCAAAGAGCAAGGTCCGGCGCCTTCACGCTTGAAGTAACTAGCA
>CAVZVX010000147.1:0-13065 GCA_963778775.1 uncultured Spirochaetota bacterium | reverse complement strand
GGTGGCGGCAGGTCACACCCTTTTTCGAAAGCTCTTCCTCCAGATCCTTCACCGCCTCCGTTTCTCCCGAAACGACGCACAGGGATGGACTGTTGACGGCAGCCAGGGAAAGCGTCTCATTCAAAAGCGGCATGACCACTTCCGCCGGAGCAGAAACGGCCAGCATGGAGCCCCCGGGGAGGCTCTGCATGAGTCGACCGCGGGCGGCGACGAGGGCCAAGGCGTCTTCGAGGGTGCACCTATCGAAGGATGAGCAGCGCAAACGGTTCCTGGCGCGCATCGACGATCCGGAAAAGAACTGGAAGTTGAGTTTGGCCGACATTCATGAGAGAAAGTTCTGGAAAGACTACGAGAAGGCCTACGAGGAGTGCATCGGCGCAACCAGCACGCATCATGCTCCCTGGTATATAGTCCCCGCCGACGATAAGGACGACGCCCGCCTGATTGTGTCACAAATCGTGCTTGACGCATTGAAGTTCGGTTGGTCGGATGAAAAGCGCACTCAGAACCTGAATCTGGTCATCAACAATTCCCGCTTCTTGATCTTGCCCTGGATAGAGTCCAAGAACCTTGCCTCCAAAATACTATCAATGGCAGGTAAGCATATTGCCGATGATTGGGAAGCCAGGTACAAATACCGGCCGGTGCTCATTGAAACCTTTGTCGAAAAAAAACGTTTCAACGGAACCTGCTACAAGGCGGCAAACTGGATATGGGTAGGTACTACCAAGGGGCGAGGGAGAGCCGACAGGCTGAAGGAAGTGAAGCTTCCCCAAAAGGAAATCCTTCTCTACCCTCTCGAACCTGATTATAAGAAAATCTTGACTTAACTGCCCAGTTTAGGGAAGCGGGACAACCGAATGCTTACTCGCGATGGATCAAGGCGTTGGCGATGAGCTCCTCGAAAACGATTCGAGGTACCTCGGGATCTCCCTCGGAATTGATGCTTTTTTCGCCCTGGAGGTGCCGCAGGGCGCGAAGGATAAAGGAGATCCCTCCCCGAAACTGGTCCTGAATAGAACCGAGGATATCCTGGCTGTCGTCGTAGCGCTCGGTATCGATATCCGGACCGGGGTACGAAACGGCCTTGACGGTATAAACCGGGAGTCGCGACGATGGAAGCTTCGAGAAGAGGAGGGCTCCCGCGACGTTGAGCCATTCCTCCGTTGCCAAATTCATATTTCGCAGGAGGCGCGCCAGGTTTTCCGGGTTGGTATCGAGTACGCCTCCGTATACGTTCTCGTAGAACGCGCCAAAGGAGTTGAGGTCGATATCGCTTGCCGTCATGCCGCGAACGGGAATCTCGTCGCCGTGAATGAGTCCGGAGTTTTGGAACATACGCTGGATTTTCTCGCGAGACGTGGCGCGGTGTTTGTCGGCGCCTGATTTGACCCAAATTATCCCCTCCTTATCCATATACGGTTTGCTGGCTCCCTCGAGTACCGTGATCGCGACGACCGTGCCCGAGGCGGTCGCGATATTCTCCGAGATCGGATTGACGGCGGGTCGTACGCCTTGCGAGGCGGCGTTCGAAATGAGGAGGTTCAGTCTACGGAGCTCGTCCGTCCCGAGACCTACGACCGATCCGTCGTCCCCGGCGCCGACGAAGAGCGTTCCCCCGGAGCCGTTAGAAAACGCTACGAGCTCCGCCGCGAGGCTCTCCGCGTTCGGCATGGCCGCCTTGAACTGGGTATGGGAGTCCTCTCCTAGCGCCAGGCGGGAGCGCAACTCATTTTCATTCATGATAATGCCTCCGGGCCCTGTATCTCTGGCCTGCCGAGCTATGATAGGCGATCCGTATGGCTCAGTCAAACCTGTTTCCGAATCCCGACGTCCCGGCTCGACCGCAACTTACCCGCCACGCCCTCGGCGCGGTCCCTTCCCGAGATTTGACAGGAGGAAGGCGACGACGTACTATGGCCGCCATGGAGTTCAGGGTCGCGCGGAACCGCGAAGAGCTCGAGGCGGCCTTCGCCCTCGTGTACTGCGAGTACCGCAAGCGAGGCTACGTCGAGGGCGCCGAGTCCGGCCTGCGCGTCATACTCCACAACGCACTGCCGCGGACCGCCTGCTTCGTCGGGATCGACGATTCGGGAAGAGTTGCCGCGACGGCGACGATAGTCCCCGATTCCCCCTTGGGCCTCCCCATGGACGATTGCTACCGGGCCGAGATGGATATCCTCCGCGCGAAAGGAAAGCCCTGCGAGGTCGTCATGCTCGCTTCCGACTTCGGCTCGGCTCGCGGTCCTCGTCCGAGGCCGATTGTCCCACCCATCTTCTCCTTCTTCAAGGTCCTCCTCGACTACGCGATGATCGTCCTGGCCGCGGATTATCTTTGCGCCGCCGTCAACCCGCGCCACGCCGCGGCCTTCCGCTATATCCTTTTCCAGCCTCTCGGAGGGCGGCGGAGCTATCGGAGCGTGAACGACGCGCCGGCCGTAGCGGAGTTCCTCGATCTGCGCACATTGATGTCCCGGCTGCGGGAGAGCGGCCATGAAATCCAGAACGCGGCCTTTGGAGGGGCTCCGACCGATCCCTCCCGCTTCGAGGACAAGCTCGCCTTCGGGAAGGGGGACCTCGACTATTTCTTCAGGGAGAGGAGCGAGGCCTTCGAGTCGGCCTCCCCCGAATGCCTCGAGTATATCGCCGGCTGCTACGACGGAGCCGAGCCCCCCGCCCGTAAGGCGGAGCGCGAGGAGCGCGAACCGTGAATCCGGGGCTCTTCAAGCGCGGCCGCAAGCGGCTGCTCGAGCTCTTCCTTCGGAAGGCGCTCGGGCTCGGTTCCCCGGAAAGGATCGCCGCCTTCGCCGCCCGCCGCTATGGGAAGAGGATATTCCTCGTCCAGGTGGAGGGAGACATCGAGTTGAGCTTCGAGGACCTCGTTCGAAAATCCAGGCAGACGGCGGAGGCCCTCGGGTATCGGGGATTGGCCGCGGGGGAAGTCCTCGCGTTCTGCGCGCGCAATTCGATCGAATATTTCATCTACCGTCTCGCCTGCCACCGCCTCGGACTCGCGTTCATGGCCTTGCCGGAATCCCTGGACGATGCCGCCGCCTCGTCCTGCGTGGCGGCCGTCGGGGCTCGGGCCTATTATTCCAAGGGCGTGCTCGAGCTTCTCCCGGCCGGCCGATCTCCTTCCCTGTCCGATGTATCCACCCTCAACGTCAGCTCGGGCACGACCGGCGCGACTCCGAAGATCGTGGGCCTGTCGAGCCGGAATTGGGTCGAGAGCCTCTACGGATACGTCGGGGCATCCGAGGAGAAGCTGGACGGAACTACGGTATTCCTTTGCACTCTTCCCTTCGCGACCGCCGGGTCCACGACCTTCCTGCCCTCGCTGCTCGGCGGCATCACTCAGATCGTCGTCGGGGAGAATCCCGAGCCCGCCCTTCTCGCGGACTATATCGGGCGCTACGAGGTGAATCAGCTCTATCTCACGCCCATGCGCCTATTCGAGCTTGCCGAATGGTGCTCGGAGAAGGGCAGGCGCCTGGATTCGCTTAGGAAGATCATAACGGGGACGGAGCTGGCGCCGGTCCCGCGGCTCACCGAGGCGATCGCGACCTTCGGTCCGATCATCCACGTCGGCTATGGCATGGTGGAAGCCTTGCCGCCCCTCGCCATGCTCTCGCCTCCGGACTACCGAAAGCTGGGAAGCGTCGGCAGGCCCCTGAGCGGCGTCGAGATAGAGATCCGGGGCGACGGCAGGATCGCCGTCAGGACGAAGACGGTCGGGATCTCCTACGTGAACGATGCCCGCGAGAGCGCCGCCCATTTCGTGAACGGCTGGTTCGTCTCGAACGATTACGGCTACCTCGACGACGAGGGCTTCCTGTACATCCTCGGCCGCAAGGAGGAGATCCTGAGCGAATCTCCGCGGAGGGTATTCGCCGCCGAATGCGAGGAGGCGCTCTATCGCTTGGACGCGGTGCGGCGCTGCGCGGCCTTGGCCGAGGACGGCAGGGTCGTCGCCTTCGTCTCCCTTCGCCGCGGCGTCGACGAGGCGGAGCTCGCGAAGGCCGCGAGGGCGGTGATCGATTGCGAGATCGTCGTCGTGGACGAGATTCCTGTCAACGGCCTGGGGAAGATCGATCGAAGGACGCTCGCCCGTTGGGCGCTCGCCCACGGGCGCTCGGGCGCTCGCGGGGGCGATATCCTGATGCGGATTGTCCTCTGGAATTCCGTGGCGCGTCGGCGGAGGTCGATAAGCGATACATTCTACGACAACGGTCTCGCGACCCTTAAGGGCTATCTCGAGGAGAGGGGCCACGAGGTCGAGGTGATCGACTGGGCCACAGATGACTTCTACTCCTCGCTCTCTCCCGCCGCGATCGCGCGGCCGCTCAGGAGGATCTACGCCCTCCTCGTGCGGACGAAGAATCCCGCTCTGAAGGCCGTATTGGGCCTGGCCACCATGAAGATCCAGGATCTCCTCGGCGCCGTCCAACAAGCGAGGCTCGATTCGAGGCTGCGCCGCCTCGTCTCCTCGCTCAAGGCGAGAGGTGTCAAGGTATTCGGCGTCAAGCTCTGGTACGGCGAGGCCTTCTCCAATGCGGTGCGTCTGATCGATCTCATCAAGCGCGAGTCGAGCGAAATCCTGACCGTCGCGGGAGGCTACCACGTAACTCTCTACGAGGAACGTGTCCTCGAGCGGAGCGCCTTCGACCTCTGCGTCGCGCGCGAGGGAGAAGAGGCCCTTCTCGAGATACTGGGGGCCGCGGACGCGCATGCCGGACCCTGGGACAAGGCGGCCGTCCTCGCCGATATCGCGGCTGCGGCCGAGAGAGGGGCGATAGCGAACCTGATCTATCGGATCGAGGGAGGAATAAGAAAGACCGCCAGGCTCGACGCCGACGCGAAGAGGGAGAGGAGCGATCCTGTGTACGGGAGCGGCGAGGGAAAGGTCGGGATCCACGTCGTGACCGAATCCTTCGGCTGCGACTGGGGGCGCTGCCACTTCTGCGTGCATCGCCAGTTTTCCTCGCGCTTCTCCGTCCGGGACCCGGACGAGGTAGTCGAGGAGATCAAGGCCATGCTCCGTATCGGCGTGGGAGTGTTCCGCTTCGCCGGCTCCGATACCCCGCCGGCATTGGGGGCGCGGATCGCGCGCAAACTGATCTCGAGCGGCATCGAGGTCGCCTTCGCGATGGGCTCGCGAGGGATCAGGGGCGCCGCGGCGCAATTCGAGCGGCTCGCGGAATCCTACACGAGCCTGATCGAGGGGGGACTGCGCGCCTTGTTCATGGGCGGAGAGACCGGGAACGACTTCGTCAACGCCGAAGTGATGAACAAGGGAATCGGATACGAGGACATCGCGGCCACGGCCCGCGCCCTGCGCGAGGCCGAGAGGCGGGCCGGGCACAAGGTCTACCTCAGCCTCGCCTTCATCTACCCGACGCCCACGCTGGGGAAGGTGAGTCTCGAGGAGGTCAAGCGGGATAACTTGAGGCTCCTCCGCGAGACCCGTCCCGACAGCGTCATGATCACCCCCCCGGGGCCCTTCCTCCACACGGCCTGGTACGAGGAGCAGCGGCGCTTCGGCTTCGAAGTCGACGAGGAAGCGATCCTGGACGCCATGGCCTACGAGTACGTGCTCTACAAGCCGCCACAGTTCTGGCCTATGTTGGGCATCCGGCTCGAGGGGCGGCCCTTTTCGAGGCTCCTCGCCGAATGCGGGGAATTCCGCGGCCTCGTCCAGAGCGAGCTCGGCATTCCCACCGACATCTCGGACGAGCACTTCCTCATGTTCTACGCCGCCGGCATCCGCGATGCGGGAGCCATCGCCGCGGCGAAGGACGAGACGATGCTCGACATCCTCTCCTGCGACTACCGAAGGACGCGCGAGATATCTGCGAGGGTCAACGAGTATAGCCGAGCCCTGAGCGCGCCCTACGCGGGGGCTGAGAATGGAGGCGGTAGCTAGGGCCGCGAGACTCGCTATGAGTTTCGCCCAGGGCCCCGAGGTCCTTCCTTGCCCCTCTCATCCTATTTGGGTACATTCAGGGTCCGACGCGCGTATGAAAAGAGCAAAGTCCTTCCATCGAACTCGGGTTTCCGGCTTTCGAGCGGTGGGAAGCGCCTTTGCGCTGACCTGGAGGCGCGATTTTGATTTTACTGCGGGACAGCTGGCCGAGGTCGCCCTCGACGACAAAGGGCCCTCGCGCCTCTACAGTCTGTTTACCGGACCGGGCGAGGACGAGGCGGGAGTTCTGTTCAATATAGCGGAAGGCGGAGAGCTGACGCCGAGCTTGGCGCGCCTCGCTCCGGGGGATACGATCTCGATACGTGGACCCTCGGGGTCCTTCCCCGCCTTTATGGGACCGGGGATTTGGATCGCCAATGGCACGGGTCTGGCTCCCTTCCTGTCGATGGCCAGAGCCGGATTGTCCGCGGAGAAGACGCTCCTGCACGGCGCTCGAGCGCTCGAGGATTTTTACTTTCAGGACGAACTCGAAGCCGTCATGGGGGATCGCTATCTGCGCTGTCGCTCGGGCGCGAGTGGCGATTTTGGCAATGCAAATGGCATTCGGGCCGGACGGCTGACGGCCGTCATCGATTCCGAGTCCTGGGATCCTGGCCTGATGTATGAATTGTGCGGAAGCGCGTCGATGGTGGTCGACGTGCGCGATCTCCTGATGGCGAAGGGCGTTCCCCACTCGGGGATCATCTCGGAGGTATATTTCTGAAGCAGGAATTATTCGGGCTGACGGCGCGCGACCTCCTTCCCGTCGCCGAGTCGCTCTCGCTGAGGCCCTTCGCGGCGAAGCAGCTCGCGCGATGGATCTACGCCCGACGCGCCGATTCCTTCGACGAAATGACCGATCTTCCCAAGGATGCGAGAGAAAGGCTCGAAGATGGCTACTTGCTGGGATCCAGGTTCCCGGTCAAGGAAACGTCGTCCTCCGACGGGACCAAGAAGTACCTCTTTAAGGTCGAGGGCGCTTTCCTCCCCAATCTCGAAGCCCAGTCGCCGCGCTTCGTCGAGGCGGCCTACATCCCCGAGCCGGATCGCAGGACCCTCTGCGTCAGCACCCAGGTAGGCTGCAGGATGGGCTGCCTATTTTGCATGACGGGCAGGCAGGGCCTCCAGGGCCACCTGAGCGCAGGTGCGATTCTCGCCCAAGTCCGAGGGATCCCGGAGAGCGAGAGCCTGACCAACGTCGTCTACATGGGGATGGGCGAGCCTCTGGACAATCTGGAGAACGTGCTCAAGAGCCTGGAGATCCTGACGGCCGACTGGGGCTTCGGCTTCTCGAACCAGCGGGTGACTCTCTCTTCGGTCGGCCTCCTGCCCGCCCTGGAAGAGTTCTTCCGCAGGAGCAAGGTCCGCTTCGCCCTGTCCCTCCACTCTCCTTTCGAGGAAGAGCGCCGAAGCCTGATGCCCGTCCAGAACGCGCACGCCCTGACCGATGTGCTGGACTTCCTCAAGAAGGCGCAGGCCGGCGACGCGCGCCGCGTCACCGTCGAGTACATTCTCTTCGAGGGCGTCAACGACAGTCCTCGCCACCGCCGGGAGCTCGCGCGCATTCTCCAGGGGCTCAAGGCTCGGGTGAACCTCATACACTTCCATCCCATTCCGGGCTCGTCGCTGCGGGGAAGCTCGGATAAAGTCATGGAGGAGTTCCGGGAGGCACTGGTGGAGAAGGGCCTTCTCGCCTCCATCAGGCGCTCGCGCGGCGAGGACATCCAGGCCGCTTGCGGACTCTTGTCGACGAAGGAATTGCTGAAGGCGCGAGGGGCGGAAGCGCTGGACTATTGACAAGTAGAGGATCCGGCCTCGGCAGGGCGCCGCGACCTGAGGGAAGAGACGGGCTACGCGGCCGAGGATTATAGCCACGCCATCATGACGGCCGCGCTCTTCCTAATACAAGAATAACAGGGGCTTCAGCCTATAAGGCTCATTTCGCATGCCGAGCCTTGGCGAGCGCCGCGTCCATTGCATCGAGGATGTCGACGGAGAACATCTGAGGGAGAAGGTCGCTGCGCCACTGCGCGAAGACCTCGGACCATTTTCCCGAGGCGTCGGCTGGCTCGGACGGAACCTGTATCCCGTCCAGGGAGGCGATGGCGTCGGCTTCGAGCTTCGCGCTGTCGAGGCTGATCGCGTCGGCTATTTCCTGAGTCGCCTTCGCGAGGGGGGTCCTGAGCTCGAGAGGCACCTTCTCCCAGCTCGACTTGTTGAAGACAATCGCGCCTACGAAGGGGGCGACCTTGAAGGAGGACATGTAGCCTATCTTCCCCCTCAGCTGGGACCATAGAGCGGCGATATAGATGGGGCTCTCGCAGGTGGCATCCACCGCGCGGGAGTTTATGCGGAGGAGGAAATCCGACATCGAGCCCGTGATCACCCTCGCGCCGATGCCTTGGAACAGCCGCTTCTCCTTGTCGTCGCTCGATTCTATCGAGATGCGGAGCTCCGCGAGGTCGGAAGGATAGACGATCCTCGATTTGGCGAAATACCGTACCCAGCCGCCCTTCGAGATGGCCAGGACGACGTAGCGGTCCCCGAGCTTCGACTTGATGAGGGGGGCCACGTCCGCGAGCACCGCGTCGAATTCCGCGTCGCTCCGGATGAAGCTCGGCATCGAGAGGGCGAGGCTGTCCGGGTAGAGCTCGGCCAGGCCGTAGGTCGAGAGGAGGGCTCCGTCCGTGCCCAGCCGCATCTTCTGGATGATGTCCGATTCGGTGGCGACGTGGGCGCTCGGCACGAATGCGATCTTGACCCTGCCGCCCGAAACGCGGTCGAACTCGGCGGCCAGGCGCCTGAGGCCGAGGTCCCAGGGACTGTTCATCGGCGCGTTAGTCGCCATTTTGAGCGTGATGGTCGGAGCGCCCGGTTGGGCGCTCGCCCGTGCACTTCCCTGGGCGCTCGCGCGGGCGACGTCCATCGCGCAAGGGATCAGGATCGACGCAAGGATGGCCAGAGACGCCCCATGAATATTCATCTTTCTACGCCTCTCTTCCTAGACGGACTCGCCCGTCGCCGCCGGGGCCGGCCCGGCAGCGGCCTCCCCGAAGGAGCTCTGGTCCCGACCCGTTTCTTCCTCGGCGGGCTTGAAGACGGCGCGGCCCTTCTCGAAGAGGTAGAAGGCGGCGGGTACTACGAAGAAGGTGAGGACGGCGGAGGAGATGACGCCGCCGAACATGACCACGCCGAGCCGCTGGCCGAACTCGGTGCCCTGGCCTCGGCCGAAGACCAGGGGCCCCGAAATGACGAGGACGGTCAGGGTCGTCATGATGATCGGCCGGAACCGGAGCCGCGCGGCTTCGATGAGGGCGTCCTTGAGGGGCATCGCGCCCAAGCGCTCGACGACGAAGTCGAGGTAGAGGATCGCGTTCTTCGCCGAAAGCCCTATCAGCAGGAGCATTCCGAGGACGCCGAAGGTATCGAGGCCTCCGCCCAGGAGGACGACGAAGACGAGGGCGCCGACGATGGCCAGGGGCACGGGCATGAGGAGATAGACCGGGTATCGCCACGAGTTGAACTGGGCCGCCATCACGAGGTAGGCGAGGAAGATCGCCAGGAGGAAGGCCGTGATTCCGGTCCTCGCTACCTGGCCGGCGAGGGCGCTCGCACCGAAGGCGCCGCCCGATCCCAGGCTCACCTTGTCGTCGAGGAGACCCTGCTTCGTGAGCTCTTCGGTCAGCGAGTTCTGGAAAGCACAGGGCCGGCGGGGCGTTCTTCGCCAGGGTGATCGACAGCGTCGCCGTGTAGAGGCGATTGTAGCGCTCTATATTGATCGGCGATTGGCGGATGGCGATGGTTCCCGAGCTGGCCGACCAGGAGGTTCGACTGGAGCGCCTGCGAGTATATCGGCAGGTTCATGAGGGACTGCCCGTCGCTGAGGTTCGTGGGGTCGATCTTGACCATGATCGGATAGCTCTGCCCTCCGATCTGGACGTTCCCGGCCTGGGTGCCCGAAGCGTAGGTCTGGAGGAGGCTCGCGATGGCGCTCGGGGTGAATCCGGAGCCCTGCATCTGGGATTCGCTCGGCTTGAAGTCCCGCTCGATGCTTACGTCGGAAAGGCTCGAGGTCGCGCCGACGACGAAGGGGCGTCCCTGCACGAACCTCAGGACCTTCGCATTCCGCTCGAGGAGGACGTTCTGGTCCGACGAGAGGAGGCTGAGGGATATGGTAGAGTTCGATCCCTGGGGCCCTCCCGACACGGCCAGGCTCAGGGTCGCCGACGGATCCGCCACGGCGAGGATTTTCTCCATGCCGACTCGGTACTTGTCCATGAGGTCATAGGCTCCCGCGCGCCTTTCGAGGTCGACCAGCTGCACGACCATGGTGGTGTTCTCCGGCTGCCCCGAGCCGACGGTGAAGACTCCGGTGCTTCCGACTATCGTCTGAACCGTCCTCACCTCGGGTTGCCCGAGGAGAAAGGCCTCGAGCGAGCCGGTCGCGCGGTTGGTCGACTCGAGGGTCGAGCCCGAGTGCATCGCGAGGTTTATCGTTATGGTGCCGTTGTCGCTCTTCGGGGCGAAGCTGAAGCTTATCCTCGGCACGAGGAGGAAGACGACGAGGACGAGGACGACAGCGGTGGAGACGAGGACGAGGACGCTCTTATCGATGAGGCCCACGAGGGACCTTGCGTAGGCGTCCCTGACCCATTCGAGTCCGGCCTCGGTCCACCCGTGGAGAGTCGTCGTGAGCGCTTGGAAGAACGCGAGGAGGATGCGGCCCAGGTAGCGCAGGAGGCCGAGCGCGAAGGGATAGAGGACCATGGCCGGCATGAACCGGAAGTTCTTGGTCGCGGCGAGAGCGATGAGCGCGCCGATCCCGACGACGATCGCGGGGGCCTTCCTCCAGGCCTTGAGGCCCCAGGCCATTGATTCGCCGATCTTCCCGAAGCTCGAGAGGAGGTCGCCCCAGTCGAGAGTATGCTGCGTTTCCGGCGTATATGCGAGGCGGACGGTGAGGAAAAGGACGGCTTCGAGGAGGGAGAAAGCGACCGCTGCGGCCAGCCCGAGGGCGAACTGCTTGAGGAAATCTCCTATGATCCCGCCGATGAAGCTAACCGGGATGAGGACGGAGAGGAGGGAGAGGGTCGCCGCGACCACGGCGCTGAAGATCTCGCTGGCCCCTTTCAGGACGGCTTCCCTCTGGCTGAAGCCCATGGCCCGGTAGCGCTCGACGTTCTCCGCGACTACGATCGAATCGTCGACGACGACGCCGATCGCGACGATCATCGCGAGCATGGACACGAGATTGAGGGTGAAGCCGGCGAGATTGAAGAGGATGGGGGCGGCCGAAAGCGCTATGGGGACGGCGAGGATTACGGAGAAGGCCGTGTTCAGCTTTCCGAGGAAGAGGAGGACGATCAGGGCGACCACGACCGCCGTGATGGCTATCTCCCGATACGTGGAATCGAGGGAAGCCCTGATCGAGGCCGTCGTGTCGTTGCTGAAATCGACCTGATAGCCCTCAGGCATCTTGGTCCGGGCGAGGAGCGCCCGGACATCCTTCACGACCGCGACGGCGTTCGAGGTCGAGGTCTGCTGGATCGAGACTAGGACGACCGGCTTGCCGTTGACCCGTGCGTAGCTCGTCGAGACGGGAAGGTCCCGTACGGCGGCGAGGTCGCCGACCCTGATCCCGCGGATCGGATCGACGAGGACATCGGCGACCATGGTGGCGTCGGCGGGGACGTTCTCCGTGGCGAAGGTGAGGGCGTTGTCGTGCCGATCGATGGATCCTATCGGCTGGTCGACCGCCGATGCGGCGATGGCCCCGACGACCGCCTGGGGGGAAAGGCCGTAGGATTGGAGCCGGTTCGGGTTCAGGAGGACCTGGAATTGGCGCACGGGTCCGCCGTCGACTTTGATGTTGGCGACCCCCGAGACCCGCTCGAGAAGGGGAGTCAGGTCGTTCGTGACATAGGTATCGATTTCCCCGAGGCTGGCACCCGAGCCGGATATCCCGAACTGCATGATCGGTATCGAGGAGGGGTTGAATGTCTGGATGAGGGGAGCGCCGATCCCCTGGGGAAGCTGGCGGACGGCGGCCGAAACGAGGGAGGCCACCTGGTTCGCGTCGCTGTTCTGGTCGGTCGACGCGTCGAAGCTCATGAACACGAGGCTGACGCCGTTGGAGCTCGTGGAGTTGAGGTCCGTTATGCCGCTCAGGGTCGACACCGCGTTCTCGATCACCTGGGTGACCTGCTGGTCTATCACGCTCGGCGACGCGCCCGGGTAGGTCGTCGACACGACGACGAAGGGGAAATTGATCGAGGGGAAGAGGTCGACTCCCAGATTGAGGATCGAGATGAGTCCGAAAGCGAATATGGCCACGAAGACGCCGATGGCGAAGACGTAGCGCCTTACGGAGAAGCCTACGGCCGGGTTGATCTTTTCGTAAATCTTGGCCTGGAGCTCGCGGACCTTGCTCATTTGCCCACATCCGTCGAGGCGACGGGAATCGCCTTGACCGCGGAGCCGTCCATGAGGCCCGGGGGCGGGTCTACGATCACCGAGCTGCCGGGTTCCACGCCCGCGACGGCCGCGGTATCCCCGCTCTCCGCCAGAATGGTGATCGGGCGCTCGACTGCCTTGGCATTCTCGATCGCGAAGGCGTAGTTCCTGTCCTCGCTCGTCTGGATCGCGCCCGTCGGGATTATGGTGCCGCTCGCGAGGACGAGGGAGTAGCTCACCGTGCCGACCGCCCCGAAGGGGAGGGCCAGGGAGCCCGGGACGTAAACCACGAAGGGAACGACACCGCTGACGGGAACGTTCGGGGATCGGCTCAAGGAGAGCCTGCTAGCCTTCCCGTTCAAGGTGAAATCGATCTCGGTGCCGATGGCGAGGCTCGCGGCATCCGAAGGGGGAACCGAGAAATCTATCTCCCGTTCCTGGGACGCGATGACGAAGGCAGGGGCATCCGGGCCGACGAACTCGCCCGGCATCAGACCGACCGAAACGATGCGTCCCGCGTAGGGTGCCTTGATCGAGGCGTGCGCGAGATTCAGGCGGGCCTGTTGGAGGGCATAGTCCGCCTGCTCGACTGACAGCTTCGATTGGGCTATGTCCTGAACGTCGGCCTTTTTGTTATTGCAGGTCAAGGC
>CAVZVX010000146.1:0-6686 GCA_963778775.1 uncultured Spirochaetota bacterium | reverse complement strand
AAAAAATGAGACTTCTGACTTTTGTGTGGGTTGGGGGCCCAATACTCCTGTGGGATAGAGGGACAAGCCGCCCTTTGCGCTCGGCGACTTCGCGGTAGGATTAAGACCACAAGCCACTTGCTGTCTCATTAATCCGTCATGCCCGTATGCTTTTCAGGTTCAGCCTCGTCAAGCGCTGAAACACTCGTCTATTCTTGTACACATCTTCGGCTTTGGTCTAAAGCCTGATCCGAAATATCTGGCTATGATAAAAATGAAGACTAAAAACCCAAGCCGCGGCTCATTCTTTCCGCCTTTGGTGCCGCTCGAGGGTAGCGAGCACCGCCGTGTCCTCGATCGGAGCTCCGTGACCAACGTAGAAGGTCTTCGCCCCCAGCGTTACCAGTGCCCTCAGGCTTCGGTAGGCCTGGGCCTCATCCTCTACAAAAATCGGGCGGCAGTCGGCGCCGAGGGCGTTCAGGAAATTCATCGCCGCGTCGGCGCAAAAGCAACGCCCGTCGTCCAAGAGCAGTGTGAAGGAGTCTCCGCTGTGGCCGGGTGTCGGCACGAAGGATCCCGCGATGCCGAGGGAAGGCGCCAGAGACGCGTCTTCGCCGTTCAGAACGCAAATGTTCGACCCCACCGATAGGGGCGGGAAGCTCATGGTGCGACGTTTTACGAGGTTGTACAGAAAGCTCATTGCTGCTATACGCCTGGTGATGGCGCCTCCGCCGTTGAATTTTACGCGCCCTGCGGCGAGCTGCGCGAGCGAGCCTGCCGGCGCGATGAGGCGGCAGCCAGTATCTTTGATCAGTCTGGCCGCGAAACCGACATGGTCATCGTGCGCGTGGGTCAAGAAAAGCCATTTGATGCTTCGCAAGTCGATGCCTGCCCAAGCGAGGGCGGACCTGAAGCGCTCATAATCCTCCGGATAGCCCGTGTCGATGAGGAGATTGCCTCCGTCGCAGGGCAGAAGGTAGGCATTGGCGATCCCGGACTTAATGCGGAAGAAGGCGCCTCCTGCAAAGCCACTCAGGCTTTCGATCATCTTTTCAGGCGCCGTCCCGACTCGATCCATACGCGCCGAGACGAGGCGAAGGAGAACGACAATGAGAAGCAGGACCCCAAGGATAAGTGCGATGCTCTGCCACGACATGATTTGCTCCTAGTGTAAAGCGGCTATACACTTTTCTCTCTTTTATCCGGTATACGGCGCTGTCCCTGATACTAGCCCGAGTCGAACTCATCCAATTTTGAATCCACTGCCTTGAAGAAGGACACTAGAAAGTCGACCTGGTCGTCTGGAAACGCGTCGAGCTGTTCCAAAAAGAGCGCGTCGATTCGCCTATGAAAATGATTGTGGCCGAGCTCCGCAGCTTTTCCGCCCGCGGTTAGGAACAGGAGTTGCCGGGAACGGTTCTCGGGGTCCTCTTCCCTGCGGATAAGACCCTTCGATTCCAAACGTCGCAGGATTTGAGAGACAGCCCCTCGCGTTACGCCTTCTGTTTCCGCAAGGGCGAGAGCGTGGATGCCCTCATTCATACCGATGGCGGCGACCATGTGGATCTCCGCCTGATGAAGCCGTTCTCCTGTCCCGAAATCCATGACCGTCGCGCCGATCTCTCCCGCCTTGTCAATCACGTGCATGAAGAGGCGAATGAGATTCTTCCGGCGATCAGTGGCAAACTCCACGGCCCCAGTGTATAGCTACTATACACTAAAGTCAAGGCAATTCTCGTTTGAATATAATGCCGAATCACCAATGACCTCGAGGCCGCTTTGGCGTCAAGCCCTAGAAGAGGAGCACTTCCACGCGTTTCCAGCGCAGGCATATGGGTATGTCTACGTACCCTACGGAGTTAACCTCCACAAGTTTGCTGGAGACCGGTTTCTTTGAAAGGCTTTAACCACCTAATCCACATGAAAGTCCGCAACCCCGAAGAAATAAGGAATGACCCGTAACCTGGAGCGCCCTTCCCGCATCGAATCTCCCGAGACCGGAAGAAGGGGGAGATTCGAATGAGCATGATGACGATCGAGATCGAAGAGGTGAGTTGCACCGGCTGCGGAGCCTGCATCCGTGAATGCGGTCACGGCGGCCCGCGGGCGCTCCGCGACCGGGCCCCCGAAAAGTGCAAGAGATGCTTCCATTGCTTCGCGGTCTGCCCTTCCGGGGCGATCGCGGTGCGCGGCAGGACCGATCGGGACGTGGAGTCCGCGCCAGTCCCGCCCGTCGGAATCAAGGCTCTCACCGCCTTCCTCGCCTCGCGGAGGAGCACGCGGCATTTCCTTCCTGCGGCAGTGCCCGAGACAGTCCTGGCGCGGCTTTTCGAGGCCGCGGCATATATCCCTTCGGGCGGCAACCGCCGCTCGCATCGATTCACCCTTCTCCGCCCCCCCCGCCCTTCGTCGACCCTCCGACGAGGGCTTTCCTGGGAGATCCGGAGTATGGAGAGAGGATTCGGGAAATCATTTCGCGCCTCGATGCCGGCGAGGATCCCGTGTTCTATGCCGCCCCCATCGTCATCGTAATCCATTCGCGCGAGCTCATCCCCACGCCCAGGGAGGACTCGGTGCTGGCGGGATACGCGCTCTGTCTCGCCGCCCACGCCCTGGGACTGGGAAGCTGCCTGGTCTCCCTCGCCCAGAGCGCAGTGAACTCGAGCGGTACCTGCAAGAGGCTCATCGGCCTGACGCGGCACGACAATGTGCACGCGGTCATCCTGGTAGGGTACCCGGACGTGAGCTTCCTGCGCGCGGCTCCGCGCGAGAGCGTGCCGGTCGCGGAGGCAAGGCCGTGAAGATACTGGCGATCATAGGCAGCCCCAGGGGGAAGAGCTCGGGCTATAAGATCGTTAGAATGATCGAGGATAGGATGAAATCCCTGGGCGAGGTCGAGTTCGAGTACCTGTTCCTGAAGGACGCGAAGCTCAGGCCCTGCCTCGGCTGTTATGCCTGCATGGCGCTCGGCGAGGATAAATGCCCGCTTCGCGACGATCGAGCCGCGATCGAAAGGGAAATGCTGGCGGCCGATGGCGTCATACTCTCTTCCCCGGTGCACGTCCTCAACGTCAGCGGCCTCATGAAGAATTTCATCGATCGCTTCGCCTACTCGAACCATCGGCCTCGGTTCCACCGGCAGAAGATTTTGACGCTTGCGAACACGGGCGGCAGCGGCACGAGAAGGACGCTATCTTCCTTGAAGAGCGCGCTGGGGGGAGGCCGGATCGTCCGCGGTCTGGGAATCGCCACGCCGCCCTGGCCGCAGACCCTGCGCGCGGTAGCGGCAAAGGCAAGGGTCGTCGACCGCACCGCGAAGGCCTTCTATCGGGCCTGCCTCGACGATTCGATTCCGCGGCCGACTTTCTATGCCTACATCATGTTCCTCGTTCATCGAAGGGCCGGCCTCGAGTGGAGGCGCTACCTGCCGGCCGACTATGCGTTCTATGCGGGGAAGGACTATTACTACCCCGCGAAAATAAGCCGGCTCAAAGCGGCCGCGGCGAAGCTCGTCATGGGAATCGCCGCGAGAGCGATCAAAGCCATGGGGCCAGGGAGCATCCCCTGGTCGCCCTCGCGGGAGATCTTGCCGTGCCCCATTATATTTCATTCCCCTGCAACGTCTTCATGCAGGACGGCACCGCTCGCGATCAAAGCCGTGAACTTCTTGACGAAGCGCGCCGCGGGCGCGCCATCGACGATTTCATGATCGAAGGAGATCGTCAGGCATAGGTGCTCTCTTTCTTCGAGTCTTCCATCTACGAGCCCCGGTCGCTTGACTATGCTTCCCACCGTGACCAGAACGGTCGCGCCGCCAAGGGGAACGAATCAGATCGCGTCGCTCCCGAACATGCCGACGGCCGTTACGCTCACGACTCCATAGCGCTTCGCCATGCGAACGCTCCGCGAGGCGGCGCGGATAAAGGCGCGAAAGAGGAAACTCGGGATAAACCGGATCCATTCCGATCCGGAGAGACTGCCGAGACGGTCCCCCTCTCTGCGCTGGGTGAGCCTGATCTGGTCATGGATCTGGCGGTAGGTCTTCCTCTGGGCGGCTTGAATCCCTACGGGCTCCGGGACTTTCTCCCCGTCGAGTTCCCGTTCGACGAGGACGTTCACGGTGACGTCATCCAGCATGACAAGCCTCCGCCCTTTGCGGAACGAGTTCAGCTCGGGAACCTCGGACAGGGCGCGAGCCAGGCAGGCGACGACGTAGGCGGTCAGGGACAGAGCTTCCCCCGTTCGTTTCCGATGCTCTTCCATGAGCCTTCGCGGTTCGCCGATATCGGCTTCGGTGATGCCGTGAATCGTGCTTCGCTCGCTCGCCACGGCGGCGCTGGCAGCCGCCATCCGCCTGTTCATGGAGAAGGGCATGGTCTTATAGCCGATCTTCATGCCGCGCATGCCTCCTTCGGCTTTCTCAACGAAGTAAGGGTCATTCAATTGCCGGGTCATTAAGCTCCGGGAAGGTTGGATTTGACAGGGGGCGTCTTCCCCGATGCCACCTGCGGAATCGACGCGACCTCCTTCACCTCGACGCGAGGGACGACCGCCTCTGACGCGCCAATTCCCGCCTAATGGCGTCGGCAATGGCCTCTTTATCCAATGCGCCGCGCGCAGCGCTCAACAATAGCTTCAAGCCGTCTACTTCCTGAACGACTTGCCAATCGCCTACCGGCAGCGAGTTCGCGAGGTTATGGAAGACGATCGGAACCTGCCAGCGTCGGAAGTGGCGGCCTCGTCCCCGAGCAGGGCTGCGAGTACCTGCGCGAGAAGGGCGTCCACTTCCCTGTCCGCCCGCTCGAGCAGCTCGGAATAAAGGCCGAGTTTGTCTCCGAAGTACTAGCCGATGAGGCTCTTGTTGTAGCCCGAGTCGGCCGCTATCGTGTCCAGACGCACCCCGGCGAAACCCTGGGCCGCGAAGATCGCCGCCGCCGCCGCAAGTATCGCCTCGCGGGTCCGGTTTGCGTCGCGGATCCTTCCCTTTACGCCTTTTGCTTCATCCATGGCCGCGTCTCTCCTTTACCTAGTCATCCGGATTGATACTTTTAAAGGAGATCAGTGGGTCAAGTGGATTTTTCAGCCTGTCCAGGAGGATTTCTCAGCCTGTCCAGGAGGATTTCTCAGCCTGTCCAGGAGGATTTCTCAGCCTGTCCAGGAGGAGTTTTCAGCCTGTCCAGGATGACTTCTCAGCCTGTCCACGAGGAGTTTTCAGACTGTCCAGCCCGACTTTTCAAGCTGAAAAATCCTCATTTTCAGCTTGATACTGCCGCCGGATATAGAAGACGTCCGGGGCGGGACCAGTACCTTCCTGTCCTTGAGGAAGTGGCTGCGGGAACATCATGAGTACGTGTCCAATTGCCATAGGATCGTCGTGCCTAAGGAGAGGCTATCCTGGAGCTACGCGACTCCGTACACGAGCCGATTGACCAAGCCTTGCCACTTGCTAAAACTTGTCCTCCGCGAGAGCGGCGGCAACGCGCGAGGCGACGCTCGCTACAAGATCGTCGGTGACCTCGGTCTTTCCCTTCTCGACCCCGAAGTCGGTCATGAGGTACTCCTCGTACGCAAGGCCGAGTTTGGCGTAGATTTTCGCGCCGCAAGCGACTGGGCATCCGTCGATCACGATGTTCCGATCGGCGTTGCGGGCGGACTCGACGTAGCCGGAAACCTCGGCCCCGAGAGCCGCGAGACAGGTCATCGAGCCCAGCTTGTCGGTTCGAAGAGCCCGAGCGACCCGGTCGGCGAGGAGGCCGGTATTGGCGGCTCCCGAACAAGCGGTAATGATAACAGTCTTCCGATTTCCGCAATCGCATTCCGACATTTACCTGCCTCCTTCAATGATCGTTTCTGACGAAATCTATGCCACATTGCACAATAGTGCATAATTGCCATCAAAAAATTTTAGCAACTATAGACGCACTCCCCATTCTCCCTTCGCGCAAGGCGAGCGTCCAGGCGCTCACGATCCGCAACCAGTTCCCCGTTTAGAGCTACCCTGCCGACTGCCTCGAAAATCGCGTCATTTACGCTAGTATGGGCTAAGGCGTACATCATCATTCGACCCTCTCGCCACTCGTCGAGCAGCTCCGAATCGACGAGGGCGCCGAGGCTCTTCGATATCGTGTACTGAGGCTTCTGGAGGACATCGATGATCTCGCAGGCGCAGAGATCGGTTTTCGCCTCGATCAAGAGCCGGAGGGCCCTGAAGCGCGTCGGCTCGCCCACGGCCTTGAAGGCATCGATAGCGTTTCGCATTGATGCAATTATGCACCTTTTGGCATAATTTGTCAACAGAGGATTTTATTCTAATCTCGGAGGGGACAGCGAGCTATACTCGATTTTTAGCGGCAGCCTGTCCCAGCAGACCGACGCCCTCGGGAATATCGTAGTCTTCGACTACGATAGCGCGGGGCGTGTAGCCCAAATGGCATGGTTCCACCCTTGATACCACGTACGCATTCGGAACGAGCGGGAGGCAGAATGGCTTATTGTGTCACCCGAGGATGCACGGATGACAGACGGACTTTCCCTACCTCGCGGCCGCAAGGTCTTCGAGGAGGCCCTCTCAGAGGCGGGCTACAACAAGCGCACGATCGCCGTGAGGCTCATCTATCTCCGCGAGCTGTATGCCTCCCTCGAAGGGCGCGGTATCGAGGACCTTCGGAACGTCGATCGCCCCCGTGTCATGGTCGGCTTCGCTCAGT
>CAVZVX010000145.1:0-4218 GCA_963778775.1 uncultured Spirochaetota bacterium | reverse complement strand
CTCCAAGGCGGCCGAGGACGGCGGCCTCACCGAGCGCCACCTCCTCGCGGCGGTGGCCGAGCGCCTGATCGGGCGCTACGGCCGCGGGCGGAAGTCTCCTCGAAGGGCCTGGCGGAAGGCTTCGGCATCGTCCCCGCGGCCAAGCTGGCGGCCCTCCTGGCCGAGCCCGCCAACCCGATCCTTCTCTTCGACCTTCTGGGCGTCCTCAAGGCGGGCTTCCTCGACAGGATCTTCGAGCAGCCCGGCGAGGGGGAGTGCCCCGACGCCAAGGCCGTCGTCGCCTTCGCGCGCTCCATCGGGGCGGTCCCCGCCTACGCCTACCTGGGCGACGTCGGGGAGTCGCCTACCGGCGACAAGAAGGCCGAGAAGTTCGAGGACGACTTCATCGAGGAGCTCTTCGACGCGGTGAAGGCCTCGGGCTTCCTCGCCGTCGCCTACATGCCGCCGCGCAACACGAGGGAGCAGCTATCGCGCGTGCGCGAGCTCTGCGAGAGCCGCGGCCTCATGCAGGTCTCGGGCGTCGACATCAACAGCCCGCGGCAGTCCTTCAATTGCCCCGAGCTCCGCAGGCCCGAGTTCGCCCATCTCGGAGAAGCCACCTGGGCCCTCGTCGCCCACGAGAGGCTCTCCTCGGTCGATCCGCGCGCCGGCCTTTTCGCGCCCGACAACCCCCTGGCCTCCCTCTCCCTGTCCAGGCGGATAAAAGCCTACGCCGAGGCGGGCCGAGCCCTCGACCTCGCGCGCCCGGACGATCCCGGAAGGGCGCTGGGCGATCTTCTCGAAGGAAGGTTTACGCGATGAGCGACTTCGATTACGCCTTATTGACTCCCTTGGTGCGCGGACTCTATCTGGATGCCTTCGGCCGCGGCCTCTGCCTGGCGTCCGGCCGTGCCGGGACGACGCCCCACGACGCCCTCGAAGTCCGCGCGGACGCCGCGGGAATGACCGACGCCGACGCCGAGGCCTCTGCCGCCGCGGCCTTCGCTCATGCCCTCGCCGAATGGCGCCAGGCCCGCGGCACGCCGTCGATGCCCGGCTGCGTCGTAGTACGCGCGGGCGAGACTGGCGCTTCCTTCTGGCCGGGGATGAGCTACGACGAGGCCAGGCATCGCGCCGACAGGCTCGACGCCGCGCCTTTGCCGCTCCCTCCCCGCGCGGCCTCGAGAGGGGGCTCGGCCCGCGGACGGGCGGGGGTCGTGGAGGGCAGGGTTGCCCTGGTGACCGGCGGGGCCCAGGGCTTCGGGGAAGAGATCGTGCGAGGCCTCGCGGCCTCCGGCGCCCTGGTCTTCGTCGCTGATCTCAATCTGGCCGGAGCCGCCAAGCTTTCCGAGGAGCTCAACGCGGAGGCAGGACGCAGGGTCGCGCTTCCGGTGGCCGTCGACGTATCCGACGAGGCATCCGTCGCCGCGATGCTCGACCGGGTCGTCGAGGGCGCCGGCGGCATCGACCTCGTGGTGAGCAACGCGGGCGTGCTCAAGGCCTCGTCGGTGCTCGACCAGGAGCTGGGGGCCTTCAAGTTCGTGACCGACGTCAACTACACCGGCTTCTTCCTCGTCTCGAAGCACGCGGGGCTCGTCCTTCGACGCCAATCGAGGACGGCGCCGGCCTGGGCCACCGACATCATCCAGATCAACTCCAAGTCCGGGCTCGAGGGATCGAACAGGAACGGCTCCTATGCGGGCTCCAAGTTCGGCGGCATAGGCCTCGTGCAGAGCTTCGCCCTCGAGCTGGTCGAGTGGCGCGTGAAGGTGAACGCGATCTGCCCCGGCAATTTCTTCGACGGCCCCCTATGGTCCGATCCGGAGAAGGGCCTCTTCGTCCAGTACCTCCGCTCCGGCAAGGTCCCGGGCGCGAGGACCGTCGGGGAGGTCAAGGCGGCCTACGAGGCCAAGGTGCCGATGGGCCGCGGCTGCGAGGGGCCCGACGTCATGCGCGCGATCTACTACGTCGTGGAGCAGGAGTACGAGACCGGACAGGCCTTGCCCGTCACGGGCGGCCAGGTCATGCTCGGCTAGGAGCCGTCATGGAAAAGGCTATCGCCGTAATCGACATAGGGATGACCAACAAGAAGGTCGCCGTCTACGATGCGGGCTTGCGCATGCTCGATTCGGTCTCGAGGACCTTCGAGCCCGTCATGGTCGAGGGACTCGAGACCCATGATCTCGAAGGGATGGAAGCCTGGTTCCTCGACAGGTTGGCTGATTTCGGGAAGTCCCATCGGATCGGCGCGATCGCCGTCACCACCCACGGGGCGACCGTCGTCTGCGTCGGCGCCGACGGCCACGCCTGCGCTCCCTGCGTCTACTATACCTACGAGCCCGGGGCGGAATTCCAGGAGCGCTTCTACGCCATCGCGGGCGATAGGCGAGAGCTCCAAGCCTCGACGGGGACGCCGCCGCTCTCGGCGATGATCAATCCGGCCAAGGGCCTGCTCTTCCTCGAAGAGCGCTTTCCCGAAGCCTTCGCCCGCGCGCGCGAGCTGCTCAACTATCCTCAATACTGGGCCAGGCGCCTGACGGGCAAGAGCGGGGCGGAAGGCACTTACACGGGCTGCCACAGCTATTTTTGGGACTGGGAACCGGCCGCTACTCGTCGGTCGCCGAAAGGCTGGGCGTCGCGGGAATGATGCCCTTTCCGCTGCGCGACTCCTGGGACGTTCTCGGCATCGCTCAAGCCCGATATCGCGAAGCGCACGGGCCTCGAGCCGGACGTCATCGTCACGATGGGCATACACGACTCGAACGCCTCTCTCCTCCCGCATCTGGCCAAGAGGCGGGGAAGCGACTTCATCCTCAACTCGACGGGCACCTGGTGCGTACTCATGCATCCGCAGGAGAGCTACGGCTTCGCGCCCGACGAGCTCGGCAAGATCGTCTTCTTCAACCGCTCGGCCTACAACAAGCCGGTCAAGACGGCCATCTTCCTCGGCGGCATGGAGTACGAGGCCTGGACGCGCGCGATCGCGGCCGCGGCGGGCTCGACCCCTGCCGGCTTGCCCGAGCCGGGGCTCGAGGTCTACCGCTCGGTCGCGGCCTCCGCGTCGGAGTTCATCCTGCCGGAGCTCGTGCCCGGATCGGGCCAGTTCCCCGGCTCGGCGGCCCGGGCGGTCGAGGGCGGCCGCGCCTATGCCTTGGCCGGCATGGCCGCGGGCCTCGTTCCCTCATTCGCGAAGAGCGGCGCGCGCGCCCTGGCCGCGCTCAATATCTCGCTCGCCCTCCAGACCCTAGTCGCCCTCAAGCGCGCCGGCCTGGCGAGGGGCACCGAGGTGTTCACCGAGGGCGGCTTTCGGAGGAACGCGGGCTACAACGCCGTCCTCGCCGCCGCCCTGCGAGGCGAAGGCTTCGCAGGTGGGGCCTACCTGACGGACATAGCCGAGGCCACCGCCTTCGGCGCCGCGATGACAGCCGCGGCCGCGCTCGAAGGCGCGACCCCCGATAAGCTGAGCGACAGATTCGAAGTAGATTATATCGCGGCGAAGCCGATGGATGGCCTGGATCTCGGCAGATACGGGGCGGCCTGGCTCGCCCTTACGGCTGGAAAGGAAGGAAGCGCATGAAAACGAAGGCTGTGCGGATATACGGCGTCGACGACCTCAGGCTCGAGGAGTTCGAGCTTCCTCCGATCAAGGACGACGAGATCCTCGCGAGGATAGTCTCCGACTCGATCTGCATGTCGAGCCACAAGCTGGCGATGCAGGGCGACAGGCACAAGCGCGTTCGCGCCCCCCTCGCGACGAGCCCCGTGATCATCGGGCACGAGTTCTGCGGCGAGCTGGTCGAGGTCGGGGCGAAATGGAAGAAGCGCTTCAAGCCGGGACAGAAGTTCGCGATCCAGCCCGCCCTCAACTACAAAGGCAGCCTGTGGGCGCCCGGATATTCCTACCGGTACATCGGAGGCGACGCGACCTACGTCGTGATACCCAGCGAGGTCATGGAGCTCGGCTGTCTCCTCGAGTACAAGGCGGAAGCCTTTTTCATGGGCTCCCTGTCCGAGCCCGTCTCGTGCATCGTGGGCGCCTACCACGCGCAGTATCACACGAAGGGCGGCTCCTACGTCCACGAGATGGGCATCAGGGAAGGCGGCTCCCTCGCCCTCCTCGCGAGCGTCGGTCCCATGGGCATCGGCGCCATCGACTACGCGATGCACGCGCCGCTCAGGCCCTCGCGCGTGGTCGTCACCGATATAGACGAGGCCCGGCTCGCGCGCGCGGCGTCGATC
>CAVZVX010000144.1:0-75578 GCA_963778775.1 uncultured Spirochaetota bacterium | reverse complement strand
AATGTATTGCTCTTCGAGGACCGGATGGCCTTCGAGCCACCGTTCGGTTACTATGACGCAGAAGTCAACCGGGAACCAATCGGCGGAGACAAGAAATGACCGGCGTGAGATTTCGAACCGCCGACGCTGTGGACTTTCTCGTGATTGGCGCCGGAGCCGCCGGCGGCGTGGGAGGGGATCCTGCCTCGGCGCTTTGGAACGGAACCTCATCCCCGCGAGTATTCGGAGCAGGACCTCTTTGTGTTGGAAGCCTATTTGTCGAATTCCGGGAATTTCATTCGACATAAAACATTTTCGATTGGGCTTGATGTCAACCATCTGCTTACTAAAATTAAGGGTAGGCTGGGGATATCCTTAAGGAAGCCGGATTTGGCCGGCTATCCGGGAAATATCGGTTTACAAAGGAGACGCTGGCTATGAGAAAACGATTGAGAGCGGCGATTATCGCCGTGAATTCGCCTTGTCGGTCGGAAATTCTCTTTCGGCTCTGGGGGGATCGGACGATCTTGTAGCCAGCCTTGCCCAAATTCCCGGGCTCGCTGATACGCCGGACAAGGGAACGTTCGTAGATCTCGTCAATGCCATGCGTGCCGTGTATACGAAGGGCAAAATTACGGTCGGGGTTTTCCCATTCGCTCGGTCCGTAAACAATGTCATGACCGGCGAAGCTGATTTCCATATTCCCTCGATACGAAACCCTGATATCGATCAAAGCAAGCTTCCCTACGGAACCGTGAAAGTCCCGATGGGCAAAGTTGCTTTTGTGATCTATTCCAACTCAAATAAAATAATCACCAAGAAAATGCTTACGGACGCAATCGCTGCCGGAGGCGTGTTCCCCTATAAAATCGACATAGCCGCCGGCATAGAAAATCAGTATCCCTTCGCCGGCAATTCCGCAAACGATATCATTACATCCTTGCGCAAGCTGGCTGTAGGCAGAATCGACGGGCTCGTCTGGGCGCAAGAGGAAGTCGATGCCGCACTGAAGGACCTGAAACTGAAGAATATCCATCGGGATTTTTGGAAGGATTTCGATGATGTGATCATCATTCCAAAGGGTCCGGAGGGAGAAAGGCTCGATACGCTTCTGTCGGCGGTTTTGACGACCCTCAAAGCCGACGGCAGATTGAATGCCATCCATTCGAAAGTCCATCATTCTTTCGATAGCTGGCAACCAAGCGCCATGGATTGGTGAGGGCAGGGCGTCTTACCAAATAAGCGTGTTGCAAAAAATCCATTGAACGGCTTTTTTCTCGTCGATGGAGGGTAGGAAGATGAAGATACGAATCAAGCTCGTCCTGCCGATGGCAGCGCTGTTCTTCATCGCGTTCGCCTTATTTGTCGCCTATCTGATCATCAATCAAAGTTCAAGCCAGAAGATGGCTCTCGCCAAGAAAGCCGACATGATGTCCAGTCTCGTGGCCATGACCAACGCGCCCACGGTATGGAACATGGAGTCCTCGGCGATCGAGGCGAACCTCGCTTCCTTCCTCCTCGATCCCGAGATCGTAGGCATAAAGATACTCGACGCACAGGGCACGACAATGGCCGAAAAGACGAAGCCGCAGAAGGTCGCGGCGGCCATCGTGCGGAAGGTGGATATACTCCACGAGGCGCAGCCGATAGGCAAGGCGGAGGTATCCTTCACCGATGCGGTGATTCGGGGCAACATTCGAGCCCTCGCCATCCAGATCATCGTCCTCGGCGCGCTTATCTTCATCGTCATGAGCCTTGTCCTCACCTATTTGGCCAACATGATCGTCGGTCCCATCAAGCTGACGACCAGCGCCGTCAGCGCCTTCGGAGAGGGCGACTTCGAGCTCGACCCGGCCACGATCTCGACTCTCGCGGACATGCGCGAGAGGAAGGACGAGCTCGGTGAGACGACGCGCGCCCTGATCGGTCTCCGCTCCTCGATCCATACCGCGGTCAGATCCATACGGGAGGCGACCCGGCTCGTGGCCGATGGGGCGGTTGGCATCAACGATACTGCTCTGCTCCTGTCCCAGGGTTCGAGCCAGCAAGCCGCTTCGGGAGAGGAGGTCTCGTCATCGATGGAGGAGATGGGGGCCACGATCAAGAACACGTCAGACAACGCCTCCGCTACCGAGGGCATCGCGCTCAAGGCGGCGGAGGACGCTGAGGAAGGCGGCAAGGCCGTCCGCGGGGCCGCCAGGGCGATGAAGGACATAGCGTCGCGGATCGGCATCATCGAGGAGATAGCCAGGCAGACCAATCTCCTCGCCTTGAATGCGGCGATCGAGGCGGCGCGCGCGGGAGAGACGGGCAAGGGCTTCGCCGTAGTCGCCTCCGAGGTGAGGAAGCTCGCGGAGCGAAGCCAGAAGGCGGCGGCCGAGATCATGCAGCTGGCATCCTCCAGCCTCGATATCTCCGACAAGGCCGGTTCCTTGATAGGCCAGATAGTGCCCGATATTCAGAGGACCGCCGAGCTCGTCCAGGAGATAGCCGGCTCGAGCAAGGAACAGGCGACGGGCATCTCGCAGATCAACGTTGCCCTTCTCCAGCTCGATAAGGTCATCCAGCAGAACGCGGCGGCCAGCGAGGAGCTCGCGGGAATGTCGGGCGAGCTCTCCCTCCAGGCGACGAGGCTCTCGGAATCTATCGATTTTTTCAAGATCAGGACTCAGGAGAACCCGCAGGCATCCGCTGAGGCGGCCGTGAATCGCGCGCGGGTCGATCGATCTCCGTCGATGCGGAAGGAGACAAAGAGCGGAGCGAGAGCAGGCTCGGTTACGACCGCCATCGTCTTGAAAGATGAGGGTGGCGATAAGGACTTTGAGGAGTTCTAGGTTAAGGTAACGCGCTCAGGCATGCTTTCCCGGCTTGAAAAGTCTTCTCTCGATCGGAGCCCAATTGACCACTGTGTTCCCTGGATGGTAATCCATCGCGCGCGGCGCCCCGAAGGTCGACCGGGGCGGGGCACGGGTACGCGGGTTCCCTCCTTCCTCAAGCTCATCGAAGCGCGCCGGAACCCGAATCCGCCGAGCGACCGCGACGCCAAGGCCGGCGACCCCCTGAGCGCCTTCGATTTCTAGCGGGAAGCCCGCCTCCCTAGCGATCCGGCGAGCGGCTCAGGACACTAGCCGCCATCCTCCTCTCCGTCCTATAATAGCGGCACATCGTAAATGCGGGCCCGCGCGAGCGGGCCCGCGCTTTGCGGACACCTTCGGGACCTCGGCGCGCCTTCGGGGCCAGTGCGCCCTCGTGCCCCGCGAGGCGCGCTGCCGTTTCCATCGGCGGGGCGAAATCAGGCCCTTCTCCGGCAGGCTGTGCCCGCCGGCGGCGCGAAGCGCGACGCGAGCTCTCGCGAGCAAAGCTCGCCGCTCGCCCCGCGCTCAGCTACAGGAGTTACAACATGTCGGAAAGCATCGTCGCGGATCGCAGCGAAGCCACTATGGAAAAGATCGTCTCCCTCGCCAAGCGGAGGGGCTTCGTCTTTCAATCCTCCGAGATCTACGGCGGCCAATCCGGCGCCTGGGACTACGGCCCCATGGGCGTCGAGCTCAAGAACCGCATCCAGCGATTCTGGTGGAAGGAGATGACCCAGCTCCACGACGACATCGTGGGCCTCGACGCCGCCATCCTCATGCACCCCGGACCTGGGAGGCCTCGGGCCACGTCGAGAACTTCACCGACCCCCTCGTCGATTGCAAGAAGTGCAAGCAGCGCTTCCGCGCCGATCAGATCGATCCCGCCAAGCTCGCCGCCAAAGTCTGCCCCGAGTGCGGCGGCGAACTCACCGACACCCGCAAGTTCAACCTGATGTTCAAGACCAACATTGGCCCCGTGGACGACGGCTCCGGCCTCATCTACCTCCGCCCCGAGACCGCCCAGGGCATCTACGTCAACTACAAGAACATCATCCAGTCCAACCGGATGAAGATTCCCTTCGGCATCGCCCAGGTCGGCAAGGCCTTCCGCAACGAGATCGTCACCAAGAACTTCATCTTCCGCACCTGCGAGTTCGAGCAGATGGAGATGCAGTACTTCGTCAAGCCCGGCGAGGACGTGAAATGGTTCGATTATTGGCGCGACGCAGCGCTGGGCCTATTACGCCAAGCTCGGGGTCCGCATGGACAAGCTCCGCTGGCATCAGCACGGCCCGACGAGCTCGCCCACTACGCCAAGGACGCCTACGACATCGAGTACGAGTTCCCGATGGGCTTCAAGGAGCTCGAGGGCGTCCACAACCGCACGAATTTCGACCTGACGCGCCACCAGCAGTTCTCGGGCAAGGACCTCCAGTACATCGACCAGGAGAACGGCAACGAGCGCTATATCCCCTTCATCATCGAGACCTCGGCCGGCCTCACCCGGCAACTGCTCATGGTCCTCTGCGACGCCTACGAGGAGCAGAAGGTGGCCGACAAGGGCAACGAGGACGATTGGCGCACCGTCCTCCGCTTCCATCCGACCCTCGCGCCGATAACCGTCGCCGTCCTCCCCCTCATGAAGAAAGACGGACTCGCCGAGATGGCCCAGGACATCAGGCAGGGGCTCAAGGAAGAGTTCGCCACCGACTACGACCAGGGCGGCGCCATAGGCCGCCGCTATCGCCGCCAGGACGAGATCGGCACCCCCTTCTGCGTCACAATCGACTACCAGACGAAAGAGGACGATACCGTCACCGTCCGTTTCCGCGACAGCATGGAGCAGATTCGCGTCAAGCGCGGCGAGCTCGAGGCGACCCTGAAGAAGGCGATCAAGGAATACAAGAGAGTCTAATATTTTCGGAGCTAAGGGGGGAAGTCTCGGCGAGCTACGCTCGGCTCGCAGGTACCCTCGCTCCGAAGGTCGGGCGCGACGTTACCTTGTCCGACGAGCCCGACTCTTCTTTGCTTCCCCCTCGCCGGGAGGCACGACAGTAACATTGGCAGCCCCTGGAAGCCCCGCTATGCGCCGTTGACAGCATCCAGCCCAAGAGGTATCTTTCTTTTGGAGACTATATGGCTACCGAGAACGATCTGCCGCTTCAGTGCATACGCGATGCCGCCAAAGGTGTAGCCCCCGAGGTTAAGCGACGAGCTTTCGGCGCTGGTGTCGCCGTTGTCTACTCGAAAGATGGGAATATTCTCCGTGAATCGACGATGTAAATTTGAAGTCATCCGTAGCTCAAGGGCCAGGGAGATCCACGTCCGGAAAAAGATCTGGAAAATCGGCTAGATGCATAGGATACGGATGTTCGCCGGCCCGAACGGGTCGGGGAAATCCACGCTATCGTCAATTGATCTGGGCGGCCACTTTCATTACGCTATATGTAAACGCGGATGAAATCGAGAGAGCGCTGAACGAAGGCTCGGGCGTATTCTTCGATTCCATCGAGCCAGATCGTTTCCTCTTTCATCTCAGCCAGAGCGGTTTTATCGGCGAAAAAGTCCCTCCATCGGAAGTCTCATCGCTATCGGTCGAAGCGGGCCTTTCGATCTCACTAAGATCAGGATTCGAATGCGCAGCACATCTCTCAGCTGCAATCGCTGAAGCCCTGCGGGCTTGTTTAATCGAAAGCGCCCGCAGCTTCGCGTTCGAGATCCGTCATGTCCCATCCGTCGAAGATCGATTTGCTCCGCGATGCGAAGAAACATGACTATAAGACATATCTTTATTTTGTCACCACGGGCGATCCCTCGCTGAACGTAGATAGGGTCCGTCAGAGAGTGGCCGATGGAGGTCATGGCGTTTCTGAAGAAAAAACTCTGAGTCGGTACCCGAAAGCGATGGATCTTCTTCCCCAAGCGCTACGACTCTGCGACCGTTCATATCTTTTCGACAGCAGCGGCGAATACATTCGGCTTGTCGCGAGGGTCGTCGAGGGCAGGGGTGTCCTATTCGAATCGGACTTGATCCCCGAGTGGCTCGGGGATACGCTGCGTTCCATGGGACTCGATATATGAACCACAGCGAGATAGTCAGCTTCATCTGGGGGGTCGCAGACCTCATCCGCGACACCTTCAAGCGGGGCAAGTACCAGGACATCATCCTTCCCTTCACGGTGCTGCGCCGCCTAGACTGCGTCCTCGCCCCGACGAAGGAAAAGGTCCTCAAGCGCCAGGCCGAACTCAGCGGCAAGGGTCTCAAGGACCTCGACGCCCAGCTGCGCAAGGCTTCGGGCTTCGCCTTCTACAACACTTCTCGCTACGATTTCGAGCGGATGACGGGCGACGCCCCCCACCTTGCCGCTAATCTCCGCAACTACATCGCCGGCTTCAGCCCCAATATGCGCGAGGTCGTCGAGAAATTCGATCTCGCCAACACTATCAGCAAGCTCGACGAGGCGGGACTCATCTTCAAGGTCGTGGAGCGCTTCAAGAACGTCGATCTCCATCCCGAGCTGATCGACAACCCGACGATGGGCACTATCTTCGAGGAGCTCCTGCGCAAGTTCAACGAGGCGATGAACGAGAATCCAGGCGAGCACTTTACCCCCCGAGACGTCGTCCACCTCATGGTCGACCTCATGCTCGCGGGCGACGAGAAGAAGATCAAGGGCGAGGGAGTCGTTCGCACAGTCTACGACCCCTGCTGTGGTTCGGGCGGCATGCTCATGATCTCCAAGGAGCACATCACGCTCGGCTGGCGCGAGAATGGGGCGGTCGTTCGATCGCCAATCAATCCGAAGGCCGAAATCCACCTCTACGGCCAAGAGGTCAATCCCGAAACCTGGGCAGTGTCCAAGTCCGACCTCTTCATGAAGGACCCCACGGGCAAGGACGCCGACAACATAGGCTTCGGCTCCACCCTCTCGAACGATCGTCATTCCTCGATGGACTTCGACTACCTCATCGCCAATCCTCCCTACGGCAAGGACTGGAAGCGCGACGAGGAATCCGTGACCGCAGAACACGAACGCGGAGCTGGCGGTCGCTTCGCCCTCGGTCTGCCCCGAATCTCGGACTGCCAGCTCCTCTTCCTCCTCCACATGCTCGCCCACGCGAAGGACCCGAAGGAGGGCGGCTCGCGTATCACCATCATTATGAACGGCTCGCCCCTTTTTACGGGCGACGCGCTATCGGGCGAAAGCGAGATCAGGCGCTACGTGCTCGAGAGCGATCTGCTGGAGGCGATAGTCGCCCTGCCCGAGCAGCTTTTTTACAACACGGGTATCGCTACCTACGTTTGGGTCCTCTCGAATCGCAAGGTCCCTGCGCGTCGCAAGAAAGTCCAGCTCATCGACGCCTCGGCCTTTTGGGAGTCCCGGCGCAAAAGCCTCGGCGACAAACGGCGCGACATTTCCCGGGACCGCGAGGCTGATATCCTGAAACTCCTTGCTTCCTTCGAGGACGGCGAGACGCGGAAGCTCGTCGTCGACGGAGCAGAAGAGGAGGTCGTGGTCAGCCGCGTCTATCCGACCCAGAAGTTCGGCTTCCGCAAGATCACCATCGAGCGGCCCCTGCGTCTCAATTTCCGTCCCAGTCCCGAACGCATCGCTCGTCTGGATGAGGAGCGAGGCTTCCAGACCCTCGCCCTGTCCAAGAAAAAGGCGCCGCCGGCGCCAAGGAAGAAACTGAAGGTCGAGCCCAGCAAGAGGCGATCCGCGCCCTCCTGCGGTCCATGAAGGACGAGCTCTGCAGGAACCGCGAGGAGTTCAAGGCTACCCTCGATGAGGCCGCGGCCTCGGCAGGCTATAAGCTCGGCACCTCGACCCGCAAAGCTATCCTCTCGGCCCTCTCCGAGCGAGACGAGGGCGCCGAGATCTGCCGCGATGAGGAGGGCAATCCCGAGCCCGATCCGGAGCTCCGCGACAACGAGAGCGTGCCGCTCGAGGAGGACGTACATGCTTTCTTCGCCCGGGAAGTGGCGCCCCACCTCCCCGATGCCTGGATCGACGAGTCGAGGGTAGACCCCAAGGACGGTAAGGTCGGCTTCGTAGGTTACGAAATCAACTACAACCGCTACTTCTATCGCTACAAACCGCCGCGCGCACTCGAGGAGATCGATGCGGACATCAGGGCGGTCGAAGCCGATATCGTCGCGATGCTCGCCGACCTGACCGGAAGCGGCCTGTAACGCAAAAGGTCGGCATTATACGATACGCGCGTTCGTGCGTATATTGACAATTTTGCCGGTTCGATTCAATATTACGCGTGATAACGCATATCGAGCGAATTGTTGAACAGGTAAGGTGCAGCATGCACGACCACGCATAAAAGGAAGACATGGACAAGCTGGTTTCCCAAGCTGCCGACATTGGCGCCGCCATTGCCTCAACGAGAAAGCGAAGCAAGATCCGTCAACAGGATCTCGCGGATCTTGCCGGGGTCAGTTGTCGATTCCTGTCCGACCTCGAGAACGGGAAAGAATCCGTGGAGCTCGGTAAGGCGCTTCGGGTCCTTTCGGCGATCGGCCTCGACTTCGAGCTTCGATTCCGCGGAGCGGGCGGCCACCACTCGTGAAGCGCGAGGCTCTCGATATCTTCTTCGGCGACAGCCGTGTGGGCGGGATCGTCGTCAGCGAAACGGAGCGGATGGAATTCTCCTATGACCCGGCCTGGATGGCGAATGCTTCGGCTTTTCCCCTCTCTCTGAGCCTTCCCCTGCAGGGCACATTCCGAAAGGGCGTGGCTGATCATTTCTTCTTCGCCAACCTCTTGCCCGAAGGCGAAGCGCGGGAGGCGATCTGCATGAAGCTCGGAATCTCGGTCGTGAACGATTTCGAGCTGTTGCGCCGCATCGGCGGCGAATGCGCAGGCGCCCTCGTGATCCTCCCCGAGGGCGAACCGCCGTCCCACGAGGGCCGGTACCGCCCCTTAAGCCACGATGAGATCGATACTGCGGCGCGCTCGGCCGTCCCGGCGAGGCGCCTTATGTCGGGGCCTGTGCGGTTCTCACTTGCGGGCCGGCAGGACAAGTGGGCGGTCTATCAGGATGCCGATGGCGCTTTCCATGCGCCGGAGGGCGCATTCGCGAGCTCGCACCTCATCAAATTCGATAGCATGCGCTACAAAGCGAGCTCTTGGAATGAGGCGTTCGTGACCTATCTCGCGAGAGGCCTCGACATGCCGGTCGTGCCCATTGTCCCTTGCGACCACTACGCGGTCATCGAGCGCTACGACCGTCTCCGCGACGCGCAGGGGAATATCACGCGCATCCACCAGGAGGATTTCTGCCAGGCATTGGGCATTGCCTCGGGGCGAAAGTACGAATCGGACGGCGGTCCCTCGTTCGGCAATTGCCTCGATCTTGTGCGCCGGATGTCGGACGATCCCGCAACCGACAGCATAAGCCTCCTCCGCTGGCAGATTGCCAATGTGCTCCTCGGGAACGCGGACGGCCACGCGAAAAACCTGTCGCTCGTCTATCGCGATGGTGGATGTCGGCTCGCCCCGTTCTACGACCTCGTCTGCACGGCAGTCTACGAGAAGGCAGGCGTCGACCGTCGTCTCGCGATGGCCGTCGGAGGCGAGCACGATCCGGGACAGATCCGCCGGATGAACTGGGAGCGCATGGCAACTGATTCCGGCATGCGGCCCGGCATCGTCTTCCGGCTCCTCGAGGAGATGAGCGGGCGGCTTACAAAGAATCTCCTTACGATGCGGGACGCATTCAATGAGAATCATTGGCGCAACTCAATTACCGACGAAGTCCGCTCGGCAATCGGGAACCGAGTCCGTCGCATCCGGACCCTCGCATGATGAGTAAAAAGTACTACAATGCGTTATAAAGTAGTACTTTTTACTTGTTTGATCTTTCAATCCGGCATATCATAAACGCATGCTCAATCAGGGAATATCGGGGAAATCCTCATCTCGGGCGAAAAATGCGTACCTGGAGCGACTCCTGGGATCGAGCCTCGGCAGTTATTTTACGCCGACGCAGCTCGAGAATGTCGGCATCGGCTACGAGGGCCTCCGAACCCTTCTCGATGAGGGGCTCGTCATACGGGAAGGGAGGGGTCTCTATCGCTTCGCCGAGGCCGAAATTACCGAGCATACCAGCCTGGCCGCCGTCTGCGCTCGAGTCCCTCGGTCAGTGCTTTGCCTCATCACGGCGCTGCAAGTGCATGACATCGGCACGCAGATCTCTCCTTGGGTATGGCTCGCCATACCCAAGAACGCCAAGCCGCCCAAAGTGGAGAGCGTCGAGCTCCGTCTCGTGAAATTCTCCGAGACTGCCTGGTCCTACGGCGTGGTCGAAACTTTTTTCGAGGGCGTTCCCGCGCGCATCACGAATCCTGCCCGCACGGTCCTCGACTGCTTTCGCTTCGAGCGCCTAATCGGACGGGAAGCCGCCATGGAGGCCCTCCGCGATGGGCTCAGGCATAGGAAGTTCACGGTGGACGCCCTCTACCGTGCCATGGAATGCCTGCCCTCCCGAGGCCTTACAGCAGCCCTGGAGCACATGTAGACATGCGCGATTACCCGGCATCGGCGAAGACTCGCCTCAAGGCTCTCGCCGCCAAGAAGGGCGAAACCTACCAATCGATCCTCCTCCGTACGTCATCGAGCGTTTCCTATACCGCCTCTCGATCTCGGAGCAACGCGACCGTTGCCTGCTCAAAGGAGCGAATCTCATCGGCATGTGGATGGAGGATCCCTACCGCACGACCCGCGACCTCGACTTGCTGGCGAAAGGCTCGAGCGACGCACCGAGCGTCGCCAGGCTCGTAGCCTCGATCTGCTCAGTTCCCTGCCCGGAAGACGGAATCGTTTTCGATTTCGAAAGTCTCCGCGTCGAGGCGATCAGGGAACAGGCAGAGTATTTCGGGCAACGCGCGATTTTCGACGCGGGTCTCGCCCTGGCGAGAATCCATCTGCACGTCGACATCGGATTCGGGGATGCGGTAGAGCCCGTCGAAGAGGACTATCCGGTCCTTCTGCCCAGCCTGCCTACGCCTCACATTTACGCCTATCCGAAGGAATATGTCGTGGCGGAGAAGTTCGAGGCGATGCTCACCTTGGGGCGCCGCAATTCCAGGATGAAGGATTTCCATGATATATGGGCGCTCTCCCGGAGCTTTGGCTTCGGGATGGGGACTTTTTCGTACGCAGCGGGCCCGGCACGGTGAGGCTGTCGCCGGAAAGCGCGGAAGAATATATTCGGACTCGGTTTCCCGCGATTCGATGAAGAAATATCTGAATTTCGAAGCCACATGCCCTTAAAGCTTTTTTCGATAATCGACCCTACCTGCGATGCGTGGATGGATACGGGATTTTCCTCCGGCATCCGGAACGGCTCGCGGAGGCCGAACAAAACTCAATTATCCGAAAGTCGAGATCTGATATATCCATCGATGGCCAAGGTCCGATCTGAATTCTAGATATATCGTATCTCGACTTGCGCACAATCAGGAAAAATTCTTGTCCGCTATTCTGGGCGTGATATCCGCCTGGATGAAGTGCCGAAACCGGCTTGACGCAGGGCCGGGACCAAGTAAAATGGATGCCGAAGGCGAGGCGATCCCGTGCGGAATTCTAAACAAAGGCGGGAGAAAATGAAAATGTCCGGTTTCGTCCGCTCCATTTTGGCGATAATGCTGGCCTCGCTCGGGTTGAGCCTGGCGGCCCAGGAGCGCTTCGCCCTGGTTATCGGCAACGGAGCTTACACTTCGGTGAGCCAACTCAAGAACCCGGTGAACGATGCCACCGATATTGCGGCCATTTTGAAGCAATTGGGATTCAAGGTGACCTTGCTCACCAACGCGAGCCGAAGGGAGATGAACCAAGGGCTTAACGACTTCCACGATAGACTGGCTCAGGACCCCGCAAGCGCAGGTTTCTTTTGGTACGCCGGTCATGGCGTGCAGTCAAAAGGCGAGAACTTTCTTATTCCCATAGGCGCGGACATACAAAGGGAAGTCGACCTGGAGGACGAAGCGGTAAGCGTGAAAAAGCTCACGGACCTGCTTGACGATGCCCGGAACCGGCTCAACGTTATCGTGCTGGATGCGTGCCGAAACAATCCCCTGACCAGCATGGGGCGCAGCGCGACGCGCGGGCTGACGGTGGTCGGCATCGCGCCTTCGGAAAGCGTCATCATGTATTCAACCGGCGCGGGACAGGTGGCCTCCGATGGAACTGGGCGTAATAGCCCCTTCGCGCAGGCCTTCTTGAAATACCTCGGTCGGCCCGGCGACATAACCAATACCATCAAATCCATCACGGCGGAAACGAAACGCCTCACCGATGGTGCCCAGGTGCCGTACCTGTATTCGAGCCTGACCCTCGATTTCGCTTTCAATACGAAACCCGAGGAACCGAGCACCGGAAACCCCAGGACCTCGACTGTCGAACCGCAGCCCCAATTCGGCGAGGTTACGGCGATTCCCGGCGGTATCGCAGTCAGCAGCGTCGCCGCGGGAATCTTGAGCTTCCAGGACAAGAAAATACCTCTACCCATCGGGGGGACCTTGCCGGTGAACAATCTCGCCCCCGGAGATTACCAGGCCGTCATGACCTATTCAGACGGCAGCACGGAAACCCAAGCCTTCCATGTGACGCAAGGCACCACGGTCAAAGTAGGCTTTATCGTCGAACCTCCTCCGACCGGGGTGACCGGCTGGAAGGACTGCACCACGGACGACGGACTGGCCGACGACTGGGTTTATGCGGTAACCGTTTCAGGATCGACGGTGTACGCGGCGACTCATGGCGGTCTATCGGTTTCGCCCGACGGGGGTAGAAGCTGGAAGAACTACACCACCGCCAACGGCTTGGGTGATAGCTCGGTTCACGGCGTCGCGGTAGCGGGCTCGACTATTTATGCGGCAACCGAAAAAGGCCTGTCGATCTCGACCGACGGAGGTGCCGGTTGGAAGAATTGCGGCACCGCCGGCGGCCTTGGTGCCGATTCGGTTCATGCGGTAACCGTTTCCGGAACGATGATCGTTGCCGCGACCGACGCGGGAATATCCATCTCGTCCGACGGCGGCTCAAGCTGGAGGAATTCCGCCGCCAACGGCTTGGGTTATGGTATCAACTGTATTGTCGTTTCCAACTCGATCATCTACGCCGGGACCGAGGCGGGCCTTTCCGTTTCGACCGACCGGGGCGAGAGTTGGACGACCTATACCAAGGCGAACGGCTTGGGAGACAACCCGGTTCAAGGCGTCGCCGTATCAGGATCGGTTATTTATGCCGCTACCGATGGGGGATTGTCGGTTTCGGAAGATGGGGGATACAGCTGGAGCAATCATACCATCACCGACGCGTCTAGTTTCTGCGGTATAAGGAGCGTCGCCGTTTCAGGATCGGTGGTGTACGCCGGGACTACGTACGGCCTATCGATTTCGACTGATCGGGGAGAAAGCTGGAAGACCTATCCCACTCCTACCGTCAACGGGGATACGGATAACGATATTTTGGGGCTTGCGGTTTCAGGGTCGAGAATATACGCGGCGAACGGGAGAGGAATATCGGTTACGACCGGAAGTTCCAAATGACGCTTTTATAGTTCGATGTTGTGTCCTTTTCAAATCTCGAATTTAACTAGTTCCTCTTTCTCCATTTCTCTTTGGTCTCTTGTCATATCCCGATAATTTCCACCTAGGCCCTTACGAAATTTACCAAAACCGTTCGTTTCATTCTCCTTATATTTCCTGAAATCCTCACTTTCGCTTATTGGAATTATTTTATGCAAGACCCACTCTTTTATTTCCACTTCCAAATACCATACATCAATACTAACTCGATACCCAAATAGGGCATCAGATTCGATTCTCGGAAGCACATTAGAATTTAGCCATAAATACTTCTCTATAACACTGAAGGGGATCTTTTTGAAGGCTAACGCAATTACTATATCAAAGTCATCTTGCAAATAATTGAGTAATTGCATCGTCCTATACTCGCTTAAAGTCTTGTAGTCAATGTTCCTGAAACAAAATTCAGAAAACATCCTTAAGATGATATCCGAATGAATGAAACTTCCAGGTTCATAAACATTGCATACTATCAGATAATCACTATTACCTTTTCCCATTTCCGACTGAAATTGATCAAGCAACAGATCCGAGCTATACGTCTTTTTACTGTCCAAAAACTCGAGAAACGTCTTAGTACGATTTTTGAGATTCTTGACTATTTCATTTTTCTTCCGGTGGAATTTTTGCATAACGCCTCCGAATGTTTACCTCATTGTGTATTGGGGGAAGTCAATTCACTGCTCTCTTCAATACACTTTTATTACTCTTCGTTCGAGTAATTGGTTTTATGATTGTATATATCCCGTTTGATTCAAATTTCAACAACTAATAACGTATATTTTGCAATTTAACTATTTTTTCATTGTTGCAGAGGTTTTTCATCTGTAAATTTTTCTTCTACTGGTAAAGTAGAGCTGTGAAACTTAAATCAATCCTCGACATAAATATAAATAAGCAAGTTCCTGAAGGCCGGAGACTCTTGTAAATCTGACTATTTGGACTTTTTTGACATTGGGCCCTTTTGGTTTTTAAACACTATTAGCCTCCTACCGTTTCGAATGTTATGGAACGAGTGCATCCCCCGTTACATCGGATACAAGCCCTTTGCCGAAGCTCAGATGCGATACTTCGTATTGCCGGCAAATGTGAATTATCGAGATACTCATTTTCAGATAGCAATGGTCTCCGTAAGGAAGTGAATGATGAAAATACGTACAAGGTTCTTGACGATGCTTTCCGGAATCTCGGGAACATCAAGGTCCTGCCCAGATTCAATGGGGACATACAGTCTGCCCTCGAGATGATCGCTAATTTTAGTGGCAGCCCGGATTTCTCTTTGCGTGAAGAATGCATGGAAGCGGGATGAACGGTGTTGTTATATGGATATCGCTTCGTGAGCTAGGAGGTCGGGGAGCCGTCCAGGAATGAAACCGGTCGGCTGATAAGGCCGACCGGGAGAGCGCGTTTGGACGCGTCCTTTTTCAAGGGCTCTAGGCCCTGGCAAGTTCTCTACTTTCTACCGGACCCAAGCCCTCATGGAGTGCTCATTCATCGTCTACCTCCTTTTCCCGCGCTGACTTGGCGGATCGTTCGGATATGCCGGCAAGTAAAAATATGCCACTGTCCGGGCCGGAGGTAAAGCAAAAACGTCCAAAAACGAACGATATCTGCATTTGCCTAGAAGGGCAGCTCGAGCTTAAGGTCGAGCCTCTCTTTTACCGCCTGAAACGATGCCTTGAGGGGCTCGTTGAAGGGCACGCCCTTGTCCTTGCGGTAGAGCCAGACTTCGTGCTCCTTCTCTCCGGGCGTATAGATCCGCTCGGCCCCCGGAGCCTTCCTGGAAGCGCGGAGTTGCCGGCAGATCTCGCCGACCTGCCTCTTGAAGTCCTCCAGACCGACGAAAGCCTCGACCTTGACCGCCATGAAGAAGTGGCCGAGCTCTATCGGAGCGGGCTTCCCGGCCGAGTCGACACCGATAAGGGCTTTCATGAAATTCGCCTGCGACAGGGCCGAGGACAGTATCTCGCAGACCATCGAATAGCCGTAGCCTTTATAGCCCGAGAAGGCCTCGCCGAGGCCGCCGAGGGGCGTGAGCGCGGCCTTGTCCCTGGTCAGGTCCTCGAGGACCTGATGGGTATCGTGGCGATACCCGCCATCCTGTCCGATAACCCATCCGTCGGGGAGATCCTTGCCGAGGCGATCGTAGAGCTCGATCTTGCCGCGCTGGGTCGTGCTCGTCGCGCAGTCGAGCATGAAGGGGAAATCCTCGTCCGAGGGCATGCCCCAGGTGAGGGGATTCGTGCCGAGCATGGGCTCGACCCCCCAGGTGGGCGCGATCGAGGGCCGGGCGCTCGTGCCGGTAAAGCCGATCATCCCGCGCTCGACGGCCATCCTCGCGTAGTAGAAGGCCGCGCCGTAATGCGTCGAGTTGCGCACGACCGTCATTCCGAGGCCGTGCTCGTCGGCCTTGTCCACCGCCATCTGCATGGCGCGCTTGGAAACGTAATGCCCCATGCCGTTGTGGCCGTCGATCACCGCCGTAGTGGGCGTCTCCCGCACGATCTCGAAGCGCGTGACCGGGCTCTGCGTCCCGGCCCATATCCGATCCAGGTAAATCGGCTTGAACCGACCGACGCCGTGCGAGTCGACGCCCCGCTTGTCGGCCGAGACGAGGACATCGGCGCAGACCGACGCCTCGGCTCCGGGAACGCCTATCGCCTCGAAGCCCGAGCGCATGAAGGCTTCCACTTCGTCGAAGGCCCACCAAGTAGTATCTTGATCCGTCATCGAAGCCTCCTCCCCCATGATTTTCCTATCTACATCGCATCAGGCCAGGTACTCCGGGCTCACGCGCGACATCGACGCGAAGAGATTCCGCTTCAGCCTGCTCGAGCCGTCCGTGAGCTCCCGGATCCTTTCCCGCACCTCGCGGCGCTTGGAATCGCGCCCATAGGGGCATGTGCACGCGGCCGAGCGGAATCCCTTCTCCTGGGCGAAGGCGATGATCTGCCTCTCCTCGCAGAGGGCGAGAGGGCGGATTATGGACAGGGGGTATTTTTCATAGCGAAGATTGGGAAGCATGCCCGATATCTGCGACTTGTACAGCATGTTCATCATCAGAGTCTCGACGATATCGTCCAAATGGTGGCCGAGCGCGATCTTGTTGAAACCCTCGGCCATCGCGTAGCGGATGAGCTCGGTGCGCCGCTGGGTCGAGCACCAATAGCAGTTCATGGCGCGACCGGGCTTCAGCCGCCCGATCACCGGCACGTCGATGGAAACGCTCTCGATGTCCCACGAGGAGAGGAGGTCGAACAAGGCGCTTCTCTTGCAGCAGGAGCAAAAATCCGTGGCTACGTGTATCGCGCGTAGACGATATTTCTGAGGCCACCATCGGCGCTTCATCGCAAGATCGTAGGCGAGACTCGTCGAATCCTTGCCGCCGGAAACGGCGACGAGGATCGAATCGCCCTCCGCGATCATGGAATAGCGCCTGAGAGCCGATTCCGACAATTTGGCGAGGTGCGCCTCCGCTTCCTTCACGTCGCAATGGTAGCCGCCGGGGGCGGAGCGCATCAAGTGGCGAAAGGCCGGAAAGGCGAAGGGCGGGGCGCCTTATCGGACGCCCCGCCTGACTTATTTGGACGGGCCGAGAATGGCGTCCTTGCAGGCCTTGGAGACGGTCAGCTTGACGGCGGTCTTGGCGGGTATCTTGATCTGCTCGCCGGTGGCGGGGTTGCGTCCGAGGCGGGCCTTGCGTTTGTTGAGCTTGAGTATCCCGAGGCCGGGGATCGCGAACTTCTTGTTCTTCTTGGTCTCGCGATAGGCGAGGTCTACGAAGGACTCGAGGAATGCCCCTACCTGCTTCTTCGTGAGGGCGTTTTTCTCGGCAAGCTGGGAAATGATCTGAGCCTTCGTAATTGCCTTGGGGGCGCTTTCTTTCACTGTAGCCATCTACCTCTCCTTCAAAAGTTTAGTTCACTATAATACCGCAAAGCCTCTAGGCGCAAGCGAATTGCGCATCGAAGCGCGTTTTATGCCTATAATTCCAGGGTATAATCGAAGGCCATCTGGTAGAAATAGAAGTACTGCTCCTCGTAGACGCGCGACTGAAAATCAAGGTTCCATGCCGTCGCATCGTTCCACTTGATGCCCGTCTTGAATTGCGGCAGGACCGCGAGGCTGGACTTTCGGCCGAGCTTGAAATCGAAGAGGGGACCGAAGGTGAGGTACGTAAAATCCGAGCCCCATCCTCCGGAAGCCTCGGTGGATCTGTCTCTCACCGAGCCGAGCCACCCTTGGCTTTGAAGCAGGAAGCCGACGGTATCGAGGACGATCGGCATTTGATAGCCCAGGAAGTAGTTTCCATAGAGCTGCCAGCCGTTGAAGTCCATGCCCTCGTCGGCTTCCCATATCCACGGGGTATTCGCGTCGGCCCCGGTATAGGCCTGGTATTCCGCCTTGTCGGAGGCCAGGATCACCACGTGGTTCCATTCGCCGGGAAGCAGCGCCGCCAGGTCGAATTGGAAAGTACCCTCTACCCATCCGCGATAGATGAGTCCCCCGAAGTTTTGCGGCTCGATGGCGCCTTTGTCGTTGATGCCCATCCCCACGAAGCCTATATCCCAGCCGGTTCCCAGGCCCGCGCCGGCATCCAGCTTGAAGAAGGCTACGGGCGTCAGGGTAACCTTGAAATTGGCGTTGATCGAGACGGGAGACAGCTCGCCGGAAAAATCGAGGCCGAGGTTGTTCCCCTTGGTCAGAGCCCCCGTACCCGCCAGGAAGGGAAAGACGAGGCTGCGGTCGATTATGCCCTTCAATTGCCCGCCGCCCCAGGAAGTCCCGGCCTCGCGCGGCTGGGCCGCCGTGCCGCCGACGACGCCGTAGGCTATCGGCACGAGGCCGCCTGCGTCGACGCCCTCATGATACGGGAATTGGTAATCGCCCTCCACTTCGACGCTCGTCTGCGCATGGTAGCCTTCGGCGAAGCCGAGAGAGGAGACGAGGCAGGCCAAGGCCAGCGCGATCAGGGTTCGCCTCTTCCGATCTTCCATCATATAGCCCCTTCGGCGGATTCCCTCGCGGCTTCCGCGTTGACCTTGGCCTTGTCCGCGCTCACGCTTTTATAGATGAGGATGGCTCCGGCGATGATCGCCAGCGGGCCGACTATAGCGAAGGTCTTGGTGAGCAGGCCGACCCGGCTATCGAACTGCGCGCCGAGCGAGAAGCCGACCAGGAGCCAGGCGGGCGTCATTATCAAAGCCGCGAAGAAATCGTAGAGGATGAAGCGGGAGAGCCGCATCCGGAGAAAGCCGGCGCCCATGATCACGGGAGCCCTGAGCCCGACCACGAAGCGCGAGGAGAAGACGATGAAGGGGCCGCGGCGAAGGAAATAGCGCTCGCCATCGTCGATGCGCTCGGGCTTGATGAACCTGGCCAGGAGCTTGTGACGGATGATCTTGGGGCCGAAAACCCGGGCGACGAAGAAATAGACGGTATCCTGGATGAGGATGGCGGGCAAGGCTACCGCGATCGCGAGCGGGAAGGAGGTACCGGTCGCGTGCATCGTGACGCCCACGAGGGCGACGGCGATCTCCTCGCAGATGGGGAGGGTAAAGCCGAAAAGCAAGAGGAAGAAGAACGCGTAGGGGAGGGGATGCTCCGTGATGAAACCCGGCAATACCGAAATCAAGGCGTTCAATGGCGCCCTCCGGAGACGGAATCTATACCGCCCTTGCGGGCCTGTCAAGTTGATCGATATAATGCCTCCGATCCGGAGGAAAGCATGAACTCTGCCCTTCTAACGCTCCAGGAGCGAGGCTTCATCCAGCAGTGCACGGATATCGAGGGCCTCTCCAAGGCGATGGACGAGGGCCCCCTCACTTTCTACGAAGGCTGCGACCCGACGGGGCCGTCCCTCCATATAGGGCACATGGTGCCGTATTTCGCGATCCGCCACCTGCACGAGGCCGGTCATCGCGGAATAGTCCTCATGGGGGGAGGGACCGCCCGCATCGGCGATCCGTCGGGCAAGTCCACGATGAGGCAGATCATTTCCTACGACGAGATAGACGCCAACACGAGGCTCTTCCTGGGTCAGATCGACAATTTCCTCAAATTCGACGGAAAGACCCTGCTCTCCGCCAACAACAAGGATTGGCTCGCCGACCTCAACTACATCGACTTCCTGCGGGACATCGGCAGGCATTTTTCGGTCAACCGGATGCTCTCCTTCGAGGCCTACAAGATGCGGATGGAGACCGGCCTCTCGTTCATCGAATTCAACTATCAGCTCCTCCAGAGCTACGATTACCTCCAGCTCTACAAGCGTCACGGCTGCCGCCTGCAGATCGGGGGCGACGATCAGTGGGGCAACATCGTCGCCGGCATCGAGCTCATCCGCCGCGTCGAGGGAGCCGAGTGCTTCGGCCTCACCTTCCCCCTGGTCATGACGAGCGACGGCAAGAAGATGGGCAAGACCGAGAAGGGCGCTCTCTTCCTCGATCCGGCCATGGTCAGCCCCTACGATTTCTTCCAGTATTGGCGCGACGTGGCGGATTCCGACGTGGAGCGCTTCCTCCTCATGTTCACCTTCCTGCCGGTCGCCGAGTGCCGCGAGCTGGCGGCCCGAAAGGACGCGGGACTCAACGAGTCCAAGGCGCGCCTCGCCTGGGAAGTCACCTCCCTCATCCATGGACGGGCCGCGGCCGACGGCGCGCTGGCGGCGGCGAAGGCCGCCTTCGGGAAGGGCGGCGACGCCGAGCTCATCCCCTCGAAGACCCTGCCGCGCTCGGAGATGGCGGCGGGGATCGGCGTGCTCGACCTCTTCGTCCTCGCGGGCCTGGCTTCGACGAAGAGCGAGGCGCGACGTCTCGTGCAGCAGGGCGGGGCGGTCGTAAACGAAAGGAAAGTCGGAGACGAAAAGGCGATCGTCGACTCGACGTGGCTGGACACCGAGGGCGTCCTGGTCCTGCGCGCAGGCAAGAAGCGGGTATTCAGGATCGTATGCCCATGACCTGCCCGCGCCGGGGCTCCCGCGGCGGGGCCTGACCGATGACGCGGGGCGAATTCGCGTCCGAGCTGGGCGGCATCCAAATGCTCCTGCGCGAGCACCAATACCTCCAATATTCGCCTTCGGGGCAGCCGGAGTACGAGCGCAAGGTCCGCACCTGCGCCGAGCTCTTCGCCTATCTCGTCTTCCGGAAGACGGGCGTGCCGGTCAAGGCCTTGCCGGGCCTCGTGCCGATAGAGTCGGTTCGGGACCCCAGCTATGCGGCGGGCAAATCCATGGCCGAGCGGGCCGCCAAGAGGGCGCGCGCCTTCGCCAAGAAGGCGAGGGGCCTCGATCGCGAATATTACGCGAAATGCGCCCTGCTTTGGGAAAAGGCGCTCGAGCGGCTCGGCGAGCAAGATCCGACTCCATCGAGTCGGGAGTAGAAGCCGAGGGCCACCCGATCAATCGCGGTAAGGCAACCTGAAGAAGTCATTCCCACGCCGCCCTTGCCGGTGGAGCGCTTTCCTCTGCCTGATCAGCATGAGGAGGGCGGCGAGAGCTACGACGCCGAGGTTGACCACGATAGCCTCGGCGATGGGCGGGCCCACGATCCCCACGATCCCCACGAGCATGATGACCATGAAGGACCCGATCCACCCATTCTGTGCCGATCACAGCCGTAATTTCCTTCCTGTCTGCGAGTCGACGCGGACATTCTCATGCTTCATGCTTTCGACAGCTTCCCGCGAAGCGACGCGATATACGCTCCCAGGAAGCTAAGTAGCGCCGCTCCCCAATACATCCATCGCGCGCTTTCGAGGTAGGCGGCGGCATCGGCTATCGGCCTCTCCCCCATGAGCGAGGAGAAGGCCGGCGTCGAGAAGGAAATTCCGATCACCATGCCCAGGTTCTTCACGAGCTGCACGATGCCATTCCCCGTGCCGAAATCCTTCGCGATCACCGGCAAGCCGACGTTCACGAGGCCGGAGTCGAACATGGAGAAGAAGGGGCCGAACATGAGAGCGTACAGAATCGCGTGTGAAGGCTTCTTCATCGTGGTGGATTCATCCATGACCGCCCCTACCTGATGACCGCATTGAAGACATAGCCGGTGAGCATGATGCCGACCGCCACGACGCCGAAGTAGATCGCGAGAAGTTTGGGTTTCAGTACCTTGCGTAAGAGGATGGCTTCGGGGAGAGAAAGAGCGGTCACGGCCATCATGAAAGACAGGGCCGTGCCCATCGCCATGCCTTTCTCCATGAGCACGTTGACTATTGGGATGACCCCTGCCGCGTTCGAATAGAGCGGCACGCCGATCGCCACGGCGAGCGGTACGGCATACCAAACACCGGGCCCCGCATACTTGACCAGGAAGTCGGCGGGAGCGTAGCCGTGCATGAATCCGCCGATCGCTATGCCGACGAGGACATAGGGCCAGACTTTTCCGACGATTTCGCCCACATAGCCGAAGGCGTAGGTGAGGCGGTCCTTGAAGGTTAACCGCTCGATGACGGCTTCGCCGCTCCGGAGCTTATACACGTACTCCTCGACCCATCGCTCGAGCTTGAGCCTTCCGATGACCAGGCCGCTCACGATCGCGATCACGACGCCGCTCGCGATATAGAGGAGCGCGATCTTCCAGCCGAACAGGCCCCCGAGCATGACCAGCGCGACTTCGTTGACCATGGGCGCAGACACGAGGAAGGAGAAGGTGACTCCGAGCGGGATGCCCGCCTCTATGAAGCCGATAAAGAGAGGCACCGCCGAGCATGAGCAGAAGGGGGTCACGATTCCAAGCAGGGCGGCGAGAATGTTCCCGAGGAACTCCGGTACCTTCTCCAGCGCGCGCTTGGTCTTCTCGGGCGGGAAGAAGCTCCGCAGGAACGCTATGGCGAAAATGATGATGACCAGGAGAAAGAAGATCTTAGCCGTGTCATAGATGAAGAAATTCACCGCGGAGCCCAAGGCGGAGCTCTTCGCAAGCCCCAGAACACCAAAGACGAACCAGTCGACAGCCTTCTGCCACATCCTAAACCTTCTTGGCAGCGATGGCGCTTTCGATGCGCGCGGCTATGGCCTCGAAGATGCGCTTGCCACAGCCGACGGGGCAGCCATCAAGAACGACATTCCTCGAAGCGCTCCGCGCCGATTCGATGAAGCCCGACAGGTCGGCTCCGACCGCGGCGAGGCAGGTGCTGTCGCCCACGCCGTCTCGGTTCAGCTTGCGCATGATCTGGTTCGCGAGGAGCCCCGTGTTCGCGGCACCCGAACACGCGAAAAAGAGATTGGTCTCGCGGTCTCCACCACAGTTGCAGGCCATACTACTTCCCTCCCTTGAGGTACCGGACAACTTGGTCTTTCGTAAGGACCCTCCCTACGCTCTTCACCGTCCCGTCAATGGCGAGAGCAGGAGTCATCATGACTCCCATGGCCATTATCGCTTCTATGTCCGTAACCTTGTCGATCTCGGCTTCAATACCGAGCTCGGCAACGGCTTCACGGGCATGCTGTTCGAGCGCCTTGCACTTCGGGCAGCCCGTTCCGAGTATCTGAACTTTCATCCTGTCCTCCAATGTTGCAAATTATGGCAACAAAGCATCGAATAGTCAAGGCCCACTTGACTATTGTTGCCCAACATTGCAACTTATAGGTATGAACGAACGGGAAACTCGGCGATACGCCCTCCGGGCAGAGATGTTCAAGGCTCTCTCGCACCCGATGCGTCTCTTCATGTTGGAGAAACTCCGGGAACGAACGTGGTGCGTCTGCGAGCTCGCGGCAGAAGTAGGGATAGAGAAGTCGGTCGCCTCGAAGCACCTTTCGCAACTGAAGGCGGCAGGGCTCATCGAAGATGAGAAGCGCGGTACTCTCGTAGAATACCGGCTCGTTGCGCCATGCATCCTCGATATGGCGTCCTGCGCCGAGACAGCCATGATAAAGAGCAGGCAGAGGCGGCTCGATGTAGTGTCAGCAGAATAGCTGTGGGGTATTCGACCCACCTCAAAAAACCATGGCTTTATTAACGCGGGATCGTAGCTGTAGCGGCGCATGCTCCGGCCTGTTCACCCTACCATTAAGGCCGAGAGGCGACGCTAGATCTCGGCGATGACGTGTCCGTGATAATACTGGTCGCGCAGGGCGGTAACCTGCTTGTCCCCGAGATAGTCGTCGAAGCTCGAGTAGCGGTCGATGACTCCGCCCGGGCAAATCTCCACGATCCGATCGGCGATGGAAGTGACGAACTCGTGGTCGTGGCTCGTAAAGAGGAGGACTCCTCCGAAGTCGATGAGGCCTTCGTTGAGGGCTTCGATAGCCTCGAGGTCGAGGTGGTTGGTGGGCTCGTCGAGGATGAGGCAGTTCGCTCCGGAGAGCATCAGCTTCGAGAGGAGGCAGCGGACCTTCTCCCCGCCGGAGAGGACGCGAACCGGCTTGAGCGCCTCGTCGCCCGAGAAGAGCATGCGTCCGAGGAAGGAGCGTATGTAGGTCTCGTCCTCAGAGCTCGTGTACTGCCGGAGCCACTCGGTGATGGAGAGCTCCGAGTCGAAGAGCCTGGTATTGTCCATCGGAAAATAGGATTTGGAAATCGTCTGTCCCCAGCTGACCTCGCCCGAGAAATCCTCGTCCTCGCCGGCGAGGATCTGGAACAGGGCGGTCTTCGCCAAATGCTCCTTGCCGACGAAGGCGATCTTGTCGGTCTTGTTGACCGAGAAGTCGAAATCGGACAGGACCTTTTTCCCCTCGACCGTCTTGCCGAGGCCGGCGACCCTGAGCACGTTGTTGCCGACGTCGCGATCCGGTTTGAAGCCGACGAAGGGAAAGCGCCTGGATGAGGGCACGAAATCGTTGAGCTCGAGCTTCTCCAGTATTTTCTTGCGCGAGGTCGCCTGCCTGCTCTTGGAAGCGTTGGCCGAAAAACGCTGGATGAACTCCCGGAGGTCCTTGGCCTTGTCCTCGTTCCGCCTCTTGAGGTCCTTCTGCTGCTGGACGAGAATGCGGGTCATCTTGTACCAGAAATCGTAGTTGCCCGAGTACATCCTCATCTTCCCGTAGTCGATGTCGACCGTATGGGTGCAGACGGCGTTGAGGAAGTGGCGGTCGTGCGAGACGACGATGACGATGTTGGGGAACTCGATGAGGTATTCCTCCAGCCAGGATATCGACTCGAGATCCAGGCCGTTGGTCGGCTCGTCCAGGAGGAGCATGTCGGGCGTGCCGAAGATCGCTTGGGCGAGGAGGACGCGCACCTTGACGCCTTCGTCCACCTCCCGCATGAGCTTGTCGTGGTATGCCTCGGCGACGCCCAGCCCGGAAAGGAGGACCGCCGCCTGGGCCTCTGCCTCCCAGCCGCCGAGCTCGGCGAACTCGGCCTCCAGCTCGGCCGCCCTGATGCCGTCGGCCTCGCTGAAATCCGCCTTCTCGTAGAGCGCGACGCGCTCGGCGCGGACGTCGTGGAGCTTCGACCATCCCATGATGACGGTGTCGATGATTCCGCGCTCCTCGAAGGCGAAATGATCCTGGGCCAGGACGGCCATGCGCCGGCCCTGGCCGACGGATATCTCGCCCTTGTCGGGCGTGAGCTCGCCGGAGAGGAGATTGAGGAAGGTCGACTTGCCGGCCCCGTTCGCCCCGATGATGCCGTAGCAGTTGCCGGGAGTGAATTTGAGGTTGACGTCCTTGAAGAGCACGCGTTCGCCGAAGGCGAGCGCGAGATCGGTTACGCTAATCACGGTACTGCATTATTCGCATGGAAGCGGCGAGGCGTTCAAGGGGCGCGACGGTCGATGCGCTTTCTTGAACACGAAGGGGAGGCGGCCCTATAATCCCTCCATGAAGAGACTCCTGATAGCATTGACGGGGCTCGTGATCGTCGCGGCATCGGCCATGCCGCAGGATTTGAAGCCGCTGAGAGTCCAAGTAGAGTATGACGAGAGCTTCTGGCTGGAAGGGGAATATGCGATTCCCATCGTCCATTCCATGGTCCTTGCGCCCGCGCTTCGCATCGGGGATCTATCGAACACCGACATCATGGTCGGCATCGCGGCTCGATTCTATCCCTTCAGTCGCCTCGCCGAGGGCTTTTACGCCGATCTATCGGGAACCTACGATTACCATTACGCCGGAGCCCCCTTCTCGAATCTGGATTCGGCCAGGATCGGCGTCGGATATCGTCTGATCCTCTTCAGATTCTTGACGGGAATCGTCGAGGCTGGACTGAGGATTCCGAATGCCGGCAGCTCCCAGGGAATTAGTCTCTACGAAGAGCTCGGGATCGGGGTCTCGCTGTAGGATGGCCGCGGGCGTCCCAGCTATGCGCGATATCGAATGCAAACGCTGATATCCGGCCGCCTTCCCGAGCTCCTCCTTCCCGCCGGAAGCTTCGACTCGGGCATCGCCGCGATAGAAGGAGGAGCCGACGCGCTCTATCTCGGCTTTTCCGATTTCTCGGCGAGGAAGCAGGCGAAGAATTTCGACAGGCTCCAATACCGGAGACTTTATCGCCTGGCTCGCGAAAAAGGCATAAAACTCTATATCGCCCTGAACACGGTGATCCTGCAAGACGAGATGGAAAAGGCGGCGAGGCTCTTGGCCTTTCTCCGCCGCTTTCCCCCCGACGCGGTGATCGTGCAGGACTGGGGCATCGCCAGGGTCATCAGGAACGGCTACCCCGAAATGGCGATACACGCATCTACCCAAACCGCCGTTCAGGGCGCCCGGGCCGCTCGCATAGCGCGCGAGCTGGGCGCTTCCAGGATAGTCCTGCCCCGCGAGACGAGCCTCGCCGAGATGAAGCGCCTCGCCGAGGAAGAGCCCGGAATCGAATACGAGAGCTTCGTCCATGGGGCCCTCTGCTACTCTTTTTCCGGGCTCTGCCTCGCCTCGGGCCTCGTGCTCGGAAGATCGGGCAACAGGGGCGAATGCGCCCAGCTTTGTCGTTCCTATTACCGGCTGGAAGGCCGCGACGCCCACTGGTTTTCCTGCCGGGACCTCGACCTGGGCGATTGGGTAGGGGAACTCGCGGCGGCCGGCATCTCGAGTCTCAAGGTCGAGGGGAGGATGAAGTCCCCCGAGTACTGCTACGCGGCGGCCTCGCTGTATCGGGGCCTGATAGATCGCCTGGCCGGGAAAGGACCGGACGAAGAGGAGCTGTACGCGAGGCGCGAGGCGGTCAGGCTCGCCTTCTCGCGCGATAGTACCCAGGGCTGGATATCGGAGCGGGGAGGGGCCGGGCTCATCGACCCCGACTACCCGGGGCAGCGCGGAGTGTCGGCCGGCAGGATCGTCTCGAGCGCGGAGGGCCGTGTCGTGCTGGATTTGACCGGGCCCCTCTGTCTGCGCGACGGCCTCCTCGGCTTCGAGCGGGGCGATCCCTCGCGAGCGGCCCAATTCCCCGTCCTCGAGCTTCGCGAAGCCCGTTCGGGCCGAGAGCTGGTCCGCGCGAGGGCGGGGACCCGCGTCGAGCTCCTGGCCCTGTCGGAGGGTCGGCCGATCGAGGGCCTGCGGGCGGGCGACGAGTTGCGCCGCATTTCCTCGCGCGATCTCGACCGAAAGGCGCCGAGTCGGGAGGAATATGAGGCCTCGAGGGAGGAGCTGCGACTCCGCCTCTTCATAAGCGGCGAGGGCATCGCCGCCGAGCCGAATCTGCCCGGTCATCCGCGCATCGAGGCGGGCGGGGCCATGGCTTTGGAGCGGGCCAGGACGAGCGGCGGCCTCGAGCGCGCCCTGTCCATCTTCGGCGAATCGGGAGAGGCCGATTTCCGGCTGGAAGCCGAGCTCGACGGGGAGGCCCAGGTACTATTGACGCCGGGCGCCGATGGGACGCCGCGATTCTGCGCGGCGGCCGATCTCTTCATCCCGCCCTCCGCCCTCAAGCGGGAGAAGAACCGCATCTATTCCCGAACCGCCGAACTGGTGGCCGAGGCCGAAGCCGCCGCGGCGCGGCAGTCCGTCGTGGCGGCGAGCGAGGTCGGAGAAAGGTCTAGCCTCGCTCCAAGCATGGCTCGGGAGGAGATGCCCCGCGAATGGCCGCCGCGAGCGGCCCTCGTCTTTCCGCGCGAGGGTCTCCCTTCGGGCATGCCCTTCGCCAATCCGCGCGACCTCGCTACCGAGGCCGCGCTGCCAGCATGGGGCGGCCGCTCCTGGCTGCCCCTGGCCCCCCTCGTCGCCGATCGCGAGGCTTATTCGTCTCTCGTCCGCTTCCGAGTCGCCTCGGTTCTCGAAGCGGGGGAGGCTATCGCTGTCGGGCTCGGGGCCTTGCATCATTTTCCTATAGCGCGGGACTTGGTTCGGCAATTCCCCGGCGCCGGGCGGAGACTGGCTTTTTTCCTGGACGTCAATCTCTATGTCGCCAACCATCTCGCCTGGGCGAGTCTCTCGGAACTCGTGCCCGGAGTGGAGTTCGCCTATCGCTACCTCGAGCTTCCGTGCGGGTCCGACTCCGATACCGGGACGGCATTAGCCACGGTCGGCCCCGGTTTCGAGCCGCCCCTCTTCCAGAGTCTGGGATGCTTTTACAAGCATCACGTCGTAAGGGGAGTCTGCCCCGACCGCTGTCCGAGGAATTGGTCCGCTACCCTATCGGACCGCGCCCGGCGCTATCGCGTCGTCGTCGAAGACTGCGTGACTACGCTTTTCAGGATCGAAAAGGAAAAAGGCAGGAGCCCGTGAGCCGAGAACGCATCGTCCATTTGCCCTATCTCCACGACCATCATTCGCACGTGAGTCTCTATGCCTCCTTCGAAGGTTTGCCCGATCTATCCGGCCTCGACCGGGCCGGGGCGATGCGGCTTCTCGGCGGCCTCCCGCGCGACAGGCTCAACCTGGTCAAGGGCTGGAGAACGGAATGCCTGCCCCTGGGCGGCGAGGCCCTCGCCGGATTCCCGCCTCTCATCGTCGTCAACGCCAGCCTCCACGGCTATGCCCTGTCCCCCGACGCGACGCCTCTGTTGGCCGATCTCTGGCCCGAGTTCGCCGAGAGGGCCGATGACTCCGCATGGGGCGAAGGAGCGCTCTCGCGGCTCTTCACGTTCTATAGCCGACTGGCCGGCCTCGACGGTGAAAAGCTCGCCCGCTTCATGTCCAGGATGGAGACCCTCGGCCTCGGCTCTCTCGAGGACATGACGATCACCGGAGAGGAAGAGCTCGATATCGTCGCCGCCTCGCCCTATGCCGAGAGGATACAGTCCTGGGCGACGCCCGAGGTCTATCGTGGACTTTCGGCCGCGGCCCGCGCGCGATGCTCGGGCATCAAAATATTCCTCGACGGCTCCCTCGGGGCCAAGAGCGCGGCGCTCGACCGGGCTTTTTCGGACGGCACGGAGGGCCATCTCCTCTACGGCGACGACGATCTGTCGACCCTTCTCGCAGACCTTGCCCTCTACCGGACGGGACTCTCCGCTCACGCTCTCGGTCACGAGGCCATAGGCCAGATTCTTCGCTGCGTCGAGGGCCTTTCGCGGGACGGCGTCGCGTTCCCCTCCCTGCGCTTGGAGCACGTCCAATTCATCTCATCGGAACAGGCCGTACGATGCAAGGAGACCGGCATCGTCCTCTCGGTACAGCCGAACTTCAATTCGGACTCGCGCGATTACGCGGACAGGCTCGATCCGCGCCACCTGGCGCAGAACGATCCTTTCAGGATGCTCATCGACGATGCCGGCTTCGTCCCCGGAAGAGATCTGCTCTTCGGCTCGGACGGGATGCCTCATGAACCGGAGGAGGCCCTCCGCTGGAGCCTATTTCCCGATTTCGAGGGGCAACGGCTTTCTGTGGAGGAATTCGAAGCCGGATACGGAAGGGCTCGCGGCATGGAGGGCCTGGGCGATGGCGAGGGCAGCGTCTTCGCGATCGACACCCCCGGTCGGCGGCTCAGGCGGATCAGCTGAAGAAAAGGGATTCGTCCTCGGGAAAGGCCTTTCTCTTGATCGCGATGCGCTGCGGCAGGGTAAAGTAGACGGCCAGCGACTCGGAACAGAGTTTCCCCTTGCTGTCGAAAAGACTCGTCCGGATGAAGGCCCTATTCCCCTCCATGCGATCGAGGCGCGAGCGCAGGAGAAGGGGACTCGCCTCGACTCGCACGGGATTTCGGTAATCGATCTCGAGTCTTTCGGTGAAACCCGCCGTCTTGAGCTTCACGAAGACGACCCAGGAGGCTATCTCGTCGTGCAGCGTCGCCTGGATGCCGCCGTGGAGGATGCCGCCGTAGCCGGCGAATCGATCCGCTCCCTCCCAGGAGGAAAGGACCTCTTCGCCCTCCTCGGTGAAGCTCATCCTAAGACCGTCGCAGTTTTTCGGGGAGCAGCCGAAGCAGTTAAAGCCCGGCTTGTCGACGAATGGATTCCTGATGCTGCGCATAGCTACCACCCCCGGAGGGATAGTAGCGAGCGGCTAATCGGGGGTCAACGACGAGAACATAGATTCGGCGCCGTGACTGGTAGCGGAAGGCCTGATCACTTATCGTACGAGTCGCGACCAGTAGTTTTTTTGGCATTTACTTGTGGATATTGAACATTTTCCAGCTGGGTATGCTTGTTATCCGGCTACATATGGACCGGAACTAGCTAGATAGAGACCGTATCAAGCTAGATATCCCTAATATCCGGCTAGATACGATTCGTTTCTAACTGGATATGGTGGAGCAATTAGGTAGCGCCGATCTTCACGGCCTGGGCACCGCATGCTAGATTCGACTGTAGTCGGGCCCTTGGAAAGTTTGGATACGCGCGGGCCTAAGAAAGGATGGAGGCGCTTGAAACAGAACCTCTTCATCGTCCTCGTCGCCGCGCAGTCCATCGCGGGCCTGGGCGCACTGATAACGCTTTTATTCACGAGCGCTCCTTATGGCAAGCATTCGCGGCCGGGCTGGGGCCCGAAGATGAACTCGAAGGCGGCCTGGATCCTCATGGAAACGCCCGCCGTCCTTATGCCTTTGGCCTTTTACCTATTCTCAGGGAACCGGTCGGCTGGCATGCTCCTATGCCTTTGCCTATGGGAGATGCATTATTTATATCGCAGCTACGTCTACCCGGCGCTTCAACGCGGGTCGAGACCCTCATTCCCCGTACTCCTGGTTGCGCTGGCCTTCGTCTTCAATATAAATAACGGTACAATCATAGGCTACGATCTTTTCCTGAAAGGGCGGGCCGCCCTCGTCGACATCGTCCGCTTTCGCTGCGCCGCCGGTCTCGTCGTATTCCTCTGTGGCTTCGCGATCCACGTCGCCTCGGATGCGCGTATCAGGTCCCTCCGCAAGGATGGCGAAACCGCGTACAAAATACCTCTCGGCGGCATGTTCAAGTTCGTGAGCAATCCCAACTACCTGGGCGAGATCGTCCAATGGATCGGATTCGCCCTCCTGACGGCGAGCATCGCCGCCTGGGCCTTCGCCTTCTTCACGTTCTGCAATGTCTTTCCCCGGGCAATCGCCAATCACCGCTGGTACCGCGAGCATTTCCCGGACTACCCGCTGGATCGGAAGATCATCGTGCCGCTGCTTTTCTGAAATGCTATAGTATCGACGAGGTGCCAACCCGGTGACTATATTCCTGGCTACGCTCGGCTCCCTGCTCGCTGTCTTTGCCATCGGCATTGCCCTGTATTTGGCTACGCCTCGCAGATATCGATCGTCCGGATCCGTCGTCGATTCCTACGATCGATGGACGGAAGACGGGATCCTGGAATTCTATTGGGGCGAGCACATTCACCTGGGATACTATGGCTCTCCCCCTCGGCCCAAGGATTTCCTCGAGGCGAAGGAAGACTTCGTAAAGGAGATGGTAAGCTGGGCCGGACTCGATCGACTGCCTCCCGGAACGACGGTCTTGGACGTGGGTTGCGGCATCGGCGGCTCGAGCCGCATTCTGGCGCGGGATTACGGATTCGAGGTAACGGGCATTTCCATCAGCCCCAACCAAATCGGGCGCGCTCGGGAGTTGACTCCTCCCGGCCTGTCGGCGCGGTTTAAGATCGACGACGCGATGGCGCTTTCGTTTCCCGATGCCAGCTTCGACACTGTCTGGTCGGTCGAGGCAGGCCCCCATATGCCCGATAAGGCGGTTTTCGCGAAAGAGCTGCTGCGGGTGCTGAAGCCGGGGGGAGTGCTGGCCCTCGCCGATTGGGATCAAAGGGACGATCGCCGCAGGCCTCTAGGCTTCTGGGAAAAGGCGGTCATGCGGCAGCTTCTCGATCAATGGTCGCATCCGGCATTCTCGAGCATCGAGGGTTTCGCCGAGCTGCTGGAGGCGACCGGACTGGTGGAAGGGAAGGTGGCGACGGGAGACTGGACGGCAGAGACTCTCCCTTCCTGGCTGGATTCGATCAGGCAAGGTTTCCTCCGGCCCGAAGGCCTCTTGCGCTTCGGCTTAGGGGGCTTCGTCAAATCCATGCGCGAAGTCCCTACCTTCATCTTGATGCGCCTCGCGTTCGGCGCGGGGCTCTGCCGCTACGGCATGTTTCGCGCCATGCGGGCGGAATGAAGGCAGGGACGGTGCGATGATGAAAAGGTTTATTTCTAATCTGTTGCAAACGGGAATCGATAAGGAAACCGACGTTTCCCTCGTCAAGAATATCCGCGTCATGAACGGATTCGCCATACTCGTGCTGGCCAGCCAGATATCCACTTTGCCGCTGACTCTATATTTCCTGGATTATGCGCAACCCTTGCTCTACGTATGCCTGTTGATGATATGCCTGATAAGCCTGACCCTCGCGTGCAACCATTTCTGGGATGTTTCGCGCCATACGGGCGCAAGGCTCCGGGCTATCCGCTTCGGCATCTTGAAGGGAAAAGCGGGTGAAGCGCCAAACCGGAAGAAGAGATAGTAAAGGAGGGCGCAACCGTTAAAGCCCATTTTTTCTGGCATGGCTCTCCCTTGAGCTACTATGAGCGACAATGCTTGGCTTCCTTCGTGCGACGCGGAGCGGAGGTGTATCTGCATGCTTTCGATATCGCGATGGATGCGCCGCCCGGCGTGCGTAAAGTCGACGCCGCCTTGCTGGCGGCCCCCGGGGAGATGTCGCTCTATAATCAAGGGGGCGTTACCGGCTCTCCGGCCGCCTTCGCCAATATTTTCCGCTATCGGGTCTTAGGAGAAGAGCCGGGCTGGTGGTTCGATACCGATATTTTTTGCATCAAGGGACCCGAGGAATTCGAGCTGCTCGAAAAGAGCTGCAAGGGCATTCTAGTCGGCGCGCAGAACGCCAGAACGCTCAATAATGCGGTCATGTTAGTGAGGGATACTCGACTAGCGAAGGCTCTCGAGGAAAGGGCGACCCGGAAGGCGGCAGCCTTGGGCGGCTCTTTCCCATGGGGAACCTTGGGACCGCAATTGATGACCGAATTCGCCAAGGATAATCCGGAGAGAGCTACCATCCTTCCCGTCGAGGCTTTTTATCCGCTTTCCTATCGGGAGCTGGACCTCCTATTCACTCCCGGCCTGATCTTGGAGTGCCGCAGGAAGGCGGAAAGATCCTTCGCGCTTCACTTCTGGAACGAGATCCTGATGAGATATCGCATCCCGAAATCATTGCGCCCCTGCGAAGGAAGCTACCTCGAAGAACTCCTCGATTCGGTGGAGGTCCCGGACGAGAGGCCGCCGAGCCTGCCAGTCGAAACCTTCGATGCGCTCAAGAAAGCCTACGAATTTCCGACGGGGAAATGGGAACTCTTCGTAATCAGGATAATGAGGCTGCTCAGGAATCAGTATATTAAGCTCCATGGATTCCCGCGTTTTAAAAAAACCGGATATTGGAATTCCGTCGGAGAAGGAAGATCCTGAGGGCCCTGCCAGCGGCAAGCCTCGAGGCGGGAAGACCGTAAAAGCCCGGAGCGTCCTCTTCATCATCCCCTATTTCGGCCGCTGGCCGGAGTGGATCGACTTTTACTGGGCTTCCTGCGGGGAGAATCCATCGATCCATTGGCTTTTTTTCACCGATTGCGCGATTCCCAGGGATCATGCGGCGAACCTGCGCTTCGTGTCCCTGTCGTTCGAAGAATATTGCGACAGAGTCTCGGCGCGATTGGATATCTATTTCAGTCCTTCCGATCCCTACAAACTATGCGACCTGAAGCCGGCTCTCGGATATTTGCACGAGCGGGATCTCGAGGGCTACGATTTCTGGGGCTTCACGGATGTAGATATCGTCTATGGGGACTTGAGGAAGGGCTTGCCCGCCGGAATGCTCGAGCACGGCGTAATTTCCGCTCATGCGGATCGTATTGCAGGGCATTTTACGCTTCTTCGGAATACGGCTAAATATAAAAGGGCGTTCATGCGAATTCCGCAGTGGAGACGGATCCTCGAGAGGCCCGAGTATCGCTCGATGGACGAGGGCCACTTCACGAAGCTTTTCCTGACGAAGCCCCGAAAATCGATCGCGAGACTGCTTTTCGATTCCCTACGATACTTTTCTCTCAGGCAAGACGCCTTATTCTTCGAGGCCTATAGCACTATTCTTTCCAACCGACCCTGGCTGGATGGAGGCTCCATTCATCCCCTTACTTGGCATTGGAATAAGGGACGCCTGACCAACTCGAGGGACGGAAACAGAGAGTTCCTGTACCTGCATTTCATGAACTTGAAATCGGCCCGTTACCTGCCGAAAAACAGGGGCGCCGCGGCCGCCTGGGAAGGCTTGAGTCCGATAGTCCATGTCGATCCTATGGCTATTCCGACTTCTTGGATGATCGACGAAAAAGGATTCCATTGCGAGCCGCCGCCTCGACCGCCCTATCCCGTGGGCCGCGAAAGCAAAGGCTCGGTGCCGGTATCCGTCATCGTCCCAGCCTATAATGTCCTGCCCTTCGTCGAAGAGTCGGTCGATTCCATACTGACCCAATCGGCGCTCCCCCATGAGGTCATAATAATAGACGACGGATCGACAGACGGCACCGGAGACCTCGTAGAGAGACTCTACGGCAGCCGCGAATCGATGCGGATCGTTCACGGCCCGAATAGAGGCCTGGGAGAAGCGAGAAATCTCGGGGCCTCCCTCGCGACCGGAGAATTCATCTTGTTCTTCGACTCCGACGATCGTCTGACGGAGCATCTATTGGCTAGCTTCGGCGAAGCCCTCCGCCAAGTGCCCGATATGGAACTATTCTGCTATTCAGGTACCGCATTCCTGGATGAGTCGTTAAAAGAACATAAGGAAATTTCGCTGACCGGCTACCGAAGGCGACTCGATCGCGTCTATTCCTCGGGAGAAGAAGCCATCATCGCATTAGGAAGCATTCCGGCTTTTTATTCGGTAGTCTGGCTTTACATAGTCAAAAGGGAGCTATTGACGCGACATGACCTGAGGTTCCGTTCCATCATCCACGAGGACGAGGAATTCACCCCGCACTTGTTCCTGGTCGCTGCGAGGACCCTCGTCACCGACCACGGCTACCTGGAGCATCGATTGCGAGCAGGGTCCATAATGCACAAGAGGACAACGACGGACAAACTGCACGGTCTCCTGACATCCATCGAGTCCCTGGACGCATTCCTGGTCTCCAGGCGATTGAAGCGCGCCACGAAGGGAATACTGTCCAGACAGAGGAGAGGGAAGCTTTATTTCGTCATCAAGCATTTGGACAGGGCGACGAGGGACGAAAGCCCGGGAACCCGAAGCCGCTTAAAGGCTAGAATACGGATTCTAGCTCAAAAGGATGCACGGTCGCATCTTATTTATCTCGCTTCTCTGTGTCGTTTCGGCCACAGACTAATCGACGAGGCGAGGCACATCAGGAAAAGGCTCCGGGGATGAGCGCTCGCGAGTCCTATTTATGCTCCTCCTCGAAAAGGGACGACCTTCATCGAGCCGCGCGGCCGTCCCTTCATCGCGACGATCCCTTAACGCCCCTTGGTCCCGTAGAGATACTTGAAGTAATCCAAGTCCGTCGACAGGGTCTTCGAGAAGCTGGGCAGAGTCTTGCGGTAGGACTCGATGGCCCTCCAGAAATCGAAGAACGAGGGATCGCGGTCGTAGGCGTTGGCGTATATCCGCGAGGCCTCGGCATCGGCCTTCCCCTTGGTCGTCTCCGAAATCGTATAGGCCTCGGAGAGGATGCTGCGCTTGTCGTTTTCGAGCTTTCCCAGGATCGTGGCCTTCTGCCCCTCGCCGTAGCTGCGGAAGGCTTGGGCGATCTGGTTGCGCTCCTTGATCATCCTGTTATAGACGCTCTCGGTAAGCTCGTCGGAGTATTTTATCTGGCGGGGAATGATGTCGATCACCTCTATGCCGTATTGGGGCACGATGGGCTTCACCGCTTCCAGCATCTCCGCGAAGAGGACGCTTCTGCCGCTATCTATCTTCTCGTAGGTTATCTGGTTCTGGGTGAGGCTGGCGAGAGCCTCCGAGCCGGCGGCGTCTCCGGTCTGGAAGGTTTCCTTGACGTCGCTCGAGAGTATCCTGTTCGAGTCGCGCACGGCCTCCCGCAGGTAGTTCTCCGCGATGACCGTCCGCACGGCGCTGTCTATGACGTCGTCGAGCTTGCCGTAGGCGCTCTCGAGGGTGCCGATGGACTCGTAGAACTTCACCGGGTCCGATATCCGCCACCGCGCAGTGGTGTCGACCCAGATGAATTGATTCTCCTTCGTTTGAATACGCTGGGATTCGCCGTCCCAGGGCATCACCTGTTTGGGATATTTGACCACGACGTCGATGAAGGGGGCGCGAACCTTGAGGCCGGCCGTCTTCTGCGTCTGAATTATCTGCCCGAAGCGGACCAGGAGGGCCTGCTCGCCTTCATTGACGGTATAGAAGGGGCCGAGGACGAGGACGAGGAGGATTGCGGCCAGGACGATCCCTACCAATATCATCATTCGCTTCATTGGGCCGCCCCCGTCGTCGAACCGGAGTCTGGAGCCGTGGTCGGAGTCGGGCTTGGACTCGGACTCGGCGGAGGAGAGCTGTCCTGGTCCGTCGTCGCGGCGGGAGCGGGGCCGGTCGCGGGACCGAGGTACTTGAGGGGAAGGAAATTGGAAAAGTGCTTGTCTATCAGCTCGACATTCTTTTCGCCCTTGAATATGTCTTCGATCATTTCATAATAAAGCCGTCGCTTGGTCACTTCGGGGGCCTTTCGGTATTCGTCGTAAACGGAATTGAAGCGCGCGACATCGCCTTTGGCGTTGTTGACGCGCTCGGCCGCATAGCCTTGCGCGACCTCTTTGAGCTGCTCGGCCTGCCCTCGGGCCTTGGGGATCTCGGAGTTATAGGACTCCTTCCCTTCGTTCACCAGGCGGTTCATGTCCTGGATGGCCTTGTTCACGTCCTCGAACGCGTCCTGCACTCCTTTGGGAGGCACGATGTTCTGAAGCTGCACCTGGGTGACGTTGATTCCGAGGCCGAACTCGGAGAATTTCTCGTTCATCATCTGGACTGCCGTCTCCTGGATCGCGGTACGCTCGGGCCCGATTACGCCGAGGATGGTCCTGTCGCCGACCAGGAGATTCACGACCGACTGCGAGATGTCGCGAATCGTCTTCTCCCGGTCGATGACGTTGAAGAGCCAGGCCTTGGGATCGGTGATCTTGTATTGGATGATCCATTCCACGCTGATGATATTGAGGTCGCCGGTGAGCATCGTCGATTCCTCGGGATACTCCTTCGTGGAATACTGGGTTACGACGCCGGCCTTGTCCGTGCGGAAGCCGAACTGCTCGGTCTGCACCACTTCGGTCTTGACGTGGTAGGCCCTCTGGATGCCGAAGGGCCATTTGAAGGTCAGTCCCGGCTGGGCGATCCTCGTGAATTTGCCGAAAGTCGTTATCACCGCCCGCTCGGTTTGATCCACGACGATGAAGCTGGTCGAGAGGACGATGAGGAGGACGATCGCGACGAGGACGAGAAGGACGATTCCCGGCGTGAGATTCGCGGGCACCCTGCGATTCACGTTCCGCATCCCCTGGCTTATGTTGTCACCCATTCGCGCCTCCGATCCCCCTATGGTAATCCATATACGAGGAAAATAGAACTACCTTGGCCACTGTCAAAAGTCGGTTGCCTTATGAAATTGGCTTCGACCTTCCGGCGCCTCTCCCAAGGCCGCCCGCAGGGCTTCCTCCCCGAACATGCGGGCAAGGCGTTCCCGAGGGCCGGGGGGCAGGGGCGCGATCACGAGTCCCGGCAGGTCGGCGAAGGGCGGATCCGGGAACTCGAGGGAAAGAGCATGTAGGATATAGCCGCCGAGGAGGGGCTCTCCCCCGTATTTGGTATCGCCCGAGAGCGGAAAGCCGCGCGCCGAGGCTTGCGCTCGTATCTGATGCGTCAGGCCGGTGTGGAGTTCGACGAGGAGGAGGCTTCGGCCGCCGTAGACCAGGAGGGGATGAGCCTTCGCAAGGGCTTCGTCGCCCGTAACGGAAAGGGCGCTTTTCCTCGTTTTCCCGTCGCGGATCATGCGATCGCGCCATTCGGAGCTTTCCGCGAGTTCTCCGTCGACGAGGGCGAGGTAGCGCTTGATTATCCGGCGCTCGCGGATGAGGGCGCTGAAGGCGCGGGCGCCGGTGGCGCTTCGCGGGAAAGTAAGGATTCCCGAGGTATTCCTGTCCAGGCGATGCAGAGGCCCGGGGACGAAGGAAAGGGAGGAGGAGGAACGCGCGGAGAGGGCTCTGCGTATCTTGGGCTCGAGTCCATCCGGGCCCTGCGAGAGCTCGCCCCTCGGCTTATTGACGAAAATCAGGTCCTCGGTGGCGAGGATGAGCATTTCGGCGATCTCGCGCAGGCCTTCGGCCTCCGGGACGGCGGGCCGATCCCTGCCCTTGTCCGAGACCGCCATCGAGGAATGAAGGAAAATCCTATCGCCTGAGTCCAGCCGAAGCTCGGGCGCGGCCTTATGGCCGTTTACCCGTATCCTGCCTCTTCTCAGGCCGGAATAAATTTCGGATAGCGTGGAATTGTCGAGATATGCGCGCAATACCTTGTCGAGCCGCCTGCCCGCGTCATCGGGTCCGGCGACCAGTTCGCGTCCTTCCGGGCCGGTACTCATAGAGACGAATCTACGCGTCCAGGCCCCATGGGGTCAATACGAGCCTCGTCGCGGCAATAGCGCGCCTTGACAAGGCCCTCGCTGGCGGGGAAAATTGGGCGGTGAGTGCCGTAACCAATCCCGAAGGAGCGGATTTTTTCACGAATCCCGTCTTCCTATCGGCGATTTTCAGTCTATTGACCGCGCAATTCCTTAAAGCGGTTGTAAATATTTTTCGTTCACGGGCGCGGAAATTCCGCGAAGTGATGCTTACCTTCTTCTGGAAGACGGGGGGCATGCCCTCGAGCCATTCGGCCCTGGCCGTTTCGATCGCCACCGCGATAGCCTTCCGTCAAGGCCCCAATACCAATCTCTTCATCCTCGCCGCATTCTTCGCCCTCGTGGTCATCCGGGACGCCATGGGCGTGAGGCGGGCTTCGGGACTTCAGGCCAAGGCGATCAATCTCATAGGCAAGGAACTCAACGCCCGCGAGGGCTTCAACTATCGTCCCTTGAAGGAAGTGCATGGCCATAGCCCCGCGGAAGTGCTGGTCGGCAGCCTTCTCGGCTTTTTCATCGCCCTGGCGTTCTGTACGCTCTAGGGCCTATGATGCGACCGCCAAGAGTCACGAAGGCTATCGGACGGTCGGCAGCCGGCGTATCGCTGCTCTTCGCCGCCTTGAGTCTCGGACTGATGGCGCGCTCCGCCGCCCCGTCTAGGAACGAGGACGACCAATGGAAAGGATTTCGCGTCCTTCTCGTCGACGCGTCCATTAGCGAGGCCGACGTACTCTCGAGCCTCTCGAAGGTCGGCGTACGGGCGGTATTGTCCGAATCGACCGAGCCGGTCGTAGTCTCCGATTGGGCCGGCCTCGAGACCAGGACCCTCGCCGGGGCCGACGCGAGTCTCCTTCCCGGCGATCCGCGCCTGGATTCCTATCTTCAGGGACTTTCGCGCTGGTTCCACGGGAGCGTAGGCGACCTTCCCTACCGCGTGTATTACATAAAATCGCCTCCGCTTTCGGACCAAGAGGCGCGTATCGAGCGGGGACTCGGGGCATGGGCAGGTCGATACCTGGTCCCCGGAAACCGAGTCGAGGCCGCCTCGGGGCGATTCCATTCGCTTTTTTTCTTCCTATTCATGGCGATCATCCTGATCTCCTGCACGGCGAGGCCCGCGAGGGCCAGGACGACGGGCAAGACTTCCCCGCCGTCCCGCGGGCTATCTTTCCTTGCTTCAGGAGGCCTTAGGCTCGACGGGTTCTTCTTCAGGCTTTCCTTGGCCCTGCCTTGGGCGGTCCTCGCCGCGGGAGGCTTGTCCGCCGCCGCCGCCGCGACGCTCTGGGGCCTGGCGCTTACCGAGGCGGCGGATAGCCTCGAGATACCTTTGGAGGAATTCCGCCGCAGCCGCCGGATAAGGAAGACCTTCGAATCCCTCGTCCGCCAAGGCCTGCCTCCGCTCGCCCTGCCCATTGGTCGCCTGCCTATCCCTGCTCGCGTTCCCCTCCCTGTCGCCTTCCGTGGGCTTTTCCCTCCTCGGTTCTCTCGCGGCGCTGGTCGGCTACGCCCTGCTCGATTCGCGCTTCGATCTCCGAGCTCGCTTCGTTCCGATACCCATAGCCGCCCGGCGAAGAAGCGCGGCTCGAGGCTCGGAATGGACGGGCCGGATCAGGGTCGCCTTGGCTTGCGCCGCCATCGTCCTGTGGGGCCTCGCCCGTGAATTCCCATTCTCGCCCGCGCCCGTCCCGAGCGCGGATACGGTGTATCCTCTCCCTTTCCCCGGGCGCGGAAGCCTTCGGCCCCTGCTCGTCGAGGCGCGCGAGGATGCGTCCTTCGAAAAGGGGGATGCCCTTCCCGGCCTCGCGTCCTACCTCGAGCACAGGGCCCTTCAAGAAGCGCTCCCCTACCTCCGGGTAGGGGAGGCCCGGCCCGATCCCTTCGCGCGGGTTCGCATGCCGCTCCCCGCCGACGACGGCGCCGGGGATCCGAGCTCGCAGGGAGTCGAATTCGACGACGATTGGGCGCGCGCCGCGTATAAGGCCGTCCCGTCCCTGAGCATCGAGGGCATGCTCCTTTCGCAGGGCAGGGCGATCGCGGGACGCGAAGCATCGGTCGAGGGCCGGATCGGGCGACCGCTTGCGTCGATCGAAGTCCTGTTGTATATATTTCTTCTGATTCCCCTTCTCGGAAGAATCCTCGTCGGCGTTCCCTTCGCCAGGGATGTGGCATCCGGCGAATTACGGCAGGAAGCATGAGACCTTCACGGACATTCCGGCAGGGCGGCATCCGGATCGAGTCGAGCCTCGAATGGCAGCCTCGCGATGCGGCCCAGAACGCGTTCCTCCCCAACGGCGCGGTGGTTCTCCTGAAGCAGCACGCTGGTCCGCAGGCCCGGTGCGTCGTGCGGCGGGGCGAGTACGTCAGGGAGGGCATGGTCATCGGCAGGGCCGACGGCCCTCTTTCGGCCAACGTGCACTCTCCGATCCCGGGCGTCGTGCGGGACATCCGCGTGACCGACCTTCCGGAAGGCGGCCAGGCCGAGGCGGTGGTGATCGCGCTCGAAGGCTCCTTCGATCGTCTCGGGCGCAGGGACGAGCGCTACCTCTGGCGGAGCATGGGTCGAAACGAGATGCTCGTCTGCCTGAGGGACATGGGGGTCGTGGATACCGAGGCCCCCGGCATGCCGCTCTTCGATCTCCTGGGCGACAGGCGTGGCATCGGCCTCCTGGCGCTCAACGCGGTCGAATGCGAGCCCCACCTTCGCGCCGAAACCCGGCTCCTCGCGGACAAAGGCACGGAAGTGATGGAAGGGATGGCGATACTCCGCAGTATCCTTTCGCCTCAAAAGACGATCGTCGCGACGAATCGGACCGAAACGCCCCGAATCCCCGAAAATTCCGACGGAGGGGAGTCTTCCGAATGGATCTCCCTCGATACGCGCTATCCGCAGGACATGCCCCGCCAGCTTCTCGAGGCGATAGACGATTCGAAGAAGCTCGACGAAGACGACGTGATCCTCGTGAGACCTTCCACCGCCTTCGCCGCCTACGAGGCGATCGTCCTCGCGAAGCCCATGATCGAGCGCTACGTTTCGGTCGGCGGCGGCGCCCTCAAGCGGCAAGCCGTGCTCAAGGCGAGGATAGGCACCCCCATCGGCGATTTGGTCGAGGAATGCGGCGGATTCGGCGGCTCGCCCGCCAGGCTCGTCCTTCGCGGGACATTGCGCGGGACCTCGGTATACGATCTCGATACGCCGGTCACCAAGACTACCTCCGCGGTCATCGCCCTCGACGCGCTCGAGATCGGCTCCACGCTCGAGACTGCTTGCATTCGCTGCGGACGATGCGCGGAGGTTTGTCCCGAACGTCTCGATCCGGACTTGCTGTTTCGACTCCTCCAACGGAACAGGCGCGATCGCGCCATGGAACTCGGGCTCGCCTCATGCACCACCTGCGGTTGCTGCGGTTATATCTGCCCTGCGCGCGTTCCCTTGGTCGCCGCCTTCTCCTCCGAGCTGCGGAACGGGCCGGGATCCCGACCCGTTCCGCATGACGCCGCCCTTCGCGGAGCCTCGGGCCGATGAGTCGCGCCAAGGCTCTCTCCATGGGCGACGCGCCCTTCGTCTTCAACAAGCGCACGAGTGCCTCCCTCATGTGGGGCACGGCAGCCGCCCTGCTGCCGGCCCTGGCCTGGGGAGTCTTCTGTTTCGGATACTCGGCCCTCCTTCCCGTCGCCGCTGCCATCGGCGGGGCTCTCGCCGGCGAGGCCGTCTTCGACGGCTTACGGCGCCGCTTCACCCTTTGGGACGGTTCGGCCTTCCTGACCGGCCTCCTCGTCGGAATGGCCATGCCCGCGGGCATCTTCCCGCTGATTCCCGCGGTCGCCTCGCTATTCGCCGTCACCGTAGTAAAAGGAGCCTTCGGCGGCCTGGGCTCGAATTGGATGAATCCCGCCCTCGCCGGCATCGTCTTTGCCCTCGTCAATTGGCCCGTGGCGATGCGGACCTGGCCGCAGCCGGGGCAGTTCACCGGTCTCGCGGGTATCAGCGGCGCGACGCCTCTGGCCTTCGTCCGCCTTCACGCCCCGGCCGCCCTCGCCGGTTCCGATCCCATGGCCGTCCTGGGGGCGGGAGGGATGAAATTCAGCGGCCTCGACGCCTCGGTTACCGATGCCCTTAACAGGGTAGTTTTCACTCCCCTCGGGGCCGAGCTGCCCGGCGGATATATCGATCTCCTCATCGGGAACAAGACCGGAGCCTTGGGCGAGCTCTCGGCCATCCTCATCCTGGCCGCCTCCATCGTCCTCCTCTCGCGCAGGATGATACGATGGGAGATACCGACCTCGATCGTCGCCTCCTTCGGCCTCCTGGCCTGGACCTTCGGGGGACTCCCCTTCGGAAACGGATTCTTCGCCGGCGACGTCCTCTTCTCGATCCTCAGCGGCTCCTTCCTGATCGTTACGTTCTTCATGGCGCCCGATCCCGTCACCTCGCCTTCGTCCCGGGCGGGGATGGTCCTATACGGCGTCGGCATCGGCGCGCTCTCGTTCGTCATCCGCTCCTTCGGCTCCTCGGCCGAGGGAAGCGCCTTCGCGGTGATCGTCATGAACTGCGTCGTCCCGCTGCTGGCGAGAATGGACGTCGCCGCGTTCCGGCGCCGCGTTTCCAAGTCGGCGAAGACGGCGGGCTGAGGAGAGAAAGGCCGTGGCGGTGAGCAAACGCGAAAAGGCGATGGAAAATCTGGCCGTCGCCTCGGTCCTCGGCTTCCTCGCCTTCATCGTGGGGACGATCGCCTTCGTGGCGGATTCGAGCTCGGTCGCGATGCAGCGAGACGCCTTTTCCGAGACCGGCGCGACCGTGGCCGTCTCCGAGCGCGCCGACGATCCCGCCTTCAATTGTGTCTTCAGCGTCCAAAAGGATTCGGGCCTTTCATACGGCATCGTGCTCAGCCTCCGCTCGCCCGAGCGCTCGGCTCTCGTCGGGGCCTCGTTCTCCACCGACGGCGATTTGCTCGGCCTGCGCCTGCTCGGCAGCTCCGCCTCGCGCCTCGCGCCCATGGCCCAGGACCTCGTCGGTCAGTTCCCCGGCGCGGACGAGACGCTGGCCCGCGCCTCCGAAACCGTACGGGAAATCGCGAAAACCTCCTCGGGAGCCAAGTCATGAGCGGAAGAAGGGAAGGATTCATACCCAATCCGATACTCGCGGGGCTGGTGGGCATCTGCCCCCTGATAGCGGTCTCCAGGAATCTGGCGGAGGCTACGGTTTACGGACTCGGGGCGGCCTTCTGCGCCGTCGTCCTCGGCGCCGTCGCGCCGCCCCTGAGGTCGGTCGTCGCCGATAGGCTTCAGGCTCCCGCCCTGCTCGCCCTTTCCGCGTCGCTGGCCTTGGCCTACGCTTTCTGCGTCCTCCTGTATTCGCCGGCGATAGCGACCGGGCTCTGGGTATACCTGCCCCTCCTCGCCGTGAGCGGCCTCAGCCTCTCCACGCTGCGGCGATCCGCCTCGTCCTTGGGACGCTTCGGGCCCGATGGCCAGTCCCGGCTCGGGGCGATAGCCTTGGAGGCGCTCTTGTTCCTCCTTACGGCGGCCCTCGTGGGCTCGGCGCGCGAACTCATCGGCCTCGGGACTTTGACCCTTCCGGTCCCGGGCCTGTCCCCGACGCGCCTCGTCTTCGCCGATGCCGCTCCCCTCGGCATTCTCGTTTCCCCCGCGGGGGGCTTCATATTCCTCGGCTTCGTCGTCGCAGCCTATAGGGCCCTCGTCGGCGCGGGCGGAAGGAAATCGCCATGAGCTACATCGGCATCGTCGTCACGTCGGTATTCGCCTCCAATGCCCTCCTTACCTATGGCCTCGGATCGATCCCGAATCGCGGTCGCGGAGGTCTCGGCTCTCTTCCTTCGGCTTTTGCCCTCGCCTTGGTCAACGCGCTCGCCGCCTTCTTCCTATGGGTCGTCCATACCCTCGTCCTGTTTCCATTGGGCCTCGGCTCCCTCGATGTCCTCTTCTTCGCCCTTTTCGCGGTACCGGCGCTCAAATTCCTTTCCCGCGCGGCCTCGTCGTCCGGGAAGGCCCTGCTCTCGCGCATCGGCGAGGACGCGGACGATCTCGTAGTAGGCAGCCTCGTTTTCGGCCTGGCCCTCATCGTCTCGCGCGGCGGGTATACCTTGCCGGAAGCCCTGATCGCCAGCTCGGCGGCCGGCCTCGGCTATTGGTCGGTATCCCTGCTCCTGGAATCGATCCGAGAGAGGCTGGAGCTCAGCGACCTGCCCGAGCCTTTCAAGGGCGCGCCGGCCATGCTCATCTCCGCCGGGCTGATGGCCCTGGCCTTCATGGGAATAGACTCGGCATTCGTGAAGGGATTGACGGGCTAGCCGCATGATGTGGCTAAAGCTGGCCATCGTCCTCGTGACAGCCGCGGCATTTTCCTTCGGGGCATCCTTCCTGTCCTCCGCTTGGAGGAGGCGCCGGAAGGCCGCGTCGGAAACCCTTAGGCTCGAGGCGATGCTTCCCGGCTTCGACTGCGGTCTCTGCGGGCGCTCCGATTGCCGCGCCTATGCCGCGGCCATCGACCTCGAGGGCGCCGATCCGGCGCTCTGCCTTCCGGGAGGAGAGCGCCTGGAGACTCGTCTCCGCTCCTCCCTCGCGACGCGGCCCGGCGATAGGCGCGCTCTCTCGCTCCGCGCGGTCGTCCGATGCGGCGGCCGCCGCGGCGTCGCCGTGGCGGAATTCCCCTACGACGGGCTCCACGACTGCCGAGGCGCCGTCGAGCCGTACGGCGGGCCGAAGCGCTGCAAGGAGGGATGCGTCGGCTTCGGTACCTGCGCGGAGGCCTGTCCCCTCGGCGCGATCAGCATAGCATCCGGCCTCGCCGTCGTGGATCCGTCCCTTTGCACCGGTTGCGGCGAATGCGCGCGGGTTTGCCCGAAGGGCGTCATTTCCATGCTCCCGAGAAGCCAATCCTGGTATGTCGCCTGTTCGTCGAAGAAGTGGCCCGAATCGAGATCGGCGGATTGCGCGGCCGCCTGCACGGCATGCGGCGAATGCGAGAGGCGCTCGGGCCGCTCGGAATTCTCGCTCGAAGGCAAGCTCGCGCGGGAGAACCCCGATTCGATCGGCGGCCGGTGGCAGGAGATATCGGAGCGATGCCCTGCGGGGGCCATCGCGCAGGCGGGAGCCGAAAAAAAGCGCCGTCACCCTTTGCCCGCCGCCAAGCCCTAGTATATACTAGGCTACGCAACCCCGAGGACAATCGATAAATGCAAAGAAGTAGTGTCATAATCGGCGCATATAATCTCTTGCCCGAAGGGACGGAAGAACAATCGTTCGAGGAGACCTACCAGGTCTGCTGGCGTCCCCTCCTGTCGGTCCTCTATCGCTTTCCCGACCTGGCCGCGGTGCTCCATTATTCGGGAACCGTCCTCCATTGGCTGGAATCCCGACACCCGGAGTTCATCATGCTTCTCGAGGAAATGGTCCTCCGCAAGCAGGTAGAGCTCCTCGGCGGCGGGTTTTACGCTCCGATCCTCCCGCTGATCCCCGGTCCCGATCGCCTCGGGCAGATCGAGCTGCTGACGACCTACATCCGCCGATCCTTCGGCAAGCGCCCGAGGGGCTGCTGGCTACCCGATTACGCATGGGAGCCCAGCCTCCCATCGACCCTGCAATCCTGCGGATTCGATTATACTTTTCTCACCGAAAGGCACTTTCGCATGGCGGGAGCGGAGTCCGAGAGCCTCGGAAGCGCCGTGATGACCGAAGACCAGGGCAGGAGCCTCCTGGTCTTCCCCGCCTACGACGCCATGGAGAGCTTCCCGCATCCCATGCCGATCGTCGAGGCCCTGTCCTCCCTCGCGTCGAGACTGGGCGAGCGGCCGCTCTATTCCCTCCTCTTTCCCGGCGAGTCGGCCAGAGCCTTGTGGTCCGCCTCCAAGCTCGAGTCGCCGGACGTCTTCTTCGAGCGCAGCTTCGCGGGACTGCAGCGCGAAGCGCTTCGGTTCGAGACCACGACGCCCTCGCGCTTCGTCAAGGGCGCGCGCGATTTTACCAGGGCCTACTTCCCCAGTTGCGCCTCGGCCCTCCTCATGGAACGGAGCATGCCGCTCGAGTCTTCGGATTCGGGCCTTCGCTCGAGGAAGGCTCCGCCCAAGAGCGATTCCGCCCGGTACGAGGAATATCCCTCCGCCGCCATCGGGAGCCCGCGCCGCCTCCTGTTGCGGCACGAGGAGAGCCTCGCGCTCTATGCCAAGATGCATTACGTCAGAATCCTGGTGAGCCAGCTCAGGGGCGACAAATCGCGAAAGAAGACCGCCCAGGAAGAGCTCTGGAAGGCGCAATGCGGAGGCGCCTACTGGCCCGCGCCCGAAGGAGGCATAGCCAGGCTGTCCGTCAGGGCGGCGGCCTATGCCGCCTTGATAGAGGCGGAGAAGATCACCAGGCAACGCGGTTCCTTTTCCCCGGGGATCATCTCGGCCGACATCGACTTCAACGGCGCGAAGGAGATCATGTACCAAGGCGCCGACCTGAACGCCTACGTTCAGCTTCGCGGGGCCTGTCTATCCGAGCTGGATTCCTTCAAGACGAGGACGAATTACGTAAACGTCATGGACCTTCGCGTGCAGGGGCCTCGCAGGCTCTGCTTTCGCGATCATTTTTCCGAGAAAGGCTCCTTCGGGGAGGATAGGGGAAATCTCGCGGACGCCCGCTATGCCCTCGTCGACGCCGAGCGGCCCGCGAGCGTCGCCTCGCTCTATCGCGAGGGCGAGGCCGATCTCGGAGGCAGGAAACGCGTCTTCTCCGTCGGGAAGGTCTATTCTTTCCGAAGGGCAGGCCTATCCGTCGACTACGAGATATCGAACCGGGAGACGTCGCCGCTGTCCCTGCGGATCGGGGTGGAGTTCAATCTCGCCGCCGGATTCAGCGCCGAATCGGTGGAGCTCCTGGGCCTCCGAGCCCGAGAGGAAATCAGGCTCGAGACCGGGCGCAGGTGCCTCGAGCCCGACCTGAACGGATTCAGGCTCGCCAACCTCGCCAAGGACGAAAGAATAGAGATCCGATCGGATCTTCCCTTCGACCTGGTGCACAAGCCCATCGTCCCCGAAGCGGGTTCGAATCCTGCGGCCTCCTCCTATCAGGGCTGCGACGTCGTTCTCGGCTGGGACTTGGATATCCCTCCCGCTTCCGCGCGGAGGGTATCGATAAGCCTCGAGCTGTGGTCCTGACTCCATGTCCGACGACCCGAGTCTCCCCGAATCGCTCGAAGGCCTTCCCATCCACATGGTCGGCGCCAAGGGCACGGGAATGGCGGCCCTGGCCGAGATATTCTCCGCGCGAGGAGCCAGGCTTTCCGGAAGCGACGTTCCCGACGTCTTCTATACCGACGCCATACTCAAGTCGCTCGGAGTGATCGTCAGCCGGGGATTCGAGGCCGGCCACATTCCGGCGGAGACGCGCCTCGTCGTCCATTCCGCGGCCTATGACCGCGAAAGCAATCCCGAGCTCCGCGAGGCCGCGCGCAGAGGACTTCCGATCATGAGCTACCCTGAAGCCCTGGGCTCGATCTCGAGACGCTCGGACTCTTCCGGCATAGCCGGCGTGCACGGCAAGACGACGACGACGGCCCTCGCCGGCTGCCTCGTCTCGGCTCTCCGGCTGCCGGCCACGGTCCTGGCCGGCTCGGCGGTCTCCGGCTTCTCGGGCCGTTCGACCCTGATTCTCGGGGAACGCTATTTCATCGCCGAAACCTGCGAATATAGGCGTCACTTCCTCCGCTTCAGGCCCTCGCGGATCGTGCTCACGAGTATCGAGAGCGATCATCAGGACTTCTTCCCGACCTTTGCCGATATATATGCGGCATTCCTCGATTATCTTCGCCTCCTGCCGTCGGGAGGCGAGCTCATTTACTGCGCCGACGACCAAGGGGCCACCGCCGCCGCGCGCGACATCGCGGCGGAGCGCCCGGACCTCGCGTTGACGCCCTACGGAACGGCGGCCGATGGGGCCTTTCGCCTCATCGGCTATGGGAGCGACGGAGGGGAGGCCCGATTCCGCCTCGCCGGCTTCGATCTCGAGTTCGGCCTTCGAGTGCCCGGTCGGCATATCGCCCTCGACGCGGCGGCGGCGCTCGCCCTCGCCCTATCGATTCTCGCAAGCGAAAGGCGAGCGCGCGGGTCCCTCGATTCAGGACCTGGCCCCGAGGATCTATCGGCCCTTCGGGACGCCTTGTCCCGCTTCTCCGGCTCCAAGCGTCGCTCCGAGATCCTCGGGGAGGCCGGCGGAATCCTTTTCATGGACGACTACGGCCACCATCCCACGGCGATCCGCGAAACCATCCGCGGGATCAGGGAATTCTGGCCGAATAGGCGCCTGGTCGTGGATTTCATGTCCCACACATATTCCAGGACGAAGGCGCTGTTCGGGGATTTCGCGGCCAGCCTCGACGAAGCCGAGGTCGTCGTCCTCCACGGCATCTATGCCTCGGCGCGCGAGCTTCCCGATCCGGCCGTCAGCGGCCGAAAGCTTTTCGAGGCGATTGAGGCTAGGTCCGCCTCCCGACCGGCCTATTTCTTCGAGGGGGTCCTGGAGGGCCTCGACGACATCGCCGACCTCCTGAAACCGGGGGACCTCTTCCTGACGATGGGCGCCGGCGACAATTGGAGGCTCGGCGAGGCTCTGCTCGCGCGTTTCGGGAAAGGAGCAGCGGAAGGATGATCAAGAGCATGACGGGCTTCGCGCACCGGGAAATAGCGCAGACGGGCTTCAGGGCGAGCCTCGAGATCAAATCCTACAATAATCGCTACCTCGATCTCGCGATATCTCTCCCTCCTTACCTTTCCAGACTCGAGCCCCGATTCCGCTCCTACCTTTCGGATCGGATCGTGCACGGGAAGATCGAGACGGTCTTGCGCGTCAGGGAATTCGACGCCCCCGTGGAGGCGAGCTCGGACATCGCGGCCGCCCAGGCGGTCGCATCGGTCCTGGCCCGAATATCCGAGGCCTGCGGCATCGAGGAACCTTTGAGCCTCGATTCGGTAATCGGCTTCGACGGAGTCGTCTCCCTCGATCGCGAGGTGGACGACGAGGCGCTTTGGGCCAGGGTCCATCCGGAACTGGAGGCCTGCTTCGCGGATTACGAGTCCACCCGACGAAAGGAAGGCGATGCCACCCGCCGGGACATCGAGGCCCAGCTGGCGCGGGTTTCGAGCTCGGTCGGCATCGTCAGGGAGCTCGTCCCCGAGATCGACAGGACGGTTCGGGCCCAGCTCGGCTCCAAATTCCGGGAGGTAATGGGCGACGCGGTCGACGAGGGGAGGGTACTTTCGGAGATCGCCGCCGCGCTGATGAAATATACGATAAACGAGGAACTTTCCCGGCTCGACGCGCATATCGAGTCTTTCGCCCATATAATGGATCGCGAGTCCTCTCCCGGGAAGAAGCTCGATTTCCTTTGCCAGGAAATGAACCGCGAAGTCAATACGATCGGCTCGAAGAGCATGCTGCTCGACGTAAGCCGGGCGGTGGTGGAGCTGAAGGACGCCCTGGAGAACATCAGGGAACAACTGCGGAATATCGAATGAAGGAGAGCACATGGCTGCGCGCATCGTAGCGATCTCGGGCAAAAGCGGCTGTGGCAATTCGACGGTGAGCAGACTCCTCTCGGATCGCTTGGGCGTCAAGCTGATCAACTATACCTTCCGTAGGATGGCCGAGGACAATGGCGTCTCCTTCGAAGAGATGTTGCGGCTCGCCAACGAGGAACCCGACTATTCCTACGATAGGGCCCTGGACGCGAAACAGGTCGAGCTCGCCCACGAGGGCGATTGCGTCATCGGCTCCCGTTTGGCGATGTGGCTCCTTCCCGACGCCGACTTGCGGGTCTTTCTGGCGGGGAGTCTCGCAGTTCGCGCATCCCGCATTCACGAACGCGAAGGGGCCAGGCTTTCGGACAAGCTCGCCTTCACTCGGGAACGCGACGAGAGCGACCATAAGCGCTATTTGACCATTTACGGAATCGACAATGACGATCTCAGCGTCGCCGACTTGGTGATCAATACCGAAAAGTGGAAGCCCGAGGCCATCGTCGAGATCGTAGTCACGGCCCTTTCCCACCGAAGGGCAATAGGGGCGAATTCCATAATTCATAAATAATTAAGATTAATAAAGTCGACTATTTCATACAATACGAAGCAGGGCCGCGCCGAGCGCGCATATGCACGCGAGCAGGGAAAGGCTATCCCGCATTCTCCATTTCGAGCTAGCGATTCCGCGATCCTTCGTCCAACCCCGCGCGACGAGGGCTTCCGGCGTAGCTACCGCTCGCAGCATCAGTCTTCGCAGAAAGGCCCCCAAGAACAGAGACTGCCTGGCGAGGCTGGCTCGTCGCGGCATCCCTCGCGATCGAGCGGCTTCGAGCGAGGCCGACCATTCGGCCAGGATCAGGGGTATGAAGCCTATGACCATCGAAAGCGCGAGGCCTAGATCCGCTCTGCGAAGCAGGGGGAGGCGCCGCGCTATCCTCGTCGTAGCGTCGCGCAGCTCGGAAAGGCCAGTCGAGGCATAAAAAAGGCGGCCGGCGAGAAAGGCGGCCAGAAGCCTCGCCCCGTATGCTCCGATATTCCCTGCCGCCGCGAGAAGGTCGGCGCCATCCCGTGAGAAGTCGAAATACCGCAGCGCCGCGGCGAAAAGCAAAAAGACCGCCACGAATGCGGAATCGCGGAGAATCCTCGCGAAGGACAGACCCGCCATTTTCAATAAGAGGACGGCCGTAACGGCGACGACCGCCGAGAAGGAAGGACGAGCCGCCAGGGAGGCGGACGATAGGAGAGCGAGGCACAGGAGCCTCGCGGTCGGATCGAGCGAGGCAGCCGGTCCTAATCGATCCACTGCAATTCCTCGAGGCCGCTTCGGCTTCGGAAGGGATCGCGAAGTCCATAGGATTCGACGCCTGCCGCGAGAATCGCCGACGGTTCGCCGGACAGGACCATCCGCCCGCCGTCCATTATCGAGAAGTCGGAGGCCAGGCCGAGCACCTTTTCGATTTCGTGGGTGACGACCAGTACCGCGACGCCTCTTTCGGCCATATCCTTCGCGATTTTAAGCACGGAACGTACGCCTTCCAAATCCAGATTGACGAAAGGCTCGTCCAGGACCACGACGGCCGGCGACATGGCGAGCACTCCGGCTATCGCGAGTCGGCGAAGCTCCCCTCCCGATAGCGTATGCACGAAGCTGTCCATCTTTTCGACGAGGCCGCAGGCAGCGAGGGCGGACTTCGCCCTGGATCTGGCCTGCGCGGGCGGGATTCCGAGATTGGTCGGGCCGAAAAGGGTATCGTCGAATACCGTTTCGCCCACGGCCTGGAGACGAGCGTCCTGAAACACGTAGCCGACCTTTTCGGCTCGCGTTCCCGTCACCCGGCGCAGATCCAATCCCGAGACGAAGACGCGTCCTTCGGTCGGCTCGAGGAGGCCGGCGAGGTGCTTGGCGAATATCGTCTTGCCGGCGCCATTACGCCCCGCGAGCACCGCGATTTTCCCTGCCGACAAGGCGAAATCGATCCCGCGAAAAGCCCATGCGCCATCGGCGAAGCGAAACCCGAGGGCCTCCGTACGCAGGGCAGGCTCAAGCGGGGCCATGAACGCGTCGTCCGGTCAGGGAATCGACGAAGGGGCCCAATCGAAGGGCGATGATCACGGCGAGAACGGTCTTTATCGAATCGCCGACGATAAACGGGAGAATCCCGACGATCATAGCCCTGTCCCAAGGAATTTTAGCGATGAACTTGAGGAATACGGCGCCGACGGCGAGGATCGAAGCAAAGCCGAGGACCGATCCAAGGATGGATTCGATCATGCCGCGCCTCCTCGCGACGGCGCCGGCGAGGAAAGCGCCTATCGCATAACCCAGCAAATACCCCCCCGTCGGCCCGATGAAATGGGCGAGGCCGCCGCTTCCACCCGAGAATACGGGAAAGCCCAGCGCGCCGAGCGCCAGGTAGAGGACGATGGACAAAGCCCCATAAAGCGGCCCCAGGAGGAGGCCCCCGAGCACCGCGAAAAAATTCGAAAGCGACAGAGGCACCGGTCCGATCGGAATCGGTATCGAAATATAGGCGCCGGCGCAGCACAAGGCCGCAAAGAGGCAGGAGAGGGCAAGCCCGGCGGGAATGCCCGAGTTGGGACTTTTCATGCGACCCTATAACCCGCCGAGCCGCATTCTGTCAAGCGAAAGTCCCTTGCCGGGAGAGTTCATTCACGGTAGGATTGTCATCCAAGGAGCCAACGCTCATGGACAATCGCGAGAGCGTGATAGTGGTAACCGGGGCGTCAAGCGGCATCGGCAACGCCTGCGCTACCTTTCTCGCGAAAAAAGGAAACCGCGTATATGGTACCTGCCGTAATCCAGCTTCTTATAGAAGAAAGGCCGACGAATTCTTCGAGATGCTCCCGATGGAGCTCACCGATACCGCATCCGTAGTCAAGGCGGCCGACAAGATATATGCCGCGGAACGGAAAGTCGACGCCCTCGTCTGTTGCGCGGGCTCCGGTCTCATAGGCTCCATAGAGGATTCGAGCATCGAAGAAGCCGAATCCATGATGGATGTCAATTACCTGGGTACCCTGCGCGCGATCAAAGCCTTCCTTCCCGGAATGCGCGAGGAGGGGAAAGGGCGCATCGTCGTGGTCGGCGGACTGGAGGGCATCGTAGCCACGCCTTTTCAGGGGCTCTTTTCCGCTAGCGAGTGCGCGCTCCGGGCCTTGGTGCAATCGCTTCGTCTCGAAATCGGGAGTTTCGGGATCGAGGCGAGCTTCATCGCGCTAGGGTCGTTTCGAACGGGCTTCGGGCAAAATCGCAAGCTGGCCGTCGGATTCTCGGCTTCCAGCGCCTATAAGCCATCGCTCGAATCGGCTTCGGGCATCCTCTCGAGGGACGAGGCCGGCGGAGCCGATCCCCTGATCGCGGCGAGGGCCGTTTACAATACCCTTGCGGCGCGGCACGCAGCGCCGATGAAGACCATGGGATCGGTCGAGCGGCGGATTTGCGCGCATCTGAGCCGCTGGCTTCCCGCCCGCGCCTTCGAGCGTCGGCTCGGCAAATATTATAGACTCGGTTAAGAAGGAGCGCCCAATGTCCGTAGAACGCAAGCCTTTCGGCCTCCTCGCGAGCGGCGAGGAATGTTCCCTGTTCATACTGAAATCGGACGACATCACCGTCACTCTCTCCGACTACGGGGCCACTCTCGTTTCCATCCTTCTTCCCGACGGGCGGGGAGGATGCGACGACGTCCTTCTAGGCGCCTCGACGCTGAGCGGCTATGCCGCCAAGCATCCTTTCTTCGGGGTGACGGTCGGGCGCTACGCGAACCGCATAGCCGGGGGACGATTCAGCCTCGGAGGCAAGGCTTATAGCCTAGCGGTCAACGACGGCCAAAACCATCTTCACGGAGGGCTCAAGGGCTTCAACGCCTTCGTATGGAAGGCGGAGGCATCCGAAGGAAACTCGGGCGCGGTCGTGAAATTCACGAGAATCAGCCCCGACGGCGAGGAAGGCTATCCCGGCCGATTGACTGTCGACGTGAGTTTCACGCTCGGAAGAGGAGGGGCGCTCTCCATTTCCTATACGGCGCGCACCGACGCCGAAACCGTGGTCAACCTCACGAACCATGCCTATTTCAATCTAAAGGGCGAGGGGAAAGGCACGATACTCGATCACGAGCTCTCCCTGGCATGCTCATCGTACCTTCCTGTCGATTCCGGACTCATCCCGACGGGGGAGCCCGTCGCCGTCGACGACGGACCCTTCGATTTCAGGAAGGCCAAGCGCATCGGCAGGGACATAGAGGCGGCGGGCGGCTACGACCATTGCTTCGTCATAGATAGAAAGGCGCCTGGCCTCGCCGACTTCGCGGAAATCAGGGAACCCTCCACGGGCAGGCGCATGACCGCGGCGACCACTTTGCCGGGCGTGCAGCTCTACTCGGGCAACTTCCTCGTCGCCGTCGCGGGAAAACGGGGATCGGTCTATGAAAGGCACGGAGGATTCTGCCTCGAAACCGAACTCTATCCCGACTCGCCCAACAGGCCTTCCTTCCCATCCGCCCGCCTCGCGCCGGGAGAAGCCTGGACCCACGAGACCCTTTACCGCTTCTATCCCTGAGAGGAGCCGCGCAGGGTAGAGAGCACGTATTCGATCCAAGGCTCGGTCTCCGTCGGATAGGAATCGCGGGCCGAAAGGAACTCGAAGAAGGCTTCGCGCGCCAAGCCCATGTAGGTCAGGGCCTCGCCGAGGTAATAATGGGCGCGCGCCGCGGCCTTTGGGCTCCGGTTGAGCGAAAGATAATCGCGCAGTTGGTCCACGGCCGCCGGCCAATCCTTGGCGGTGATCCTATCCGAAACTATCAGCGAGAGGGCATAGTCTTCTCCGCCCGATGGCGCGGCCGTTTCTTCCGTCAGGTTTCGGGGAGGCGGCATGAGGGGTTTTATGGCCGGTGTCAGCGCGAGCAACGAAGAGATGGCCTTCTCGGTTTCGGGCGAAACGGGCCTGGCCGGGACCAGGCCGTCGTACTCGGCCATCGAGTCATCGCCGAAATCGCCTTCCTCCAAGAGGAAATAGGGAAGGGGAGGAGTCCTGGAAGGGGGAGGCGCCGATAGCCCCGAAGAAACCGCTCCGGCGGGAACTTCCACGGAAGTCGTCAACGAATTCACGCCGGGCGCGATAAGGATCTTGCCGGCCTTTAGGTCCTCTTCTCCCAATAGCGCATAAAAATAATCGACCCCTGGAACGGGATAGTCGGTGAAACTGCCGTTTCTATCGGTGAAAGCCGCGACGAGGGTAGCGTCTAAAAGATCCGGAGCCCCGCTAATCGAGGCGACGCCTCGATAGAGGACGAGGCGAGACTTGGGAGATGCCTTGTATGTAATGACGATGGCATCGCCTTTGACCTTGGCGGCTATATCGGAGACGAAGGGCTGCGATGGGGCCCCAGGAGCGCCTTCGGCGGAATTGGCGACGGGCTTCGGGGCTGGAGTCGCGGCCTTGCCGATGGAAATGCCGTCCGCGGTTACGTTCTGGGCGGGGAGGAAAACCTGATAGGGCGAGCCTTCCTTGGAAAGGGCGAAAACGCCGAAATAATAGGATCTGGAATCGGGAGGCGCATAGCTATAGGTCTGCGCAATCGAAGGAATATCCCCCAAACGAAGGGCCGTCGAGAAGCTAGCGGGGGTCAGGGGCGCATCGGAACGGTATACGACATAATTCCCGGTGTATTTCGGGGAATCCACCCAGGTCAAGATGATGAGATCGTCGTTCACCGCCGTCCTCAGTCGAGTAGGAAAGGGCGATAGCGCGGCTGGGCCCTCCTGGGGGAAGGCGAAGCCGGAAGCGAGGAGGAGGCCGGCTAACGCGGCGAGAAGGGCGCTTCTTATCCGGGTCTTCATATTGGTATTATTATCGGATAATGGAAACGAATTCCAGGAGCCTTTCGCCGGGACCGGCTTCGAATTGACGGTTCGGCCGATTTCCGATACCATTGCCCCATGTTCGTTTCGGTGGTTTGCGATATGGGCAGCGAGGATTCCCGGGCAGCGCTCTATAACCTACTACCGCAATACGGCTTCGAGCGCGTGCAAAAGGCCTGCTTCGAATGCGCCTCGATCTCGGGCAAGCTCCTTTCCGCCCTCAAGCGCGACATAGACAAGGTGACCGATTCCTACGATACCATAAGGCTCTACCAATTCCCCGTCGACGGGACCCTGGCCATGACCGTCCTTAAGGACAATAAATGGCGCAGGATCATCGTTCGCGATCCCGCCCGGCCGAGAGAGTAAGAGTCCGCGCGCCATTCCTTGGAGGATATGATGCTAGACGACATCGCGGCTCCCGTTGCCTCGCTCCGCGAGGAGATCCTCGATATCTGGGGGCGTCTTTGACGCCGTCGCCATCGAGAAGAGGATCGCTGAAAAGGAAGAGCTGACTTCCGAGCCCGGTTTCTGGAACGACGGTTCCCGCGCGGGCCGGATCATGACGGAGATAAAGCAGCTCAGGGATAGGCTCGAAACGTGGACCAGGCTCAAGACCGACTCGGAAGCCCTGGATGACGTTCTCAGGATGGCCAAGGAAGAAGGAGACGATTCGATGGAGCCCGATATCCGGGCTTCTTTCAAGGATGTCACCGAGCGCTTCGACAAGGCTACGATACTCGAGCTGCTTTCGGGCGAGGCCGACCGGTCGGGGGCCTTCCTCTCGATCCATGCCGGAACGGGCGGAACCGAGGCCTGCGATTGGGCATCGATGCTCCTTCGCATGTATACGCGCTGGGCGGAGCGCAGGAAATTCAAGGCGGAAGTCATCGACCTCCTCGAGGTGGAGGGAGGGGTCAAGTCCGCCACCCTGCAAATAGACGGGGATTACGTCTATGGCTATCTCAAGGGCGAGTCGGGGGTCCATCGCCTCGTCCGCATCTCGCCCTTCGACGCCAACGCCAGGCGCCATACCTCCTTCGCCTCGGTCTATATCTTTCCCGTGCTCGACGACTCGATCGATATGGATATAAAGCCGGAGGACCTGCGCATAGACACGTACCGATCCGGCGGGGCCGGCGGCCAGAAGGTCAATAAGACGGATTCGGCCGTCAGGATGACCCATCTGCCGACCGGAATCGTGGTTACCTGCCAGAACGAGCGAAGCCAGTACAAGAACAAGGACGTCGCGATGAGCGTCCTGAAATCCCGGCTCTACGAATACTACAAACAGGAGAAGGAGAAGGAAAACGCCAAGTTCGCCTCGGAAAAAAAGGAGATCGCCTGGGGCTCTCAAATCAGGTCCTACGTCTTCCAGCCCTACACCATGGTCAAGGACCATCGGAATAAATTCTCCGTCGGCAACGTCCAATCCGTCATGGACGGCGACATCGACCCATTTATCGAGTCCTTCATGCGCTGGCGTTGGCAAGGCGGCGCGTCGGGGGTCGATTCCGGCGGCGACGACGACGAGGACCTGTAGGGGGGGAGGGCCATGCGGTCCCGGCCAAAACACGAGCCGATCATCCTGATGCTCGCCTTCCTCGCGACGGGCCTTCGACTTCCGGCCGATACCGCGTCGACGACCGCGGCATCGACGGCGACCGCCGCTCCTTCCTCTACTTCCGCCGCCGCCTCCCCGGCGGTTCCTGCCGGTCCGGCGCCATGGGTGCTCGGCATAGCGCGCTTCATCATCGCCAGCGCCAGCGCGGATGGGACGAGTTCTTCGCTCCAAGACACCATTCCCCTCCTCATAGCCTCGGACCTGAAATCACTGCCCAGTCGGCATACTTCCAAGGATACGGCGGCCCAAATCGCCTCCCTTGCCGAGCTCCGCTCCCGATTTTCCCTTGGAGACGACCTCGCGAAAAAGCTCGATGCGCGCGCCCTCGGCTTTTTCGATCCAACTCTCGACGCAGGAGCCTGGAGGGACGCGATATCCAAGGCGGATCAACAGGTCTCGGACGCCGAAAAGAAGCTCGAGGAAGAGAGAAAGCCCAAAAAAACCGATGTGCCCGAGAAACCCGAGGATCTGGCCGCCCGACTCTGGGATGGATATGCGAAGGGCAGGCTCATCGACGCGCCTACGACCGGACTCGACCAGGCCGCAAAAAGCGCCAACGTGGACCTCCTCGTGACCGGGACGGTCGCCATTCGGGACGGCTATGCCACGGTCGGCGTCGACGGCTACGATGCGGATCTGGGCCGCGAGGTCTTCTCATGGAAGGATTTCTGCTCGGTCGACGATCCGGGCCCCCTTGCCGACGAATTCGCCAGGCGTCTCGAGCGATGGACGGCGGGACGGGATTTCGCGCGCCTCGATGTCAGGCTCAGCCCCGCCTCCGCCGAGCTCGTGGTCGATGGAACGCCTTTCGGAGGCAACCCTCCGATACTTTACGCCTACCGCCCAAAGACTCTCCACCTTTACGCTTCCGCGGCCGGCTATTCCCCGGGATCGATAGACGTCGCGCTCGAGCCCGGGGACGAAAAGTCGGTGGACTTGAAGCTCGAGCCCCTCGCCACGGGAAGCGTATCCTTGACCACCTCTCCCGTGGGGGCCCAGATCAGCGTAGATTCGTTGCCGCTCGGACAATCGCCTATCTCCATCCCGCTGGACGGGAGCCGGCGCATCGTCACCGCTCAGGCGAAGGGCAGGGAATCGCAGACTCTCGTCCTCCCTCCCTCCGGCGAGTCGGATCTGCACATCGATCTCCGTCCCTCGGACGGCCTGGGGCCGAAGGGCAGGATCCTCGCGGCGAAGGACAGCTTCTATCAATCCTTGGGATGGTTCATACTCTCGATTCCCGTCACCTCCCTGAGTCTGGGTATTTACAACGGGTACTCCGAAGCCTATGCCCGCTCGGGCGATCCCTCCCTCTTGAGCTCGGGCTATGTTTCGTACGCCTTCCTCTGGGCCGCCGCCGCCGCGACGGGGGTGACCGCGACCTTCATGATCACCCACCTGATAAAGTATCTCGCCTCCGCGCGTTGATACGATTGGAGACGCTATACAATGACCTTCGCGGACAGGATCCGGAACCTATTTCGCCTCGGAATCGCGGACGACTCCCTCTTCGAGGAACTAGCCGATCTCCTGGTCGAGGGAGACCTCGGGGGCAGTCTGGCGCTCTCGGTTTCGGACGAGCTGCGCGCGGCCTGCAGGACCAAGGGCATGAGGGAGCCGCGCGAGGTCAAGCTCGAGCTGCGATCCATCCTCTCGCGCTACGGGAAAGAGACGAGCATCCGGCCCCGACCGGGAGCGATGAGCATTTTCCTCGTCCTCGGCGTCAACGGCGTAGGGAAAACGACGACCTGCGCGAAATTGGCGGATTTCTTTTTGCGCGAAGGCTCGGCCAAGGGCGTCGTCCTCGCGGCGGGAGACACCTTCAGGGCGGCGGCGATCGATCAAATAAAGATCCACGGCCGGAGGCTCGGAGTTCGGGTCGTCGCGCAGAAGCCGGGATCCGACCCTGGCGCGGTATTATGGGACGCGATAGACGCCGCCCGGGCCGACGGGGCGGGACTCGTCATCGCCGATACCGCCGGAAGGATGCATACGAGGGCCGATCTGGTCAAAGAGCTCGGCAAGATCGATAAGGTCGTCGCGGCGAAGGCCGACGGCGCGGATTATCGCCGCCTTCTCGCGATCGATTCGACGACGGGCCAGAATGGGCTCAGGCAAGCCGAGACATTCTCCGAAGCCGTGAAGATCGACGGAATAATCCTGACCAAGCACGATTCGACGGCCAAAGGCGGCATGACGATCCGACTCGGAAAGGAGCTGGGCCTGCCGACGGCCTTCGTGGGCACTGGGGAGGGCTATGGAGACATCGAAGCCTTCGATCTCGGACGATTCCTCGACGGATTCTTAGGGATCGACACGTGAATTCTTCTCTTCTCGCCGCCGCGATCCTGTTGTTGCTGGTCGGCGGCGCGGCGAGGGGCGAAGACCGGGTAGAGCACATCGCCGATGGCTCGAAAGACCTCGTTTACAGCGATACGGTCCTGACCGAAGAGATATCCTACTACGCCGACGGGGCGCTCAAGAAGGAGACCTTCTTCGACTCTTCCTCTCTTCCTGTTCGGACCCGTAGCTACATCAGGGAAGGCGGCCGGCTCGAGCGGGTCGAATACGCCGACGCCGCGGGGAAAGTCGTCGGCACGCAGAGCTATCGCTACGACAGGGACGGCCGCCTCCTCGGGGTCGACTCCGATGGCGACCTGGGCACGATTTCCGTGGGCATGATATCCTCCGGAGCCGTACCCCAGGCATCCTGGATTGCGGGGAAAACCACTACGGTACTCGGCTACGACGAATCGGGTCGCGTAACCGATGGTCCAGACCATGAAGGACGGAGCCGCGGTTTCGGTAGAGCGGAGGAGCTATGGGGATAAGGGGCAGCTATACTCCGTTCAAACCGAGGATAAGGCTTCTGGCCTCGTCGCCGAGACGCTCTACGACGAGGACGGCAGAATGTCCTCGAAGACCCTTACCCCGACGAAGGGGCCGCCGGCCAAGACCCGATACCGCTACGACGGCGCGGGGAGGCTGGTCGAGGAGACCACGCGCCAAGGCGAATATCGAAGCGAAGAGAAAATGATGTATTCGGAAAGCGGCACGTTGACGAGGAAGGAGACGCTCAGGGACGGGAGCCTGGTCCTGTCCGTCGACTACACCAAGAACGGTCGGGTCGAAGAGCTCTACGACGACGGACAGTTATTCGTCAAAGCCACCTACGTCGGCGGACTGAAGGTCAAGGACGAATTTTACTCGAACGGCGTCGTCACTCGAACGAGGGAGTACTGATGGCGATCCCCGCTTGGATAGGCTTCGTATCCCGCCGCTGGTTCGCGACCAGGCGGGAGAGCGGCGGTTCGGCCTCTTCCCTGCTCGCGGCGTCCGGCATAGCCATAGGCGTCGCCGCCCTCGTAGTGGTGCTGGGCGTCATGAACGGCTTTCAGTTGGGATTCATCGACTCCATCCTCCAGGTATCGAGTTTCCACATCCGCGTCGACGACCGGCGAGCCGGCGGCATCGACTCGGCCCTGGTGGCGCGAATCGCCGCCGAGCCCGGGGTCGAAAGCGTCCTGCCCTTCGCCGAGACGCGCTGTCTCCTCAGCTCCCGCGACGGCAGGACCTTTCCCCTTACGCTCCGGGCCATTCCCGACGATTCCGAAAAGAGAGATCCGGGCATGATGCGCGCCCTCGGAATAGAGGGGCTTAAGGCGGATGCCCCCTGGTACGGCGGGGGAGGGCTCATCCTGGGGGCCGAGCTGGCGCGCTATCTCGACCTGGCCCCCGGTTCCGAGGCCCAGATCCTCGTCGTCTCGGCCGGTGGCGAGGAAGGCATCGAAGCCAAGTCGGTGAAGGTGCGCATCGACGGCCTATTCCGCTCGGGCTATTTCGATTTCGACTTCGGGATGGCGATACTGCCTTTCTCCTCGGGCGTCGGCGCCTCGATTTTCCCCGCGAAGGCCGTCGAACGCTACACCTACGGGATCAAGCTCCGCGACAGGAATTCCGACGAGGCTTTTTCTGCGAGACTGCTGTCCGATCTCGGCCTCGGGCCCGACAGGGTCGAGGACTGGCGCGACTACGACAGGGCTTTCTTCGGCGCGCTCCGAACCGAGAAGACCGTAATGATGCTCCTCATCGGTTTGATCTTCCTGGTCGTAGGCGTCAATATCTTCCATTCGATGCGGCGCGCCGTCGCGGAGAGGACCGAGGACATCGCCGTCCTCAAGGCGATGGGCGCGGATAGCGGACAGTTGCGGCGCATCTTCGTCCTGGACGGCCTCGCCATCGGCTCGGGCGGGGCGATCGTCGGCCTCGTCATCGGCTTATTGATCGCCGTGAACGTCAACGGAGTCTTCTCCCTCGTCGAGACCATCGTAAACGGGGCCGTAGACCTGGCGGCGCGGATGCTGGGCAGCTTCGGAGGATCCAATTTCCGCATCTTCTCGCCGCAGTATTTCTACCTCATGGAGGTGCCCGTGCGCGTTCTCTTCCCGGAGACTTTCTTCGTCACGGCAGCGGCTATCGCATCGGCGGCGGCCGCCGCCGCGAGCGCCGCGGGGCGAGTGTCCGGCCTCGCGCCGGCCGAGGTGCTGCGCTATGAATGAGCCCTTGATCGAATGCCGCGGCCTCGAGAAGACTTTCGCGAGCGCCGCCGAAGAGCTGCGCGTGATCCGCGGCCTGGACTTGAGCGTCGAGGCCGGTTCCCGCGTGGCGATCACCGGCGCGAGCGGCTGCGGGAAAAGCACGCTTTTATCCATTTTAGGGGGGCTGGACAGGGTCGACGGCGGATCGGTGCGCGTGGGCGCGTGGCATCTCGATTCCGTCCAGGAGCGGGAGCTGACCGAATTCCGCGGGACAGCCGTCGGTTTCGTCTTTCAATTCCACTACCTCCTGAAGGATTTTACCGCTCTCGAGAACGTGGCCATGCCCGCATACATGAGAGGCGGAAAGCGAAGGGACGCCTTCGAGCGCGCGGCCGCCCTCCTTTCCGACATGGGGCTCGCCGAGCGCCTGGACCATATTCCCTCGCGGCTCTCGGGAGGCGAGCGCCAGAGGGCCGCGATAGCGCGCGCGCTCATCAACAGGCCGAGCCTCGTCTTGGCGGACGAGCCGACGGGAAACCTCGACGTCGACAGCGCGCGTTCCGTCAAGGAGCTCCTGTTCGGCCTCTCCGAACGCTACGGCACGACCCTCGTCCTCGCGACGCACGATCCGTCGCTCGCCGCCGAGGCCGATCTCGGCTATCGGCTCGAGGGCGGAAGGCTCGGTCCCTCGTGAATCCGGGCGCCACCCTCTTTTTCGCCGGCCGGATGCTCGGCCTTCGGCCGCGCCGTCGAAAGGAGGTCGCGGGTCTTCGCCCGGACGCGCCGGCGAGGCGCTATTTGCGCGGCGCGATCATCGGCGTGGCCTTGAGCATAGTTCCGCTCGTCCTGGTCCTCGTGGTCGCGGACGGCATGATACAGGGGATCACCGCGAGATATATCGAAACCGGCACCTATCACCTGCAGGCGCAAGCTCTCGCCGTCGTCGATCTCGCCGCGCTCGAGGCTTCGACCGAAGCCCTGAGGGCTCGGCCCGGTATCAGGGCCTTTCCGGAGATGCAGGCTTACGGCGTCGCGATAGCGGGTTCGAACACGGCGGGAACGGCCCTGCGGGCCGTCGATCCTTCCTTCCTCCAGGATCCGGGAACCGTCGCCTATCTCAAGCTCCGCGAGGGGGAGATGAAGCTCGATTCCACGAACCAAATACTCCTCGGCGAGCCTCTTGCCAGGGATCTCGGAGTCAAGGTCGGCGATACCGTCAGCGTCATGACCGAAAGGCCGGGATACGGAGGGATAGACACGGCCATGCTTCCCAAGATCTCGGTGTTTCGCGTTAGAGGCATCGTGTCGGCGGGCTATCGCGAGCTCGACGCTCTCTGGGCCTTCATCTCCCTTCGCGCCGGTTCGAGGATCTTCTGGCCCGGAGAATCCCGAACGATCATCGGCATGAAGATCGAGGACCCCTTCGGCAACCTCGAGATCCCCCGTTCCTCGGCGATCTCCGCCCTGTCGCCCGATTGGAATGTCGTGACCTGGCCCGAGGCCGAGCGAAACGTCTTCAGGTCCTTCGCCACGACCAGGGCCCTCCTCCTCCTCGTCATGGCTCTCGCGGTCGCGGTCGCGGCCATCAACGTCGGCTCGGCCCTGGTGATGCTCGTCCTCGAGCGCAGGAGGGACATAGCTATTCTGAAAAGCGCCGGCGCCTCCCCGGCCTTGATCGGACGCAGCTTCGTCATTACGGGCCTGGCGATCGGCGGGGCCGGAACCTTGATCGGGATAGGCCTCGGCTCCCTCCTCGCCTGGAGGATCAACGATATCATCTCGGCCGTCCAGCGGATCGTCAACGCTTCGGCTCGGCTTTGGGCCGGCGTCTCCGGTTCCTCGCCGCCTCGAGCCCCGATACGCCTCCTCGATCCCGCCTACTATCTGGAGCGCATCCCGATACATATCCATCCAGGAGAGTTGGCGACAGTCCTGGCGACGAGCCTGGCCTTGTGCCTTCTGGCCTCGCTCATACCCGCGAGCAGGGCATCCCGCCTGCCTCCTCTCGAGATTTTCCGGAAAACCTGAGATCGGTCGAACCCCGATCCGCTCGCCCGTCGTCTTTTTTTCCCCGCCGTTTGGATGTATAGTGCTGTGGACTTCAATCGACCGATTCGACGGTCGGCGAAATAAAGCGGAGGGATTATGGTCAAGAAGGAAACCGCGCAGGCCGGGGCCGCCGTGACGGATATGGACGAGAAGCTCAAGGCCTTGGAAGCCGCCCGCCTTCAGATAGAAAAGCAATTCGGCCAGGGCTCGATAATGAAGCTCGGGTCGCACGATGCCATGAAGGGAATCGATGTCATCCCCTCGGGATCCATCCTCCTCGACGAGGCGCTCGGCGTTGGCGGCTACCCTCGCGGGCGCGTTATCGAAATCTACGGCCCGGAATCCTCGGGCAAGACGACTCTCGCCCTCCATGCCATAGCCGAAGCGCAGAAGAAGGGCGGGATAGCCGCCTTCATCGACGCCGAGCACGCGCTCGATCCGGTCTACGCCAAGAACCTCGGCGTCAACATCGACGATCTCTGGGTTTCCCAGCCCGATTCGGGAGAGCAGGCCCTGGATATAGCCGAGTCCCTCATCAGGTCGGGCGCGGTAGACATCATCGTCATCGACTCGGTCGCCGCCCTGACGCCGCAGGCGGAGATCGAAGGCGACATGGGAGACGCCCACGTCGGCCTCCAAGCCCGTCTCATGAGCCAGGCCTTGCGCAAGCTGACCGGCACGCTCTCGAAATCGAAGACGATCCTGGTGTTCATCAACCAGATCCGCATGAAGATCGGCGTCATGTTCGGCAATCCCGAGACGACTACCGGCGGCAACGCGCTCAAGTTCTACGCTTCCGTGCGCCTCGAGGTCCGCAAGATCGAGACCATAGAGAAGGGCGAGGAGGAGGCGGTCGGAAACAAGGTCCGCGTAAAGGTCGTGAAGAACAAGGTGGCGCCGCCCTTCCGGAAAGTCGAGCTCGAGCTGATGTTCGGCAAGGGCATTTCCTGGGCGGGCTCCCTCCTGGACGCGGCCGTCAAGTACGACGTCATCGACAAGAAGGGCGCCTGGTATACCTGGGGCGAGGAGAAAGTAGGGCAGGGCAGGGACAACGCCAGGCTCTATCTCGAGCAGAACCCCGAGGCGGCGGCCGACATCGAGAAGCGCGTGCGGGCTCTGATCTTCTCCGCGCAGCATCCTGACGCCCCAACGCCGGAGCTCAAAGCCGAAGCGCCGAAGGCGGCCGCCGATTCGCCTCGCGCGGCATCGAGCAAGGCGGCCGAGGCAGTGGCCGAGAATCCGACCGCCGCGCGCGGTCCCGGGCGGCCGGCCAAACAGGCCACGGCGAAGACGAGCGCATCCTCCGCCGATGAGGACGAGGGACTGTTCTAGCCGATGGCTCGGGTATTCCTAGGTCTCGGCTCCAACATCGGGGACGGGGCCGGGATCGTCCGCGGCGCTTTCTCGGAGCTGTCGTCGATCCTGGACGGAGCGCGCTTATCGAGGCTTTGGCGCTCGCGCGCCCTCTACGTCGAGGATCAACCCGATTTCGTCAATGCGGCCGTTATGGGCGAGACCGCGCTCTCGCCCCGCGCCCTGCTCGCGGCCGTCAACGCGATAGAGGCTCGCTTCGGGCGCGACCGCGGTCGGGAACGGCTCAAAGGGCCTCGCACTCTCGATATCGACATCCTCCTCTTCGGAACGCGGGCGATAAGCGAGCCCGACCTGATCATTCCCCATCCCGGCCTCAAGGAGCGCCGATTCGCGCTCCTTCCGCTCCTGGATCTGGACGGAGGACTCCTCGATCCCACGAGCGGCGTGCCGTATTCGAGCATAGCCGAGGCTCTCCCTCCTCAGGGTATTTACCTTATGGAGTAAGCCGGCTATCATCTTTCCTTCGATGGTCATACCAGAAACGATCGGCGAGGACGGCCTTCCTGGCTTGGATGGCCAAGCCGGGCAAGGCAGGCTTTTCCGCCTCAAGGATTTCGAAGGCCCCCTCGACCTCCTCCTCTTCCTGATCAAAAAGAACGAGGTAAGCGTCTACGACATACCGATAGCCTCCATCACCGAACAATACCTGGGCTTCCTCGACGGCGCCGAGGCCTGCGACCTGGACGACCTCACCGAGTTCTACTTGATGGCCGCGACGCTCATCTACATCAAATCGCGCATGCTCCTCCCGCTCGATCCCGCGCTCGACGACGAGATCGAGGACCCTCGCCGCGAGCTCATCGAAAAGCTCATCGAATACCAGAAGTTCAAGCGCCTCTCCGAGCTCATGGAGCGCAAGGAGATGGAAGTCGAATGGTCGGTGGAACGGAAAAAGATCCAACGCCCTCTTCCCTTTGCCGACGAAAGGAACCTATGGGCCGAGATCGACGTATGGGACCTCCTGCGGTCCTTTTCGTCCCTGGTGACCAACCTCTCCTCCGAGCGGATCATGGACCTCTACGAAGAAGTCTCGATCAACGAGAAGACGGCCCTCATCCATGAGTTCCTCGAGTCGAGAGGCGCCTTCATCTTCACCGACCTCATCACGAGGCCGCGATCGACCATGGACATCGTCTGTGCCTTTCTCGCCGTCCTCGAAGCGGTTAAGTATCACCTCGTCTCCATTTTCCAGCACAGGCTCTTCGGCGACATAGAGATCCGCGCCCACGAGAAGGGAGAGGGTCATGGAAATCAGGTTTGAAAAAGAGGCGGCTCTCATAGAGACGGTCCTTTTCCTTGAATCGGAGCCTCTCGACGTGGCTTCTCTCTCCAGGATAACTGGTCTCGCCGGCGAGGTCGTCGAAGGGGCGCTGGAGTTCCTGGGCGAGAATTGCTCAGCCGCGAACCGCGGGCTCGAACCGGTCAGGTCCGGCGGCGGCTGGATCCTCGCTCCGAAGGCCGAGCTTTGGGAATCGCTTAAGGATCGCTACGGCAGGAAAAACGAGAGCCGCCTCTCGCGCGCGGCCCTCGAGACCCTTTCGATCGTCGCCTATTCCCAACCCATTACCCGCGCCGAGGTCGAAGCCATCCGCGGGGTATCCGCGGACGGAATGGTCCGCTACCTCCTCGAGCGCGACCTGATCAAGGAAGTGGGCAAGAAGGAGGCCCCCGGAAGGCCCGTCCAATACGGGACGACGCGGGAGTTCCTGAAGTATTTCCGCCTGGGTTCGATCGCGGACCTGCCCCGACTGGACGAGCTCGAGCGGGACCGCTTCGAGGACGAGTCGACGAAAGGCTCGGCGCGGAACGCCGAGCCCGGCGAAGGCGTGCCGAGCGATGCCTGACTCTCCCGCGCCCGCGGACGGAATCCGGCTCCAGGCTTTCCTCGCCCACGCGGGCGTCGCGTCGCGGCGCGCCTGCGAGGCGATAATCCTCGACGGCCGTGTATCGATAAACGGGGCGGTTTCCTCGAAGCTCGGGGTTCGGGTCATGCCGGGCGACGAAGTCAGGCTCGACGGCCGTCCCGTCGGGCCCGAGGGACGAAAGCGCTACATACTCCTCAACAAGCCCGCGGGCTATCTTTCCGCCATGTCCGATCCCGAGGGGCGTCCCCTCGCGGCCGAGCTCCTCAAGGGCGTCCGGGAACGCGTCTACAACGTCGGGCGGCTCGATCAATGGTCCTCCGGCCTCCTCCTCTTCACGAACGACGGCGAGTTCGCCTCGATCCTCGTGCACCCTTCCGGGGGAGTGGAAAAGGAATACGAGATTATCGCGGATGCCGACCTCGAAGACGACTTCTTCACCTCGTTCCGAAGCGGCTTCGAGATGGACGGCGTCGCATATCGCGCCTACTCGCTCGAGAGGACGGGACCCGCGTCCGCCCGAGTCGTCCTCGTCGAGGGGAAGAACCGCGAGATACGCCGCGTCCTGGAGCGCTTCGGCCGCAGGGCCAAGGTGCTGCGAAGGATCAGGATCGGGACATTGACCATGGAAGGACTGGCCGAGGGGGATTCGCGGGATCTCGAAACCGGAGAGATCGACGCCCTTCGCTCCTACGGGAAGGCGCGGCCGTGATAATCGCGATCGACGGTCCCGCCGGATCGGGCAAGAGCACCATAGCGCGGATGCTGGCCGAAGGCCTCGGCTTCGCCTACGTGAACTCGGGAAGCATCTATCGAGCCATGACCCTCCGGGTCCTGATGCAGGGCGTCGATGCCGGCGATGCAGAGGCGGTCATCGCCTGCTCTCGACAGGCGAGAATAGAATATCGCGCCGGCAGGCTCGTCCTGGACGGCTCGGATTCCGAGGCGGAGCTGCGCTCCAAAGGCGTCGAGGCGCGCGTGGCCCAATTATCGGCGATCCCGAGGCTCAGGGAAATCGTCAACGAGATCGTGCGCCGCATCGCCGGCTCCACGGACGCGGTCGTCGAGGGCAGGGATATGACGACTATCGTGTTCCCGGATGCCGACGCGAAGTTCTACCTGGATGCCAGCGCCGACGCGAGGGCGTTGCGGCGCTACGACCAGGGCGACGGATCGGCGTCCTTCGAGGAGATCAGGCAAAACATCGCGATGCGCGACGAGATCGACAGGACCAAGTCCATCGGAGCCCTTAAAATCGCGGCGGACGCGGAATATTTGGACAGCTCTCACTTGACCATACAGGAAGTTTATGACAAAGTATACGGGAAAATTCTTTATCTAAGGGAATACCATGGGCGGTAAGGAAGTGGAGATGGGTGCCGTCGTCCCCTCCAAGGACGACATCCAGACACAATTGCAGGAGCAGTACCTCAAGAGTCTTGAGGGCCTGGAGGAGGGAGATCTCGTCGATGGCCATGTCATCCAGGTAACGGATGATTTCATATTCGTCGACGTCGGCTACAAATCAGAAGGCAAGATTCCTATCGTCGAGTTCGGGGACAATCCTCCCAAAGTCGGCGAAGTGGTCAGCGTTATACTCGTCAAGAAAGAGACGCACTCCGGCGAGATTGTCGTATCGAAAAAGAGGGCCGACGAGAAGATATATTGGAGAACGGTCTCCAACGCGTTCAAGGATCACCTGCCGATCGACGGAGTCATCGACAAGGAAATCAAGGGCGGCTTCGAGGTCAACCTCGGCCACGGCCTCCGCGGCTTCCTTCCGGCCTCGAAGGCCGACGTCCAGCGCGTCGAGAAGGGCGACAGGCTCATCGGGCTCAAGTCGCAGTTCTACCTCGAGCGCCTCTATTCCGAAAAGAAAGTGAACATCGTCCTCAACCGCCGGAAATGGATGGAAGAGGACATCGAGAAGCGCCGCGAGGATTTCTTCCAAAAGACCCAGATCGGCGATTCCGTCAAGGGCGAAGTCAAGAGCTTTACGAGCTTCGGCGCCTTCATCGACCTCGGCGGCTTCGATGGCCTCCTTCACATCAACGACATGAGCTGGGGCCACGTTACGCGACCCAAGGATTTCGTGAAGAAGGGCCAGGAAATCGAGCTGAAAGTCATCAGGATGGAGCCCGAGGAAAGGCGCATCAATCTCTCCCTCAAGCATTTCACCCCGGACCCCTGGTCGACTTTCGAGGAACGCTACCACATCGGCGACGTCGTCCACGGCAAGGTCACCAAGCTCACCGACTACGGAGCCTTCATAGAAGTCGAGGAAGGCATCGAGGGCCTGGCCCATATATCGGAATTCTCCTGGGTGCGAAAGGTCAGGAAGCCCGAGGAAATGCTCCATGTCGGCGACCCCGTCGAATGCATGATTCTCAACTACGATCTCCAGGCGGGCAAGGTTTCCTTGGGGCTCAAGCAGGTCCAGGACAATCCTTGGGATCAGGTATCGGAAAAGTATCCCGTAGGCATGCGCCTGACCCGCAAGGTCGTCAAGCTGACCGCGGCCGGCGCCTTCGTCGAGCTGGAAGAGGGGATCGACGGCTTCCTCCATTCCGACGATCTGTCCTGGACCAGGCACGTCAAGAACCTCGCTTCCGAGCTGGAAGTCGGCAAGGAGATTGAAGTCATGGTGATCGAGAGCGACTCTCAGGACAGGAATATCCGCCTGGGTGTCAAGCAGCTCTCGGAAGATCCCTGGCATTCCTTCTCCAAGGCCTTCCGAGTCGGCTCCACCGTCGACGGAACGGTATCGTCCGTTACCGATTTCGGCGTCTTCGTGAAGGTGCAAGGCGACATCGACGGCCTGATCAAGAAGCAGGACCTCTCGGAAGACAAGGACGAGCCCTACGACGACGCGCTCAAGCGCTTCCACGCGGGGCAGGCGGTCAGGGCCCTCGTCGTCGAGCTCAGTCCCGAGCGCCAGAAGCTCGGCCTCTCCATCCGCGACCTTGTGCGCAGACAGCAGCGCGAAGAGATATCGCGGTTCATGCAGGACGACTCCAAGGACGGCTATACTCTCGGAGACCTGCTCAAGGAGAAAGACGACGGCAAAAGGAACGGTTAGGCTCCTGCCGAGAAACGACGGCTCCCGATCGGTATGGCGGCGAAGGCGATGTTCGAGGCTATAGATCCCGCGAAATTCGAGACGCTCATCGAGATAAGCGCCCTGATAAATTCGAATTACGCCGACGCCACGACGCTGCTTACCCAGATCCTGGAATCGGCGACGCGTCTCAGCGAAGGAGAGGCGTCGTCGCTCATTCTCTATAACCGCGACTCGGGCAAGCTCCGATTCGAGATCGCGCTCGGGCCCAAGGGGCACGACGTCAAGAAATTCCTCCTCAATCCCGGAGAAGGCGTCGCGGGTTGGGTCGCGATGCACGGTCGCTCCCAGATCGTCAACGACACCGATACGGATTCCCGCTTCTACGCCGATATCTCCAAATCCATAGGCTATCCCACGTATTCGATCCTGGCCGCCCCGATGCGGGTGCGCGACGTCACCGTCGGCGTCATCGAGATACTGAATAAAAAGCAGAAAAAGTATTTTACGCAGGACGACCTGCGCTGGCTCGAGCTCTTCTCGGTCCAGGCGGCATTGGCGATAGAAAACGCGCGCTTCCTCGAAAAGGCCCAGGAAGAGATCCATTACCTGCGCGACAAGGTCCAAGCCGAACGGGGATGGCACAACCTGATCGCCAAGTCTCCCCTCATCCTCGAGAAGCTGGACCTTATCGAGCGCGTCGCCAAGACGGACTCGTCGGTGCTCATCCTCGGCGAAAGCGGAGTCGGCAAGGAACTCTTCGCGGAGCAGGTGCACCTGAGGTCGGCGAGGGCGGGCAAACCCTTCATCCGCGTCAATTGCGCGGCGCTGCCCGAGGGGCTGCTCGAGAGCGAGCTTTTCGGCCATGTCAAGGGCGCATTTACCGATGCCGTGCAGAACCGGCGGGGCCGCTTCGAGCTGGCGGATACCGGGACCATATTCCTCGACGAGATCGGGGACCTGCCGCTGAAGCTGCAGGCGAAGCTCCTCAGGGTGCTTCAACAGAGGACCTTCGAAAAAGTCGGCGCCAGTGAGCCCGTGAGCGTCGACGTACGCATCGTGGCCGCCACCAATCGGGATATCGAGGGGCTCGTCGAGAAGGGCGAGTTTCGCTCGGACCTGTATTATCGGCTCAACGTCCTGCCCCTCAACGTACCGCCCCTCAGGCAGCGCAAGGAGGATATCCCCGCCCTGGCGGACTTCTTCCTCAAGAAGTTCTCGCGCGAGACGAATAAGCGCTTCGCCGGCTTCACCGAGGCCGCGATGGATTTCATGCTGTCGTATTCCTGGCCCGGCAACGTTCGCGAGCTCGAGAACGCGGTTGAGCGGGCGGTGGTGATCGCCAAGGACTCGAGGATCGGGGCGCGCGACCTTCTGCTCGGCGCGAACGCCTCCGACACCGACGAATACAAGGGCAAGAGCCTCAAGGAGGCCCTCGCCATCTTCAAGCGCCATTTCATCATGAAAGCCCTGGAAGATAACCATTGGAACCAGACGGAGACCGCGAAAGTACTGGATATCCAGCGGACCTACCTGTCGCGCCTCATCAAAGAGCTCGACATCACGAACCCCAAGGAGTAATAGATGGATAAGCCCGCAGGTCCTTCCAAGGCCAGGCCCGAGGAGAAAAAAAAGAGCCTTTACGTCAGATTTTCCGATTTTCTCCGGAAATACCGCGTTTTCGTATTGGCGGTATTCGGCGTCGTGATCCTCGCCCTGGTCGCCGTGTTCGTCGTCACGGCCATGCGCGATTCGGCGGTCAAGGCCTCCACGGCCCGCCTTGAAAAGCTCGACGCCGATTTTGCGGCGTACTCGAGCGAGCAGGACGCCTCCAAGAAGGCCGGTCTGGAGAAAAATCTCTTGGCTTCGGCCGACGATATCGTCAAGAGGGGCCCGCGCCTCTATGCGGCCCAAAAGGCGCTGATGTACAAGGCTAGGATCGAGGCCTCCGACAAGAACTGGGCGGCATCGGAAAAGGATTGGCTGGCGATAGTCGAGGCCGTCCCCGAATCCTATCTCGCGCCGATAGCGCTTCAGGGCGCCGCTGCCGCGGCCGAGGAGGGGGGGGCCCCGGACAGGGCCGCCGCGGATTACCAGAAGCTGGTCGACAAGTACGCGAGCGCGGCGATAGGGATCCCCCATGCGTATTTCGCGCTCGGCCGCCTGGCCGAGCAAAAAAAGGACTATGCAGGAGCCTTGGTCTCCTATCAGAAGATCGCCGCCTCCTGGCCGGACGACGATTGGACAAAGCTCGCCACCGATCGTATAATTTTCCTGAAATCCCGCGGACTTACGAAATAGCCAGGCATCGCAGAGAACCTAGAGAGCCGGCGGGGACCTGCATTCGACGCTCTAATGAATTGAGGAGGGTTAAGCATGGCCAGGAAACGCGCGAAGCTCCTCGAGACGCGGACCTTCGGTTTCGTTATCGCCGCCGCCGTCATCGCGGTGATCATAGCCCTGAGCTACACGACGGGTTTGCTTCAGGTCCTCGAACTCAAGGCCAACGACGCGAATTTCCGTCTGAAGATTTCCCAGAAAGGCAAGACCGTCCAGGAAGGCTCCGTTTATACCGAACAGGCGCCGCGCATCTCCGACGACATTCTGATAGTCGGCATAGATTTCAACTCGCTCACCAAGTACGGGCGTTGGCCCTTCCCTCGGCCTCGCCATGCCGACCTCCTCAACGCCTTCTCCCGAATCAAGGACCAAAACGCCCGCGAGGACTCGGTGCTACTGGATATCCTCTTTACCGATCCCGACGAGAATCCCGCCGACGATGCCTTGCTTTCCGATACGATCGCTAAATCCGGCAGGGTCTTTCTCGAGACTCAGCTGAAGGCCGCCCCTAACGAGACGTCTACGGCCGCGGATTTCGCCGCGAGATCGCAAATCCTGGCGGATAGGCTCGGAACCATCACCAAGGTCGAAGGCGACTGGCGCAGGATGAACCATTTTCTCAGCGCGGAACCGCCTCTAGCGGAATACGCCCGCGCCGCCGCAGGCTACGGTCACGCCAATTACCTGCCCGATCCCGACAACATATTCAGGAGGCAGCTGCTCCTGGGCGTGCTCAGCACGCTCGAAGATACCCTGCGATTGGACTCACTCAAGCCGGGCTTCACCGTCGACTCGTCGAAATTCGAACGCTTGGCCTGGATGGACAAGAGCGGCACCTTCCATAATATCGACACGCCACTGACGGAGGGCTCGCTCGCGGCCCTCAAGACCCGTATGCAGAAGGAGGCGCCGCTCAAGGTGGATGCGGCAGCCGCGGGCCAGGCCTCGAATCAGTATTACATCGTCAGGAAGTTCCGGGATCAATTCATCCCCGCTATAACCCTGTCCCTGGCGGCCAATTACTTCGGCGTCAAGCTCGACGACATCGACGTCGTCCTGGGGCAGAGGATCCGAATCCCGCATCCGACCGTCTTCGATCCCGATACCGGGGAACGCAAGCCCTACGAGATCGTCCTGACCCCCGATCGTTTCGACAAGGACGGCAATCTGGTAAAAGCGGGAAAACGGAGGGTCTTGGACAAGATCGACATCCCGATCGACGCCGACGGGGCTATGGTCGTCAATTACATGGGCATGCCCTCGAGCGACTCGGCCGACGGAATCCAGACCTTCCCCGTCCGCTCCTACGCGGGCTACGCGGAGAAGGCGCCCGGAGCGGACCCCAAGACATGGCATAGGTCCATGGCCTTGGGTAACAAGATCATCATGGTCGGCGCCTTCTCGAGCGGCATGGCAGCGGATCAGAAGACGACGCCCTTCGGCCTCATGTTCGGCATCGAGATGCACGCCAACGCGCTCAACACCATAATCATGGACAACTTCCTCCGGCCGGTCCCCGAATGGGTCGATCTGCTGATCCTCGGCGGCCTGGTATTCATCGTCGCCTTCATGAGCTCGAGGCTCTCGACGGTCATTTCCTTCTTCGGCACGATAATCATCATCGTGGTCTTCTTCTTCACCACCTCCCTTGTCTTCGATTCCCAGTCGACCCTCGTGAACTTCAGCTCGCCCACCATAGCGATGATCTTCACCTTCCTATCCATCGTCGTATATAGGGCCATGACCGAGGAACGGGACAAGAAGGCGATACGCGAGACTTTCGGGAAATACCTGTCCCCGAAGGTCGTCGATCAGCTGGTCGACAACCCGCCGGAGCTGGGCGGGGTCGACAAGGACCTTACCGTCCTCTTCTCGGATATCCGCAGCTTCACCACCCTTTCCGAGAGCATGTCGCCCCAAGAGCTCGTCAATCACTTGAATACCTACCTGACCGCCATGACGGACGTGATCTTCGAATACGGCGGCTACCTGGACAAGTACGTCGGCGACGAGGTCATGTGCTTCTGGGGCGCACCGCTGCCGCAGAGCGACCATGCGGTCCGCGCCTGCAAGTGCGCGCTGCGCCAGATGGAGAAGCTTCGCGAGCTCAACGCCCAATGGCCCGAGGCCATACGGATCAATATCGGCATCGGCCTCAACTCGGGAATAATGACGGTCGGCAACATGGGAAGCCCGACGAGGATGAACTACACTCTCATGGGCGACAACGTAAACCTGGGCGCGCGTCTCGAAGGCACCAACAAGGAATACGGGACGAACGTCATAATCAGCGAGTTCACCTACGGCCTGGTCAAGGACCAGTTCCTGGTGCGGGAGCTCGACAACATCCGCGTAAAGGGCAAGAACAAGCCCGTCCTCATCTACGAACTCGTGGATTGCCTGGAGGACATCGCCGCCCCCAAGCAGGAGATGCCCAGCCGACATGGCAATTAAGCCGGGACGAATAGGGGAGGGCCCCCACGGGCGCCGCCGAGTCCTCCTCTTGGCATTACTTTCGATTGTATCTTCTTTCATACTCTCGACCTGCGGGCTCGAAACCGTCAATGTGCTCTACCAACCAGGTTTTTATGAGTCAAATCCCGGCCAGATTATCCTGACACACAATACGGCAAATGGAACGAGCTCAGGCTTAAAAGGTTATCAGATCTATTACCGCGTTTTCGATGGCCCTTTGGCTTCAACAGCGGCCGATCCCTCTCGCCAAGCGATCGAAACTGCCATCTCATCGAGCACCGCTACGCCGGAAAGCAGTCTTGCGGCGCTTCAGAGCGCCGGCTATGTCCCCATAGCCGCAGCGGACGGCGGTCTCGGGCCCAACGGAACAAGTCCTCTTTTCATGGTTTCCAGTTCCGAATTGGGCAATCCGGTCCAATACACACTTTATTTAAACGAGCAATCGGCAGTTAGTACGAGCGCCATTTCCACGTATGTATGGGATGGG
>CAVZVX010000143.1:0-26627 GCA_963778775.1 uncultured Spirochaetota bacterium | reverse complement strand
AGCTCCTAGGCAAGAAGCGCATCGCCGCCAAGGTCAGGCAGCTCGTCGACGCCATCGATTACTGGGGCTATCTCGTCGAGGAGAACAAACAGAGCGACAAGGCCGCCAAATGGAAATTCCATAACCTCGAGATCCTCATGAAATCGATCGAGGAGTGGGAGACCAATCCCGACAATCTCTCGCCCGGCCTCTACGAGTGGCTCAACCGGGTGTCGCTGATCGCTCGCGACGATGTCGAGGACGAAGAGGGCGGAGAAGTGAACCTCATGACGATACACGCCGCCAAGGGCCTCGAGTTCGATGTAGTATTCATCGCCGGATGCGAGGACGGGATCATCCCCCACGCGCGCTCGCTCGAGGAAGGCGAGGGTAGCCTCGAGGAGGAGCGGCGCCTCTTCTACGTCGCCGTCACGCGAGCGAGGCGTCGCCTCCTCGTCAGCGCGTGCCTTCGCCGGCGGAAGAAAAACCAGGTCATGGATTGCGTACCCAGTCCATTCCTGCAGGAGATACCCTCCGAGCTCCTGCAAAGCCGCGTCGAAGGGTCCGAGTTTACCGAGGAAGAGGGCGAAAAATATTTCGGGAGACTCAAGGCCATGTTCGAGCCGGAAGCGAGTTCGCCCGTCGAGGGATCTCAAGAGACCGATTTCGACTCGAGTTCCAGCACGTAGTCGCGGTACGCCCGTTCTTCTTCCGGACTGCCGAAGCCCTCGATCTCGACGCCGAATTCGGAATCCGGTCCGGCGATGCGGCAACGCATTACCCTGCCTCGGGCGGTTATGCGCGTTTCGCCGGAGGAGGGATGGACGCGAAAGCTCGCATGCAGTATGCCGCCTTGGCCCGCGCAGATATCGCCTCGGATCAGGAAGCCGGTCGCGCTGAGATCGCGAATAAGGAGAGGCGCGGACTCGGGGTCGACATGCTCTGCGTAAAGCGAGACGGAGAAACGTCGCGCCGCGCGCTTGTTCTCGTCCATGGGTCAAGTATAGAGTCCCGTCGGCCGATCGCCAAGGCGCCGAGCCCGGTCCCGTTCCAGGTTGATCCAGGTGAGCTCGTGCCTATTGTGCCAAAGGTGGAGCACCCGCGAGCCCGGAATGGCCGCGAAGCGATCGACGCTCGCCTTGTCGAAGCCGGCGCCCTGCATCTTTATCGTGCAGACGTAATTCCGCGCCAGTCCCGATTCGAGCCACGAGGATATCCACTCTAATAAGGCTGGAGGATAGCAGATGACATCGGAGCAAAGCCAGTCCACCGCTCCTATCTCACGAGGCTTGAGCGAAAAGGCGTCGTGGCGCAGGGCGTTGACGTTCGGCAGCTCGGCGATGCGCGGTTCCAAATCGGCCCGGTCTATCGCCAGCACTTCGGCCCCGAGTCCGGCCAGGGCCCAGGTCCATCCGCCCGGGGATGCGCCCGCATCCACGCATTTCTCTCCCGGCCCCGGCCGCTCTCCCGCGAGGACGAGGGCCTCCCATAGCTTGCGGTAGGCCCTGCTGGGCGGCCCCTCCCGGTCTTCGTCGAACTCGATCTCGCCGTTGGGGAAAGGGCTCGAGCACTCGGGGCTGGCGAGCATGGTGTTCTCGTCGAGGAGCGTGAAGGCACCCATGGGCACCTCGGGCGGCGTAAACGGGAAGGTCTTCGGCTTGATCGGCAGCGGCGGAAGCCTGTCGGCGATGAGCGTCGCGCGTCGATGCAGACGCGATGGAAGGACTGCCCAATTACGCTGAAGGGAGCGAAGCGTCCTGGCCGCCTCGCCGATGGAGCCGAATTCGACGAGGAGGGGCCGCTCCCAGACGTTGCGCGTCCAATAGGGCCGCTTGCGCTCGCCCAGGACCGTGACGAGCTCGCCGTCGAGGCGATCGCGGTCGGGAAGCTCCTCCAGGAGCAGGTGCAGGAAGCCCCTCGCCGCATGGTAGCAGGCGGCCGCGAGTTCGCGCACGCTATATCAGCTTTCTCGAGTGCGCGGCCTCGAGCAGGGCTCGGTTCCATCGATTGTCCAGGAAGCCATCCTTGAGCGCGGCTTCTTCCATCCTGGTGGATCGCAATTGCAGGGCCTTGAAGGCCTTGCTGAGGGCGCTCGCTCCTTCCATGGAGCTCGGCGCGGCGCGCTCGAGAATCAGATAGCGATAGAAATGGTAAAGGTGGACCGAGGGATGGAGAGCCGATAGCCTATCTTCCCTGGCGCGAGATGCCAGTTGCCCTGCGCTCGCGATTCCCCGTGCTTCGGGATCCGACATGCCGGCGGAGAATTCCGAAAATGCCTCTATCTGATCGCATAGAAAGGTGCGCGCGGAGAAGAATCCGACCGAACGGCCCTCTATCGAGGCGTAGCCCGAAGTCCAATCGAAGGCGTCGGCCGAGGAGAAGCCCCGGCGAGGCGCTATGGCCAGGGCTCTCTCCGCCAGGTCCATGGCCTTTTCGGGCGCCCCCTCCCAGACTTCCAGCTCGGCAAGGAACCATAGTGCCTCGGCGTCGTCGCCGAAGCGCAAAAGTATTCGCCTCGCCCTCGCGGCATCTCCCCGGAACGCGGCGGCATGGCCCGTCCATATCTCGGCTCGCCTCGAGGCTTCGCCTTGCCCATAGACGCGGGCGATCGAGCGGACGATGCCGAAGCTCTCCTCCGCTCGGTCGTAGCGCCCGACCTCGAAGGCGGCCCTGCCTTCGATGAAGGCGCAGACCGATTCCCAGTCGGCGCGGAAGGACGAATGCCGCCCATGAAGCGGCCGCTCCGGCACGAGCCGATGCCCTGCCGATGTCTCCCAGGGTGAAATGAGCGGCTGCTTCGGCGATCGCGGAGAGGATGCACTCGAGCGGCTCGGGGAAGGCCGATGCGATATCGTAGGCATTCGCGAGGTAATCCGCGCCTTCTTGCACTTGCTCCTGGGCGAGGGCGCATAAGCCGAGCAGCCTGTGCGCCCTCGCCTCGGTTTTCCCGGCTCCCAATGCATGGAGACCGATGAGCGCGTCTTTCGCGCGGGCAGCCGCGCTCTGCAGTTTGCCGTCCGAGTATTCCAGGGCCGCCCTCGCGAGATCCGCTGTCGTCCCGGCCAGAGCATCGTTCGCCCCGAACCCCGTCGTATCGGCCTCGAGTCGTTCCAGAGCTTCCATGCTCGCCTCGCGATCCGATGCGGAATAGGAAGCGAGGAAATCGGCCATGGGCTTGAGGAATCTTTCGTCGGGCTCGTCGGAGAGAGGCTCGGATGGTCCGTAGACCGCGTCGGCGGACGCGCAATCGAGAGCGAGGCGGAACGTATCGGCGTCATTCGCGGACACGCGATCCGCTTCCGAACGCATGTGCCGGAACAGCGCGGAGGAAGGGATGATGAGGCCCTCGTCCCTAAGGCGGAAGAGCCTGGTGGCGAAGCTTTCGCGTAAGGCCGAGCCGCGATCGGGCAAGGCCTCTTCGCAGCGACTGGCGGCGAGGCTCGAAGTTATGCGAGGGCGATCGTCCTCCGTTATGAGGCCCAGCTTGGCAAGGGTCTTGTAGATTATCGAGCGGATACCGGGGACATAGCCGGAGTCCCGGAAGAAAGTCTCCATGAAATCGTCGGTGAGAACCCCCTCGCCAAGCCGAAGGGCAAGGAGGACTTCGGCGTATTCGCGAGGAAGCGTGGCGAGGGCCTCTTTCGCGAGGATCTCGGTCGCCGCTGAAGCGGCGACCTCTCGTCCCGAGGCGATCAGACGTATGGCTAGCTTCAATCTCAGGGGGTCGCCTGCTGATGCCAGAGCCAAGATGGCGGAGGAGCCGGGAGTGCACATCGCATCGGCGGCTCGCAATGCGGCCTGGGCGATGGCCGAGGGACTGGGCCCCGGCGCTTCCAGGCTGCGGGGCGCGGGACCTTTCCAGTATCGCGGGATATCGGCTCCCACGGCGATGAGCATTATCCCTTCGCTCGACAGCTGGTCTGCGACCAGGGAGCGGATCAGATCGAGGCTGGGCGCGGGGAAGTCCTCGATCCTTTCAAGTATCACGAAGGCTGGGAGCCCATTCGCGCGCATGGTCCTGGAATATAGCCCGAGGGCGACCGCGGCGCAGAGACCGAGCCTGACGCTTATCTGCGAAGAATGACTGCGTCGATACGGAGAACGTCGGAGGAAATCCAGCATTGGTGGGAGCCCCTCGAGAAGGCCGCGTTCCGCGCCGGAAAGAGGGGCGGCCGAGCTCCCTCCTCCTCGCTGGAGGGAGACGAGGGCGCCAAGGGCGCTTGCTATCGGACCGTATGGGGAGCTTTCCACCGCAGATGCAGTCAGCCTGAGGAAACGCTTGGAGGAATCCGCATAAAGCCTGGCAAGGGCGGCCTCGAGGCAGAGCGAAGGACCCCGGCCTTGGCCGAAGACGGCGAGGGCCCGACGCCCGTCTTCGCCTATACCGAGATCTCCGAGGGCGTCGACGAGACGATCGATCGTCTGCGGCTGCGCCTCTTCTATGGGATCTTTCGCCGTTCCTTGCGCAGGACCGTAGTCGGGGAGGGCCGGGCGCGCGTAAATGGCGTCCAATACGGGGCTGCATGATCTGCATTCCGGATCGCTCTCCTCGACGGTGGCCGCGGGACCGAACTGGAAATAGTCCGCAAAATAGGACTTCGAGCGAGTGGAAACGTAGAAGCCGTCACCGGAAACGCCAAACCATAGACGCTTGGCTATGTGAAGAGCGTCATCAGGACTTTTGGATCCCGCATCGAGCAGTACTGCCCAACCATGTAGTCGCTGCCCGAGAGTGGAGATTTTGGATGAAAGCGAACGGGCAGTCTCGGCGGCGCGAAGCCGACAGGGCCGCGAAGTTTCGTCGAAGGTTAGTAAAAAGGATTCTTCCGTAATCTGCCTTTCGGCGGCGAAGGCGGAGATTGCATCATCCACGGCTCCCGACAACTCTGCGGCCAGGGCCGGCTCGGCCTTTCGGAGCTGCTTGTGAAAAGGGATCTTTATGAAGAGTCCTATCACGTGATCCACCTCGATATTCACGAACCGTATTGTACAAATGTCACCAATACGGCCTGTTCGTCCAGCGGTAAAAACTTGACTCCGTGTATTGTGAATGCTACACTGCGTTTCCAAGCTGGTTAATTAGTCATGTACCCAGCAAACTAAAGAGGAAATATACTGTGTGGGATGGCTTGATTGGCGTGCTGAGCGGTCCTCTGCTCGCGAAGCTCGCTCTTGTGGCGGCGCTTATCGCGGTTTTCGCTTTCCTTCGCAAGAAGGATACCGAAGGCTCTATGACCGGTTATGCCCTTCTCGCCTGCTTTCTTGCTATTCGCGATCTTTTTTTGACGATCTTCGTCGCCCCCAACCTATACGACGCCAGCGATCTCATTCTTTTCGGCGTACTACTATTCGTAAACCTCAAACCATTCAGGCTCGGCTGGCCTTTTTGGATAGGGGCCGCTTTCGACGCAGCCGCTGTCCTTCTGCTCCTTCTCGAGGCTCTCGGTTTGAGCCTCGGCCTTCCTTCCCGCTTTTTGAGGCTCGCCGGGCTCATTCCGGTAGTGATCTTCGCCCTGGTGCCGATCCTCTTCAAGGCGGAAGCCGATACTCCTGCCCGTACTCTTTCCTCGAGATCGGCCCTTCCGTTAGCCCTGGGCTCCGTCATCTACATCTTCGTAGGCGCGGCTCTGGGGAACGGGAATCCCCTTTTCCGGATTCTCGTCACGCCGCTTTTCTATTGCCTTCTTTTCGCTCTCGCCCTCATCTTCATCGATATCATTCAAAGCCAGCTTGTGAGCGCCGTCGAGTATTACGAAGAGTCCGTCGATTCCCTCTACGATCTCCTGCTGTCCACCGGTACCGCGATGCGGAGCGAGACCTTCCTTCAAGACGTCGTCGACAATATGATCCGCACGGTCGTCGAACGTACAGGGGCCGACGGCGGAGCCCTCCTGCTTTCCGACGAATTCGAGGAGACAGTCTCGGTTAGGGCCGTATGCGGCAACTATCCTCCTCCCTTCAAGCTCCCGGAAAACCTGCCGAAGACGGCCGATAGGGTCGATTCGTTCGTTCGCCATGCCCGCATCAGGCTCGGCGAAGGAATCCTGGGCGAAATTTCGCGGACGGGCAAGCATGTCTTCGTTCCTCAGGCGGGCCCCGACTCGCCGCTGCCCGATAACGGTGACGAGCCATGGCTCAAGGCCGGTGCCTTTATCGCTTCTCCCTTGATAGTCCGGGACCGAATCATAGGAGCCATATCTGTGGCCAAGTCCGGTCAGGGGGTCTTCTCCGAGCGGGATTTCGACAGATGCAAGCTCCTCGCCAACTTCGGCTCGATCGCGGTGGCCAACTCCTTTTCATTCCTGGAGGCGGCCGAGCGCAGCGATATCGAGCGGGAGGCGGATATTGCCGCCAATGTCCAAGGCACCCTGCTTCCCAAAAAGCTGCCGGACGTACGGGGCTTCGCCTTCGGCGCCTTCGCGAGTTCGGCGCGCGGCGTCTGCTCGGATTATTACGACATAATCCAAACCAAGCCCGACAAGGCTGTAATCGCTGTGGGCGACGTCGCCGGCAAGGGTGTGGCGGCCAGCATCGTGCTGGTAATGGTGCGCTCCATCCTCCACCTGATAACCGCCTCTACCAAAGACGTTGCCACCCTCCTCCAATGGGTAAACCGAGGCATCACCGGAAAGGTCGACCTTGACCACTACGCGACTCTCTTCCTTGCCGATATCGATGGTTCCTCTGGCACGGTCGAGCTGGCCAACGCGGGGCATCAGCCCGCCTTGGCTTGCAGAGGCTCCGACGGTTCTCTCGAAACCTTCGAATCCAAGAGCGTGCCCATCGGCGTCGAGCGAGGAACGGCTTACGCGTCTTCGCGGATCGCGCTTGGGGAAGGCGATATCCTTGCGCTCTACACGGACGGCATCGTGGAGACTATGAACGCCCAGGGCAAGCAATACGGCCGTAAGAGTCTCGGTGCCGTCATCCAGCGCTCGCGCGGACTCGCGCCGTCCGAGATCGCCGAGAAAATACGGGAGGATCTGCTAGAATTCGCGGGGCTCGCGCACCCGTACGACGATAGGACTGTGCTCGTGATAAAGAGAACCAAGGCATGACCACGGAGGAGCGGAGCCAATGGACTTGAAGATCCGCAAGAACGGCGAGAGCTACATCATCGACGTGAACGGCGAAATGGACCTCTACAATTCGTACAAGCTCAAGGAGCTTGTCATGAAGATGCTCGAGAAAAAGGTCGAGCGCTTTATAATCAATCTCGAGAACGTCGACTATATCGACTCGAGCGGGATCGGCGCGCTCATTTATATCTGCTCGACTATCAAGAAAATGGGGTTCAAGCTCGTGATCACCAATATCCACGGCTCCGTGAAGAAGGTCATCGAACTTACCAAGCTCATGGGATATTTCCCGATCTCACCGACGATCGACGAAGCTCTGAAGCGGATGGAGTCCTGACATGGCAGCGCAAACGGTCAAGGATATCGTTGTCGACGAGAATTCTCCGCTCTTCGAGAGGACGGGGATGCTGCATAAGGAATTCCCTTCCGATTTTCGCCAGATTCGTTATTTTACCCTTCTGATCGTGCAATCGGCGCCGCCGGATATCAAGGAAATAAACCTCCTCGAGCAACAGATAAGCGAGATCATCAAGAATGCCGTAAAACACGGCAACAGGTGCGACCCCGAAAGAAAGGTCCGCGTCTGGTACTCGTTCAGCCCCGAACACGCGCATCTTATCGTCGAGGACGAGGGATCGGGCTTTCAGGACCTGGAAAGATGGAATGAATTCAATCACAAAAGGCAAAGCCTGCTCGAGGGAAACGACTTTGAGGCTTTATCAGAGTATGTCTCCTTCCGCGGCGAGCGGGCCGACGACAACGACGGCGGCAACGCGCTCTTCGCGGCCCTCGAGTATTGGGACGGCGGCTTCGTGTTCAACTCCAAGCGCAATTGCGTCTCGGTCCTCAAGCGCTTTCCCAGGAAGCGTCGGGGCGTGAAAGTCGACAGCTAGGAGCTAGGAAGAAGCGCCGAAACGCGCGGATCGGTCCGTGAGAGGCAAATCCTTATATCGGTCTCTTCCCCTTTGCGAAGACCTTACCTAATACCGCGCAGGAGCTTGCCGTCATCGCGGCTATAATCGCATAGCTCGCGAAGCCCGTTTTGATGCCGAATCCTTGGGAAATCCAGGACATGAGGAAGGGGAAGGCGAAAAGCCCGACGCCGCCTCCGGCTACAGCAAATGATATCGCCTCCGCCTGCGAGCTTTTGCAGGAAATGCCGACGAGGGAAATTACCGTCGGGTAGACGATCGAGCAACCGAGGCCTGCGACGAAGGTCAGCGCGGTAGGCGCCCATAGAGGGCTTCCGGGGACGATCATGAAGCCCAAGACGCATAATGCGACTGTCGCAGTCGTGAGAAGCAGCGAGAAGACGATAAGCGCCGCCTCTAGGCGCCTGCCCCGGTAGAGGGCAGGTACGCCGAATCGCCCCGCGAGGAGCCCCGCCCAGAAGAGAGAAACGGAAAGGGACGCGAAGGCGGGTTTGGCGCCGAAAATCTGCACGAAGTATTCGGCTATCCAATTCGAGATGCCGATTTCCGTCCCGACGTAGAGGAGGAGGCAGATGAAGCCGAGGTAATAGGCGGGCTCGCGGGCGACTTTAATGCCCGCGGCGCGAGCCTCCGAGCCTGATTTGGAGGATTCGAGTCGCGAAAAAGGCGAGGCGGCGAGGGCGACGGCGAGAATGGCGAAAAGGATGGCGATGGCGCGAAAGAGTAGGGTCCAAGACAAGCCCGAGGCCATGATAACGCTCAGGACTAAGGGGCCCGAGACGGCCCCTATGGCGAAGGCGCCATGCATGAGGTTCATAGCGCGACCGGAGCCCTGCTCGCTGTCCATGTGGAGGGTGGACCAATTGACCGCAGGCTCGATCAATCCCTGTCCCGCCCCGATAAAAAGGTTGAGGAGGAGATTGGCCGAAAAAGAGGGGGTCGAGGCGAAGAAGGCAAGGCCCAAGACGCAGCTTCCCAGGCCCGCGATCATGGTAGCCTTAGAGCCTATCGCGTTGAGCACCTTTCCCGAAAAGAGGCTTGCCAGGAAATAGGCCACGGCGCTTGCGGCTATCACGGCGCCGGCAGAGGCATAGCTCCATCGGAAATCGCCGAGGATCCTGGGAAGCGCCGCGCCGACTATCGTCATCGAGATGCCGAAGAGGGTGAAGGTGGCGAAAAGACCGAGGAAGAGGCCGCGAAGCGGTTTGGCTATTAGGGGCATGGGGTTCGTCCTTCGCGAGCTATTTGCGCGGATTCTTGACCTTCAGTCCCTCGATTCCTGCCGCGTCCTCGTCCGTGAAGTCCCGGCCGTAGAGACATTCGAATAGGAATCGGAAGTCTTCAGGTGCGAATGAGGAGTATTCTACCCCAAAGTAGCTACGAGACGCATCGCGGTAGACCCGCTTGACCTTGGCGATGACTTTAACGGCCCTTCCCCTCGACTTGATCGAAAGTTCCATCTCTCTCCCCGGAAGCAACGAAGATGAGAGGTCGTGGGATGCGTTCGAAAAGAGGAGGCCTCCTGCGCTGATGTCGATGACGTCGGCGGAGAAGTCGCGAGCTTTTTTGGGCGCGTTACGGAAATAACCGTTGACCTTGAGCGAGTACGCGAGGATTTTCGCGAATTGATGGAAAGTCTCGAGGAGGGGGAGATCGAAGGGGGGTCTTCCAACCTGAGTATTGACCAGATAAACATATCCGATGACGTATTCTTGGAAAAGCAGGGGTATCATCAGCTCCGAGATCACTCCGGCGGTTTTTTTGTTGCGCTCGAAGCGCAGGACCTCGTCGGCGACAAGATCCTCGCGCAGGTCCTCGTCCTTGAGGAATTCGGCGAGTATGTCGCGCGTGATGATTCTGGGGCTTATATAGGGATCGACGACGGGCAGGCCCCCGACGGCCGACGGCAGGAAGTATATCTTGCCCGTCCTGACGATCATGCGCTCTTCCAGGGTCTCGGGACGCCTGTCCTTGAACATGCGGACGGCCCGCTCGGTCGCGAACTCCGAGGCTCGCTCATTGAAATCCCGTAGGAGGGCGCGTATATCGTGAGGATCGAAGGAGGAGTCGAGTTCCGGATCCGTCGTCGGCTCGAATTCTCTCGTCGTAGGGAAGGAAAGCTGGTAACGGTCACCTTTGAATGAGATATAGACCTCGAATTCGGCAGGCGGCGAACGTCGGCTGTACCTTCGGCCGAGGTTTTTGTACACAGCCTCTGGCATTTCCGCGGTGACGGTAGAGTCCTTGACTTCAAGCATTCTTGCGCGGAAGGCCATGGGCTGTTCTCGATATATGAAGCGAAACTCGTATATCTGGCTGCGGTGGAGGAGCCTGATTGGCATGGCATGCGAAAAAGTGAGACCGTCCGCGCTAATCTCCGTAATGTAGCAGGGCCACTCCCCGGTGCCGGCGATAAGGAGGAAAGGGACCTTGTCGTCGCGTGCGGAACCGAGGATGAATTCTTTTTCGATTCTTTTCAGGTTGGTCGCCATCTAGCATCCTTATCGCCCTGGGGCGCCGGCGAGCTCATCTGGATTGAAGGCCAAAGGGCCGGAAACGGGAGGATCGAGGGCCAGCGCTTCCACGTACCAGGTATCCCCTTCTTTTCTGAGCGAAAGCAGTCCTTCGACCCTGGGACCGTCGGTCTCGACGGGGAGGCGAATTCTCAACGAGGCATCGGAGCCTTGGATGGCGATCTCTCCGAGTCTGTAAGGTATCGCGGAGGATGCGGTCGAACCAGGCTCGGAAGGCGCGAGAAGCTCGGAAAGGGCGTCTCGGGATCGGGGTAAGAGTAGTTGCTTATCGAGCTTTCCTTCCACCATGCCCTTCATGAAGGATGTGGCGACCAAGAATACCGCGGCCTCATCGCCTTTTGCCGGTCGATAGGATTGCAAGGGGCCAAGCGAGAAATCCCGAGCGATTCGAGGGATGGAAGCCGCCCTGAGTCCAAAACCGCGCAAGGCGGCGGCAATCGGAGCGAGCGTAGCGGATGGCAGCGGAGAATTCGGCTTCTTGGCATCAATGGCGGCGGGCGAAGGCGGAGTTGGCGCCGGCACCGCCACACCGGTCGTCGCCCGAGCCGGGGTGGATTTGGGTTGCCTTCTCGCGCAGGAGACCGGGAAGAAGGCCGAGGCGAAGCCTATCGCCGCGATCGCCATGGCGCAGGACGCGAGGAGGAAACGCTGCCTTCGGTCGGCGTCGGGGAGTCGACGACTGGGATCGCTATACTTGCTCGACATTTCGTGTCAATATTTAGCACAGATGAGCCAGCTGGTCAAATAAGGTAGACGTGGGGATGAATTCTTCCGATTTGGTGCGATTCCTCACTTCGGATTTTACCCAACCGATCCGCGATCCGCTCTGGGGCAATATTTTCCTTAATCCCGCCCTGGAACGCCTCGCATCCTCGGCCCCTTTCGCCAAGCTCGGTCGAATTAGACAATTGGGGCCGGCTTTCCTGGTATATCCGGGCGCGACGCATACGCGTCGGGCGCATTCTATCGGGGTCTTTCATATGGCCAGGCGTCTGATCTTGGCTCTCGCAGCCAAAGATCAGCTGGATTTCTGTTCCCGGGATGGAATCCTGGCCTACTTGATCGCCGCCCTTTGCCATGACCTCGGACATTTTCCCTATGCGCACTCGCTCAAGGAGCTTCCTCTGGAGCGGCATGAGACGCTTACGGCTCGAGAGCTCCTTTCGAAGCCACTTTCTAATCTGGTTCGGGAAGCGGGGATGGATCCAGAAATCGTGGCGGCGATCATCGACGATAGAATTCCGAACGGCGAAGATCGCGAGATAGGATTTTTCCGCGGGCTTTTATCCGGAGTGCTCGATCCTGACAAGCTCGATTATCTGAACCGCGACGCCTTTTTCTGCGGAGTGCCTTATGGCATTCAAGATTGCGACTTCGTCTTTCAGCGAGTCGCCGTAGGTACGGGCAAGGTCCTGGCTATCGAGGAAAGGGGCCTGATGAGCGTGGAGGGGCTACTTTTCTCGAAATATCTCATGTATCGCTCGGTCTATTGGCATAAGGGCGTACGTTCAGCCACTGCAATGATAAAAAAAGCTGTCCTTCTTGCCCTTAACGAGGGAATCTTGCGTCCTGAGGATCTGTATGGTCTGGACGATGACGGTTTCCATGCGAAGCTTCGGAAGATTCCTTTCTCTCCCTTTTCCCTCGCCGAGGCCGTCTTCGAAGGAAAGACTTACTCCACGGTGTTGGATATGGCCTTTGACGAGGGAGTGGAGAGTCACCGTCGGCTCCTGAACCTGGGATGGCGGCTCGAAGCGGAGGCCGTCCTCGCTGCCAAAGTCGGGCTTGGAAGCCTCGATTTGGTAATCGATGTCCCGGAGGGTCTGTCTTTCGAGACTGATTTGCTCGTCCTCCGCGAGGAAATACGCGTCGCGAGGATACGCGTCGTGAGCTTCCTTTCCTTCAGAGCTCGACGGTCTTCAAGCCTGTAACCGTCGACGGTTTCGTAAAGGTCCTTCGCCGCTTGCGAATCTTCGCGAGACAGCCATCGGAGGCCCTCGAGTCGGCGGCTCATGACATGTTCACCTGAACGGTCTGCTTAGCATTTATAGCCGGTATTGCGTAATGTGCGAAAATGGCTACACTGGAATAGAGGAGGAGGGGGGCATGACGGAGATCCGCAACATTATGGAAGATGCGGTGAAAGTCTTGGTAGAAGAGCTGTTCGAGCGCGAGGATAGGGAAAAGCGACTCGGCTTTTGTACCTGCGACCAATGCAAGCTCGACGTCGCATGCTTCGTCCTTAATAGAGTCAAACCGGAATATATTGTTTCGAGCCGAGGACTCGCCTATAGCGAAAAGGAAGGGCTCGATAAGGTTCAGCGTCAAGCGGATCTAATTTCCCTTGTCAAGGAGGGCTGGGGCAAAGTATCCCATGCTCCGCGGCCTACTTCCGATCACGTCGTAGGTAAAACCATGGAGGGCGACCAGGTAGGTCCTGTATTCAATTTTCCGACTATTATGGGCAGAGTATTCGACGGACGAACTTTTGCGCCTTTGGGCGAGGGAGTCGTCCGGCTCCTATCGGAAGGTATGGAGACCGATATGGTCGACCCCAATTGGCAGAATCCCTTCATTCTCGCCGGCGCAACAGGGGGAACCTTCATCTTTTGGCCCAGCTCCATAGCAGCCTCGACCAAGGACGCGGAGAAGAAATTCGGCTTCGAGATCAAAGTCGAGGTCCCGGGCCTAGAAGCCCTATCGCATTACGTCGAGATCGATGTCGCTTCCGAACCGAGCATGCGCCTTGATTTCTCCCTGCAAAGGGTATACAAGATTCCCGACTTGTACCTTTTCCCATCGGACCAATCGGATGAGGATAGTCAACTACAGTAAGTCAAGAGTTCTACGGCTGGGACTAATTCGACATAATGCAGTACCGAACGCATCCCCCTCTCCTCCAAGTGTCTTATTTTCACGACGCGATAGGCGATCATTCGGGGACTTGCCAAGGGTAGGGCTAGAACTCTACCATTGATATCGACGAGTTGATCGATCCTCAATGGCGCATCGAGTTCCTGGCTTTCGCCTTCCGGATATACTACAAACCATTCCTCTATCGTCATATACCGGAAATTATAAGTCTCGGGAATGGCTTTTGCAAATATCGTTTACCTAACCCATTCCGCGTCAGTAGACAGAAATGAAGATATATTGCAGCTCTCTCTTTTTCTCGGCCCTTCGACCTTTACCGGAAGGAAGACGAATCGGTTTAGTTCTTCATTTACAGATTTAGAATTACTTCAATTCCAGTTCTTCAGTCGATCCTTTCGGTCCTTACTCCATTATACCTATACATGTGTCGAGGTTTTCTGTCATAAAATAGGGTTCTGTCGAGTGTTTTTAAATTTAGCTTCGTTGACAGTTTCTCATCCCGAAGTAGTATAAGGTGCGTGGTGGGAAAAAGTGGTAAAACGTAGGAACTTGTGGCAATGAATCTGCTTACTGGCGAGTTCAGGAATACCCTGGACGAAAAGGGGCGACTTTCTCTTCCTGCAAGGCTCCGCGGAGAGCTGCCGGGGAGCGAGTTGGTCTTGACGCAAGGAGTGGATTCATGTCTCTGGCTTTTCCCACCCGATCAGTGGGCCGCGCTTTCGAAGAAGCTCATGGAGTCAACGAGTCTTTTCGCCGCTAGGGCACGTCTCGTGCAGAGGCGTATCATCGCGCCCGCTCAGGAGGTAGAAGTCGATAAACTCGGTAGGATAGCCATTCCTCAGAGCCTTCGCGAATTCGCGGGCTTAACTAAAGAATGCGTGATCCTTGGCATTTCGAAATACGTCGAGATCTGGGACGGCGATGCGTACCGAAAGTATTTGGAGGAAAACGAGTCCGAATTCCTGGCCGCGGCCGAAGAACTGGGAGGCCTGACGCTATAAAGCGTCGGGACGGCCATGGCAGGAATAGCCCATACCCCCGTCATGCTCGACGAGGTGTTGTCCTTTCTCGTCCCGCAGAGCGACCATGCGCTGATGCTCGATTGCACGCTGGGGGAGGGAGGCCACGCCGAGGCCTTCCTTGCGCGCTATCCAGGCATTAGTTGCCTTGGCATCGATGCGGATCCGGCCATTCAGGCGAGGGCGCAGGAACGCCTTTCGCCTTACGCCGGAAGGATGACGTACCGCCAGGGATACTTCGACGAGATCCTGGAAAACTGGGATGGACCGAGACCCGATATCGCGCTTTTCGATCTTGGCATTTCGATGTTCCATTTCTCCGAGTCCGGGCGGGGCTTCGGCCATGGCAAGGACGAGAAACTCGACATGAGGCTCTCGCCCGAGGCGCCGAGAAGCGCGGCGCGCCTGCTCGCGGAGGAGCCCGAGGAAGAGATCGCCCGCATCATTTACGTATACGGCGAGGAAAGGATGTCGCGGCGAATCGCGAAGGCGATAGTTCAGGAGAGGAGGAGGGGAGGCATCGAGACTACCGGGGAACTCGCCGAGCTCGTATGGAACGCGGTCCCGCAGGCATATCGTCATGGTCGCCTCCACCCCGCCACGAGGACCTTCCAGGCTTTGCGCATCGCCGTCAACGATGAGCTTGGACGCGCCGAGCGCGGCATCAGGCGCGCGGTCGCCCTTCTCGCGTCCGGCGGCCTGATCGCGGTCATCTCGTTTCATTCACTCGAGGACCGCGTGGCCAAGAACGTTCTGCGCGAATTCGCGGGGCATCGATCGGCGAATGGCGGCTTTCCCGGAAGCGTTTATCCTCCGATACCTTTGAAAGAGGGGGAGGGCGGGCTTCCCGCGCTCGAGCTCGTCACCAAAAAGCCCCTTGCGCCTACGCCGGAGGAGATTGCGCGCAATCCCTCCTCGCGCAGCGCCAAGCTGCGCGTCGCGAGAAAGTTAAACGGCGGAACCGGGAGGACTGCGGCATGAAGCCAGGGACGCTATTCGCGATTATCCTATCGATTCCCTTATTGCTTATCGCGGTCGCGTGGCAGGCAGGGCGTTTCGATACGCTCGCCGTAGAGGCAAGGCGTCTCGAGGCTTCGCAGGAGTCCTGGGTGCAGGAAAATAGGAAACTCGAGGCTGGCATCCGCGTCCTGTCGAGCAGGGAGAGGGCCGCGGTCCTCGCCCAAAGCCTCGGGCTGGAGATCGCCGGCCCGGAGCGTCGCCTGCGCGTGGTATTGCCGGGTTCGGCAGAGGGATCGGGCAATTGACTGACGCATCCGCGCCGCTATTCACGGCGGTTGAAATCGCCGCGATAACCGGTGCTACCCTCGTCGGCGAGCCCAAGGCCCTCGTCGGATCGGTCGTCGTCGACTCTCGCAAGGCCGTTGCGCGCTCGCTTTTCGTCGCCCTGCCTGGAGAGCGCGTCGACGGCCATTCATATATAGACGCGGCTATCGAGTCAGGCGCCTCTTGCGTCCTTGCGCGGTCGGAGCGGCGCGCCGAAGTCGAGGCCGCGAGTCTCGCCCTGGCCGACCGGAAGGGAACGGCGCTCGCGTTCGTTCCTGATAGCCTTGCGGCCCTGCAGGCCTTGGCTCGCGCCCACCGCCGCCGCTTCCCGAGGCTTCTTCGGATCGGCGTGACCGGTTCGAGCGGGAAGAGTACTACTAAGGAATGCATCGCCGCGGTGCTGGGCCGTTCCCGTGCGATAATCTTCAATCCCGGCAACATGAACTCCGATATCGGTCTGTCTCTGTCCATTTTCTCGATTGTCGAGGCGCATCAGGCGGGAATATTCGAGATGGGCATGAATAGGTCGGGCGAAATGGGGGAGCTGGCCTCGGTCCTCGAGCCCGATATCGCCCTCATAACCAATATCGGGACCGCCCATATCGGCATTCTCGGCTCGCGAGACGCCATAGCCAAGGAAAAGAAGGAGATATTCTCGCGCTTCGACGGGCGCCAGGCGGGTTTCGTGTGGGAGGGAGACGACTACAGCGATTTCCTGAAATCCGGAGTCCCCGGCGATATGGCGGACTTTGGGCCGAGGAGCACGGTCGGAATGCGGATTCTCGGGGACCGAGGCCTAGAGGGCTACGACCTTTCTTGGGATGGAATCGAGTTCAGATTCTCCCTGCCGGGAAGCCACAATCTTCTGGACGCGATCGGCGCCGCCGCGACGGCTTCCCGCGCGGGGGCTTCCGCTCCCGACGTGGCGAGCGGACTTTCGTCGGTGAGGCCGCTTTTCGGACGTTCCGAGATACTGAAAGGCGAGTTTACCATCGTGCGCGACTGCTACAATTCCAACCCCGATAGCGTCGAGGCGGCGATCGGGCTCTGCGACTCCGTCAAGTGGAAGGGACGCCGCGTCTACGTGCTGGGCTCGATGCTTGAGCTGGGGTCGGAATCCGAGGCCGCGCATCGCGCGATGGGCGAAACCGCCGGGCGATCCGAAGCGGACGCCCTTTTCTTTTTCGGCGAGGAGACGCGACCCGCTTTCGACGCGGCTAGGCTCGCCGGCTTCCGTGGGCTCGCGGTCTTCGAAACCGATTTCGACAGGCTTCTGGCCGCGGTTCGCGGATATATAGCCCAGGGGGACCTTGCCCTTGTCAAGGCATCGCGGGGAATGGCGCTCGAACGGCTGGCCGAAGCGCTCTCGGGACGGGAGGCATAGGATGTTCCTTGCGCTATTCCACGCTCTCGTGAAATACTTCTCGCCTCTCAACGTCTTCAAGTACCTTACCTTTCGCTCGGCCTACGCTGCCGTTACCTCCCTCCTCATAGCCTTTCTCTTCGGACCGGCCATAATCGCGAAGCTCCGAGGCCTCAGGTTCGGGCAGTCCGTGAGGGCCGACGGACCCGAGACCCATCTCGCGAAGTCGGGGACACCCACGATGGGCGGCATACTCATCATCGTAGCGGTTTCAGTAGGCGTGCTTTTATGGGCCGACCTTTCTAACGCCTACGTTTGGATCGCCCTCGGTTCCCTCATCGGCTTCGGCGTCATCGGCTTCGTCGACGATTGGCTCAAGATAAGGCGCCGTAATTCCGATGGCATCCCGGCATGGGTAAAGCTGCTCGCGCAGGCCATCGTCGCGTCCGGCGCCGCCTTGCTCATCTATGATCCGACGAGCATCGCGACGACCATGCTGTACGTGCCCTTCTTCAAGGCGCCAGTCTTGGACCTGGGCGTGGCCTGGATTCCGATAGCTGATCATCTATGTCGTCTACTGGTCGAATGCCGTCAATATAGCCGACGGTCTCGACGGCCTAGCGACAGGCCTCACGATCATGGCCCTCATCGCGTTTTCCGTCCTCACCTACATTACCGGCAGGCCCGACTGGTCCGCCTATCTCAATATCCCCAACGTCAAGGGCGCGGGCGAGTTGACGGTCTTCAACCTGGCCCTTCTCGGGGCCTGCGTCGGCTTTCTTTGGTTCAATGCCCATCCGGCGGAGGTTTTCATGGGGGACGTCGGGAGCCTCGCGCTCGGGGGAGTCCTTGGCGTACTCTCCCTGATCGTGAAAAAGGAACTCCTCCTCCTCCTCATCGGCGGGGTCTTCATGATGGAAATCCTTTCCGTCGTCCTTCAGGTCTGCTATTTCAAATTGAGCAAGGGCAGGCGCCTATTCAGAATGGCGCCGATTCATCATCATTTCGAGCTCAAGGGCTGGAAGGAAACCAAGGTGGTAGCTCGCTTCTGGATACTCGGCGGGCTTTTCGCCATCCTTGCCCTCTCCACCTTGAAGATACAGTGAGGACGGGATGAGGTCGGGATTCGAGGCCGAACGCTCTAGCGTCGCGCGACGAGGAGACCGCAGCATGCTCGCCGCCCTTTTCCTCCTTGCCGGGATAGGCGTAGCCGCGCTTTGGTCCGCCTCCTCCGAATACGCCTTATCGCTCGATAGGCGCTCGAGCTATTTCGCCTTCCGTCAAGCCCTCTTCCTCGTTCCCTCGGCCCTCGTATTCTGGGCCTGCGCATCGGTCGACGTGGATGTTCTCAGATCGAAGACCGGAGCTCTGACCCTGATCGCGCTCGGGCTCCTGCTGTTGCCTTTCATCCCCGGTCTCGGGGAAAATCGCAATGGCGCGACGAGGTGGATAGACCTGCGCTTCACGACTTTCCAGCCGTCCGAGATCTGGAAACCCGCCCTCGTCCTCTACCTGGCCCATATACTCGACAAAAAACGCGGGCGGATGCGCGAAAGCGCCGGCGTCCTGGTACCGCCTTTCCTCCTCGTCGCCTTCGGCTGCCTCCTCGTCTACGCGCAGAATGACTTTTCGACGGCGGTGATCTCCACGCTGACTGCGATGGCGGTTTTTTGGGTAGCGAGCTCGCCGGTCTCTTTCTTTCTCTGGCTGGGTGCTGCTGCGACGCCCTTAGCCGCGCTCTCCATCCTGACCTCCGATTTCAGGCTTCGTCGCATCCTCGCTTTTCTTTTTCCGGCTTATGAGCCGCATGGCCAGAGCTATCAGATCCTCGGCTCGATCAGGGCGATCCGCTCCGGGTGGACTCCTGGGGAAAGGTTTCGGTCTCGGTTCGCTGAAGCGAGGCTCCATACCCGAAGTACAGTCCGATTTCATCTTCGCCGCATGGACCGAGGAGACGGGCCTCGTCGGCGCGATGGCCGTTCTCGCGCTGTTCGGCTTCGTCTCTTGGCGCGCCTTCAGGGTCGCATTTTCGGAGACCGACTCCTACCGCTCCTATCTCGGGATGGGAATGGCCTTCCTCCTGAGCCTCGAGACCCTCGTCAACGCGGCCGTGGTCGCCGGAGCGGTACCCGCGACGGGCATGGCGCTGCCCTTCTTCTCGGCCGGAGGCTCCTCGCTGATATCCACGGCGATTTCCTGCGGCTTCCTCTTCAACCTGAGCTCGAGCCCGAGCTCGAACCCTGGAACGCTCGGCTCGGGCAACGCGTCCGAATCGTCCTCGAGGGAGGCCGTCGATGTCTGATTACGCGGCCAGGCCCGCCGGCAACGTACGGCCTCCGCGGGTCCGAGGCGCCGGTCGCAAGGAATTCGAGCGAGCATCGAAGACTCAAGAGCGCGTTCTTTCGGTGTTCCTCGCCGTCGTCGCTATGCTCGCTCTCGTCGCGATCGGCCTCCTGGTCTTCCCTCCCCTGCTTCGCGTAACGCGTTACGATATCTCGGGAAACGCCGCGATGACGCGCGAGGAAGTTCTCTCCTCGGCGCAGATACACGACCGCGAATACTTCTTTTCGCTCGACTCTGCGCGGATCGAGTCGGCTCTGGAAACCGACCCCCGCGTCGAATCGGCAAAGGCGTCGAAGTTCTTCCCGAATGGACTGAAAATCGTCGTGAAAGAGCGGAGGGCGATCGCCGAGGCCATCGTATCGCTCGAGGGACGGTCCGCGGTCGTGAGCATCGATGCCGAAGGCGTCGCTTTCGCCCGTGCCGGGCAGGAAGGGGCCGCGTCGGTTCCCGTGCTCTCGGGTATCCGATTCGAGGGTTTCCGCCTGGGGACCCGGCTGCCCCCGGCCTTCGCCGGACTCCTGAACTCTCTTGGAGAGATACAGGCGAGCGAGCCAGCCCTTCTCGCCGCGATCTCGGAGATTCGAGTGGTTACAGCCGCGCCGTCCGACGGCGCGACGTATAGCCCGGCCATCGCCGAGCTTCTCATCTATCCCCTGAATCAGCGTATTCCGGTACGGGCGAGCGCATCTCTCGATGCTGTCCACGCTGCGCTCGATCATTCTCGTCCTCGACGTTCTCGGGACGCGGGGAATCGCCGCATCGGTCCAGGAGATCGATTTCCGGACCGGAACGGTAGTGTTCCGCAGCAAGGAGGGACAGTCTGGCTGACAACCTAATAGTCGGTCTCGACATCGGCACGACGAATGCTCGCGCCGTCGTAGGGGAGTACAACGAGAACGGAGTCCTCGAGATCATCGGCGTGGGCGTGGCTCCCTCTACCGGGCTGCGTCGCGGCGTAGTCGTCAATATCGAGTCCACTCTCGCATCGGTGGCGGCCGCGGTCGAGGCGGCGGAGCTCATGTCGGGTCGGGAGGTCAGGGACGTTTATTGCGGCGCGGCGGGCGCGAGCGTCGAGGGCATCAACTCGCGAGGCGTCGTCGCGGTGACGGGCAGGGGACGGGAGATCACCCGCGAGGACGTGGACCGCGTCATCGAGGCGGCTAGGGCCGTGGTGATACCCATGGACCGCGAGGTTCTCCACGTCATCCCGCAGTCCTTCATCGTGGACGACCAGAAGGGAATCCGCAATCCCCTCGACATGATCGGCGTTCGCCTCGAGGCCGAGGTGCATATCATCACCGGCGCGGTCACGACCGCGCAGAACCTCGTGAAATGCGTGAACCGCGCTGGCTTCAAGGTGAATAAGCTCATGCTGCAAAGCCTGGCCGCCGCGCGCGCGGTGCTCAGTTCCGACGAGAAGGAGCTCGGCTGCCTTCTCGTGGACCTGGGAGGGGGCACGACCGACGTCCTCGTCTATTCGGAGGGCGCGCCCTACTTCTCGAGCGTGATCGCCGTCGGGGGCGACCCAGGTCACGAACGACCTTTCGATCATGCTGAGCGTCCCCGTGGAAGCCGCCGAGCGCCTGAAATGCGAGTCGGCTTCCGCTTGGATCGAGTCCGTGGAGCCCGACGAGACGGTGATCGTGCCCGGCATCGGGGGAAGGTCGCCGGCGGAGACCCCGAGGCGTCGCCTTTGCTCCATCGTCCAGCCGCGCATGGAGGAAATCTTCGGCATGGTCCGTGAGCGTGTGGAAAAAATGGGCCACTGGAAGCACATCAAGGGAGGCGTCGTGCTCACCGGGGGCGGAGCCCTCATGCAGGGTACGGCCGAGCTGGCACAGGACATCTTCCAAATGCCCGTAAGAGTCGGCAATCCCATCACCCTCGGAGGCCTCGTGGAGGAATACCGCAGCCCGCTCTACGCAACGGCGGTAGGCTTGGTCCTGATGGGAGCGGAGGACTCGCAACCGCAGGAGTCCAGGGGGCAGAGACCGATGGAACGGCAGCCGAAGAACAGAGGGTCCGAGGGAAGCGGCATGCTTTCGCGTTTCGCCGAATGGATTCGGAAGGGATTTTTCTGATTCCCGGCGGGGGGCCGGGATGAAGCGATAATGCAAAAGGTTGGGAGGGGACATGAACATCGAGATAGTTGAAGATACTGGCATAGCTCCGACGGTCATAAAAGTGATCGGCGCGGGCGGCGGCGGGTCGAACGCGGTCAACCGGATGATCGCGGTGGGTCTCAGGAACGTCCAATTCGTGGTCGCCAACACGGATGTCCAAGCCCTGAGCCTCTCGCGCGCCGAGACGCGCATCGGGCTCGGCGCGAAGGTGACGCATGGCCTGGGCGCCGGCGGCAAGCCCGAGATCGGCGAGAAGGCGGCTCTCGAGGACAGGGAGACGATTGCCCAAGCCCTGCGCGGGGCAGATATGGTCTTCGTGACCGCGGGAATGGGAGGAGGGACGGGAACCGGCTCGGCTCCGATCATCGCCCAGATCGCGAGGGACCTGGGAGCCCTTACCGTGGCCGTAGTCACGAGGCCCTTCGATTTTGAGGGCAGGGCCAAGGCTCGCCTTGCCGAGGAGGGCATCGAAAAGCTGCGCCAGGCTGTAGACACCCTCATAGTCATTCCCAACCAGCATCTCCTCAAGGTAGTGGAGCGGCGAACTCCCATCAAGCAAGCCTTCTCGCTTGCCGACGACGTGCTTCGACAGGGAGTACAGGCGATATCGGACTTGATAACGCTGCCCGGCGAGATAAACATAGATTTCGCCGATGTCCGCACGGTTATGCAGGGCCAGGGCGACGCCATCATGGGCATCGGCGCGGCGACGGGCGACAATCGCGCCGTTGAAGCCGCGAGTAAGTCGATCAGCAATCCCCTCCTCGAGGACGCGAGGATCGACGGGGCGAGGAATCTCCTCATCAACGTGACGGGAGGCGAGGACTTCTCCCTTTCCGAATTCGAGGAGATCCTCAACCTCATCACCAAAAGCGCAGACCGTGAGTATTTCCAGAAGCCCGGGCTCATTATAGATCCGAGCCTTGGAGACGAGGTCCGAGTGACCGTCATAGCCACGGGCTTCGATCGGAGCGCCCGATCCGAGCAGGGTTCCACGGAGCCGGAAACCCGTCGCGACGCCGTCCAGGCGAAGCGCGGGTTCGAGGATTATCTATCCACGGACGAATGGAAGAGAATTACCGAGATGCCGGCGGCCCCGCGGGGCAAACAGTATCTCCTGGGCCGCAACGACGAAGAGGAGCTGGACATTCCGACCGTGCTGCGCGAATCCAGATTCGCGGGCGAGAAGAGCGAGGCCTGAGCTTGAGCGAGCTCTCGACGCGCTATCGGGCCTACCTGATCGCGGCCCGCAAGCGCTCCCCCCTCACCGCCGAGGTCTATCTGCGGGAGGCCGCTACCCTCGGGCGTTTCCTAACGGCCGCCGGATCCAGCCCGGAGACGGCGACGAGCGCGGAGCTCCTCGGCTATCTCGTATGGCGCCAGTCGGGAGCCGCCGCGGATTCGAGCGCGACGGCGGTCGCCGGCGCTACCGAAAGCGTCGAGCCTCGCTCGGCGCTCTCGCGAAAGACCATGGCCCGAGTCGTCTCCAGTCTCCATACCTTCTTTAAGTTCTTGCGGCTCGAGCGCCTACGCGTCGACGATCCGAGCGAGCTGATCGAAACGCCCAAGCAGGACCGCACGCTTCCCTCGGTGCTCGCGCCGGAGGAAGTCGACCGCTTCCTCGCGTCGATCGATCCGACTACGGCCCGCGGACTCCGGGATAGGGCTCTATTCGAGCTGATCTACTCCTGCGGGCTTCGCATATCCGAGGCGGCCGACCTCTCCCCTGATTTCACATGGTGCGATGCAAACAGTAGCCGCAAGATGGGCGTTCCGCGCTTTGAGATATACCCCGCCAGCAGCCAGTATATAGTCATAAAAGACCCCCGGTTCTCCCTCGTTGCCGGTCAAGGAATTGGTTAAATAGCCAACGGGCTTGGTCATACGTGGTACCGCATGCCCATTCCGCATTTATTGGTCATCATTTCACTTACCTTTAATCCGCACATCCTGGCGACCGTCGCCGGTGTAGCCGGTACGGTTTGCAGTGTTCCCGCGTCGAGGTCGATATATGCCCCCATGTTGGTCAGGTTCCGCTGAGCAGACGGTACATGAAATCCACCACCAGCATTGCCATCGCCTGATTGATCGTCGGGCTTTGCTCGTCATCCTCGATTGCTTCGGCGCAGTCCCGCGGCCTTGTCTTCTCAACCGGCGGGATTAAAAGCGCCGGCAGTTGCAGGGACGGCAGCGGCAGTTTGGAAACTGTGTGGCTCGCTATATCAAAGGACTCTTTGAGTCCATCCGGCTTGCCGGTATTGCCGAGCAGCACCTGGCCGGAATGATGCCCGTTGCCGGCGTCCAGCCACCAGTTATTCCAAGTTGGCATTCATGCTGTCGGCAATGCTGCGCCTCGCTTCCGCCGTATCGACACAGCCGATGATAATCAGCGACATTGCCTTGTGATACATTCCGGCGCCCATCGGCTCGTCAAACATGTCGCGCTCGTAAGGCATTACGCTGTAGCCGATCTTCCTGCCGTACTGCCGGGATAACCGCTCGGCTAAAGCTTTGACTTTTAAACTTGCCCACTTCCCCGGCAAAGAAGTTTTGCCGCAAGAGATTGTGCGGTTCGACGCGGTCGAAGTCCACCAGCATCAGCGTCAAGTCACTATTTATCAGCAGTCGGCAAAGCCCTTCCGCCACCAGGCTGCCGGTGCCGCCGCAGCCGACCATTACCAGCTTGGGGCTCTCATTACCTTTCAAAGAAACGGTGTATGCCATTACTTTCACTCTCCGTTCAATTTCCATCGTCATTAAATCGGAAATAGTGCCGTGCTCAACCAGGTCGTCATTGGGAAACTTCTTCTTGCCATCCAGATACTTCCAGAGTTGGAGGACGTTCTTGGGGTATTTCTGCGACCGGTGCGACAGATCCGCCGTGGCGCTGAAAAATGATACAAAGAAAGACTGCACTACCTCACGTAATTCGGGTGGGGTATTGGTGACTGCCGGGGCAAGAGCGGCCGTTATTAAAGATGTTGGCCAGCGGCGCCCGGTAGACAATATCCGTCTCTTTGGTTGGTCTCTTCTTCACCGCGTATACCCAGGGGGCTTGCCCCGGCGTGCAAAGAAAGATCAGCCCCGGCAGCGGAATCGTAAACCTCTGGGGAGGCTTCTTGATATCTTCCTGCAAGGCGAGCTTCCAGATCTTCGGCTCGACGTAGAGGGCGAAAACCGGGCCGCTCCTGGTGTTTTGCCACCAAAGCGTATCCGGCGGCAGCAGTCCCGAGCCGAAAGACAGGTCGGTGGCGAGAGCATGGGCCACGTCCATCGCGTCAACCTGCTTGGTGGTAACAATATCTCCCTTGAAAATAGGTCATTACCGCTACTGGTGATGGAAGTCTAACCGCAGCCGCAGCGGGTCCGCGGGAATGCCTAACTCCTTCGGTACTGCCCATTTGAATGCAGGCGCTTTATTCGTCGTCCCGGTCATCGTCCTCCTCCTCGCCGGTATCCTGGTCTAATTCACAATGATGCTCAAAGGGGTCACCATAGGTGCTTTTCTTTTCTTTTTAGGTTTAATAGGCTTGGATTTACACAGGAAATCCAATAGCTCCCTGAAATGGCCGATAGTGTCCGTCTCCAGCCATTCCACGATCTGGTCAATTTTCCCGCGAATCTCCTGCACCCTCGGCCACTGCTCGGTCAGGATATCGACGTTATGCTTTGTCCAGAGGAAAGTGGGTTCGCCGCTGCCTTCCTCGTAGTCGCAATTCTCATAACTGGAATCCAGCACCACGCACCCGGTACCGGAGCAGGCCCAATCGGCAAAAGCGCCGACGCCGTCATATTTGGTGCCGTCAGTCATCCGGTGCAATTCCTCAGCCGTCCAGCCATCCTTTGGTATCCGGCTAACTATCTCCTCTCCGACAATCCGTTGTACCATGTCGAGCAGCGGCACCCTGGCGCCGCTTCCTGGAATATCATCTTCAATATCCCGCTCATCGCCTTCGTAGGGATAGATTACCAGCGACAGCAGCAGGAGATACCCGGGGCGCATGGCGAGTTCGTGATAAGCCGAATAGGACATCGCCATCAGTTCCACCGGCATGCCGCTCACCCAATCCGCCGGAGGGCAGTCCGTATTCGCCGGCAGCGGGTAATATTCCTGACCGAAGTAATAGCAGAATTTATACACCCGCCGGTTGCGCGGCACCGCCATGATTTCGGATTCGTATTCAGGGAGCAGCATCCTGACTAACTCCCGGAATTCCTTAGCGGTTTCAACCTGTTCGAGGCAGCCGATGATTTCCGTCAATAGCGGCGGCCCTGCCTTGAGCAGGTCGGCAAGTAAGGATAACGCCCATCCCTCCGGCTGCGGCGATTGGGCTTCTTCTACTTGCCGGCCCCGCATGATGCATTCCAGGGCGGCTTGATTGTTCTGCCGGACTATTTGGTCAAGATCCCAGATATTACGCCTCCCTTGTTGCCCTTAGCCGGACCAACGAGTCCACTGCCTGCAAGGTATGACTGCCGTAGCCTTTCGCTTCGGCAATCGCCAGGTTTATTTCAAGCTGTCTGTTTGCCAGTTCGGCATAGTCCAACTCACCATTCACGATGGGAATGGTATTGGCAATCTCGATGATCAGCAGTTTCTTTTCCGGCACCTTGAGCAGAGCCGTAACGACCCTGTCGATATTCTCGGCTTCGGTCATGCTCTACCCCTTGACGCCGACGCGCTTCTTAAAGCGGTAAATGGTGTCCTCGCCCTGTTTCTCCGTTGTCATGTCGGCATTAGCCAGTTCCGGCAAGAAACCCGACCATCATCTGCTTGAACTGCTCCGGGGTGACATCGGGGCCGGGGTCCGGGTATTCCGTGCCGTCGACAATAAACTTTCTCGCCATCTTGAATCTCCTTTCTTTTATTAGCTGTTATAAGCTTCCGCGCAACCGGAATCGCAAAACTCCTGATTCTTCTCCGCCGGCTTGAAACTGCTCCCGCACCACTTGCATACTCTGGTTTCGTCTTTCCAGGCATCGGGACAGCCGGTTTCGTGGCAGATAACATTGTTGATAACCAGTACGTCACAGGAGTCACATTTCACGGGTCTGTATTTAGGCATAGCTCACCTCTGTTAATTCACCCGATAGACA
>CAVZVX010000142.1:0-17222 GCA_963778775.1 uncultured Spirochaetota bacterium | reverse complement strand
ATGGCGCTGGGAGAAGGTGCCCCGCTCCGAGTCCTCGCCCGAAAGCCTCACGGGGACCCCCTCGAGGAGGAGGCTACCGAAGGACGCCGCCTCGGCAAGGGACCAGTCGAGGAGGCTTCTCTCCCTGAAGGCCTTGAGCTTGGCCGTCACGATGGACTTGAGCTTGTCGTGGATTCTCATGCCCGCGGGCACGGCGGAGAGGCCCTCCACGATCCGCGACAAGGTCGTTCCGTCTACGAGGGTATCGGCGACCGGGCCTTCGCCGCGAGGCTCGCCCGCGGCCGCGCCATCGGGCGCGAGCGCATCCTCGGAGCCCGGGGCGGTCCTTTCCCTGCGCAAGGCGGCCTCGAGGGTCGCGGCGTAGTCCTTACGCATCTTCTCGAGGTCGGGAGCGGAGACGAGGCCGGACTCGACGCATTCCGCGCCGTAGATCGCGGCGGCCGAGGGATGGGCCTGGATGAGTTCGTACATGAAGGGGTGGGTGAAGGAGGGCTCGTCGCCTTCGTTGTGCCCGAGGCGGCGGTAGCAGAAAATGTCGACGACGACGTCGCTGCCGAAGGCCTGGCGGAAGTCCAGGGCGGTCCGCATCACGCGGACGACCTCCTCGGGCCGATCGCCGTTGACGTGGAAGATGGGCACGGGATTCATCTTCGCGATGTCGGTGGGATTGAGGTTGGAATGGGCGTCGCGCGAGGGGGTGGTGAAGCCGATCTGGTTGTTGATCACCACGTGGATGGTGCCCCCCGTGCCGTAGCCGCGGAGCTGGGACATGTTGAAGGTCTCGGCGACGACGCCCTGGCCGGCGATCGCGGCGTCGCCGTGGATGACGACGGGGAGCACGCGCTTCCCCCCGGAGTCTCCCAGACGGTCCTGGACGCCGCGCGCGCGCCCCTCCACGATGGGGCCCACGGACTCCAGATGGCTCGCGTTGGGCGAAAGACTTATCTCGACGGAGGAACCGTCCTCGTTGCGGTGGATGGAGGAGTAGCCGATATGGTACTTCACGTCGTCCGAGCCGCCGAAGACCCCGGGCGTAAAGCCCTCCTCGAAGAGGTAGAGGAGCTCCTCGAGGGGCTTGCCGACGATGAGGGAGAGGATGGTCAGCCTTCCGCGATGGGCCGCTCCCATCACGATGCGCTCTATCCCCCGGGGACCGGCGCCGTCGAGGAGGAAATGCAGCGCGGGGATGACGGCCTCCGACCCCTCTAGGGAGAAGCGCTTCTGGCCGATGAAGGTCCTCTGCAGGAAGCGCTCGAGCTCCTCGGCCTCGACGAGGTCCCCGAGGATGATCCGCCTCCGGCCCTCGTCGAAGGGGGGCGAATACGCGGGGTCCTCCATGCGCGAGATGAGCCATTGGCGCATGTCCTTGTTCTGGATATGGAGGAACTCCACGCCGACGTAGCCGCAATAGATGCGACGGAAGGTCTCGAGGATGTCCCGGAGCGGCATGGTCGCGCGCAGGCCGCCGCCGGCGAAGAACTCGGCGTCGAGGTCGATGCCCGAGAGGCCGAACTCGTCGAGGCCGAGGCGATGATAGCTTTTCTCCTTGACTTGGCTCAGGGAGGTGAATTCCTCGGAATAGGACTCGCCCAGGGGGTTGAGGTCCGCGTAGAGATAGCCCACGTCGCGGTAGGCCCATAGGAGGCTGTCAACCCTGCTCTGCCGATAGGCGGGGTCGTCCTCGCCGGAACATTCGGCACGGGTAGTGCCGGCGGCACCGGTAGTGCCGTCGCGAACAGCGCGGAGGTGGTAATCCTCTGCGCGATTCTCGAGAGCCCGTCCGTCGGAGAGGATCTCTTCGAGCAGGTCGAAGCTGTTGTTGAGCATCCTAGCCCCGCAGGGCCGCGGGGATTTGGTCGGGACGGTCCACCACGGTCACGCCGGCGTCGCCGAAGGCCTTGATCTTGGAATCGGGCGTGCCGCGGCTGCCCGAGATGATGGCGCCCGCGTGACCCATCTTCTTCTCCGGCGGGGCCGTCCTGCCTGCTATGAAGGCGACGACCTTCTTATGGTAGCCGCGCTTGACATAGTCGGCGGCTTCCTCCTCGGCTTCGCCGCCGATCTCGCCGATGATGACGACCGAGTCCGTGCCCTGATCCTTTCCGAACATCTCCAGCACCTCGACGAAGCCGAGGCCCGTGATGGGGTCGCCCCCGATGCCGATGCAGGTGGACTGGCCGAGGCCGGCCTTGGTCAGGTTGTAGACTATCTCGTAGGTGAGGGTGCCCGAGCGCGAGATAACCCCTACGCCGCCGGGGGTATGGATCTGCCCGGGCATGATGCCTATCTTGCATTTGCCGGGAGAGATGAGGCCGGGACAGTTGGGCCCGACGAGGATCTTGCCGCGGTCCGTTGACGTAGCGGTAATTCTGCGCCATTTCCACGAGGGGGACGCCTTCGGTGATGCACACGATGAGCCTGACGGGACTGTCCGCCGCCTCCCGGATTGCGGCCGTGGCGAAGCGGGCCGGCACGAAGATGATGCTCGCGTCGGCGCCGGTCGAGCGCACGGCCTCGTCCACGGCGTCGAATACGGGCATCGAGTCGACACTCGTCCCGCCCTTGCCCGGAGTGACGCCGCCTACCACCTTGGTACCGTAGGCGAGCATGCTCCTCGCATGGAAGGAGCCGTCCCGTCCCGTGATGCCCTGAACGATGACTTTCGTATCCCCATCCACCAGGATGCTCATGCCGCTCCCCCGTTCACGTAGGACACCACTCGCTTGATGGCCTCGCCGAGATCGTTGTAGGCCTCGATCCCGGCCTCCTTCAGGATATCTTTCGCCTTCGCGTCGTTGGTGCCGATGAGCCTGATGACGATCGGCACGCCGATCTCTATCATCGACCTGGCCTTGATGATGCCGTTCGCGACGTCGTCGCAACGGGTTATGCCGCCGAAGATATTGATGAGTATGGCCTTGACGCCGGGCTTTCCGAGGAGGATGGAAAAGGCCTTGACCACCTTTTCCGGATTCGAGCTCCCCCCGATATCCAGGAAGTTGGCGGGCGCCGCCCCGTAGTACTTGATGAGGTCCATCGTGGCCATCGAGAGCCCGGCGCCGTTCACCATGCAGCCTATGTTCCCGTCCAGGCCCACGTAGCTGAGGCCGGCCTCGCGCGCCTCGATCTCGTCGCTCCCGTACTCCTCGGGATTGCGCAGGGGAAGGAGCTCGGGGTGCATGGGGAGGCCGTTGTCGTCCACGACGATCTTCGCGTCGAGGGCGACGAGCTTCCCGCCCTCGACGAGGGAGAGGGGGTTGAGCTCGACGAGGCTGCAGTCCTTCTCGGAGCAGAGGCGATAGAGGGAGGCGGCGATCTCGTAGATGCCGCGCGCGACCTCCGGGTCGAGCGCGCCCGAGCCCGGCCCGCCTTGGCCGTCGGCGCCTGCGCCCATGCCCGCGAGGAAAGCCGCCTCGTCGGGGCCGCGGAAGGGATCGAGGGCGATGTGGCGTATCCTGCCGGGATGGCCGGCCGCGGCCTCCTCGATGGTGATCCCGCCCTTGTCGCTGAACACCGCTTCGATGCCCTTGGAATTCCGGTCGACGAGGACGCTGAGGTAGTATTCCTTGACGCTCTTCACGGCCCTCGTCACGAGGAGCCTGCGCACCGTATGGCCGCCGATCTCGAGGGCGAGTATGCGCCCGGCCACGGCCGCGGCGTCCTCGGGAGTCCTGGCGATGCGGACGCCGCCGGCCTTGCCCCTGCCGCCCGAGAGGACCTGCGCCTTGACGACGACCATTCCCCCCAGCTTGGCCTGCGCGGCGGCGGCGGCCTCGGGAGTATCGGCGACCTCGGCTTCGGGCACGGGGATTCCGTACTCCTCGAGCAGCCGCCGCGATTGGTATTCCATCAGTTTCATGGTCCACCTCTCCCTATTTTTTCAGGCTTTCGATTCTCCTCTTGGTTAAGTTAATGCTTTTCGTGACCTTTATGCCTCGCGGGCAGACTTGAGTGCATCGAAATTTGTTCTCGCAGGCCCAGACGCCGTCGGGCCGGTCCAAGGCCGGCAGGCGCTCGCCCGTACCCCGGTCGCGGCTGTCGAAGACGAAGCGCGCGGCGTTGAGGACGGCGGCAGGCCCGATGAAGGCGGGGTTCTTGTCCCGGATCACTGGGCAGGCGGAGTAGCAGGAGGCGCAAAGGATGCACTTGGTGGCATCGTCGATCTCCTCGCGCTCCGCCTGGCTCTGCTTCCTCTCCTTGGAGCCGGCGGGCTCGGCGTTGATGAGATAGGGCTTGACCGAGCGATAGGCCGAGAAGAAGGGTTCCTGGTCGACCATGAGGTCGCGCTGGAGGGGGAGACCCTTGAGGGGCTCGATGCGGATCGAGGAGCCCTCGGCGGCCTCCAGGTCCCGGAGGAGAGTCTTGCAGGCGAGCCTCTCCTGCCCGTCGATCAGCATCGCGTCCGAGCCGCAGATGCCGTGGGCGCAGCTCTTGCGGAAGGCGAGGGTCCCGTCGAGGTAGGTCTTGATGTGCACGAGGCCGTCGAGCACCCTGGCCTCGGGGGTCAGATCGAGCTCGAAATCCTCGAAATGCGGACTCGGATCCTTCTCGGGATCGAAGCGCTGGATCGTGAAGGTTATCTTCATCAGTATACCCTCGGCTTGGGAGCGAAGAGGCTGGTGTCGACGCTCTTGTCGGAGAATTCGGGCTTCCCCTCCGCGAGCCTGACGAGAGAGTGCCTGAGCCAGCGACCGTCGTCCCTGTCGGGGAAGTCCGAGCGCGTGTGGCCTCCCCTCGATTCCTCGCGGCGGAGCGCGGCATGGGCCGTGACGTAGGCGAGGTCGAGGAGGTTCTCGAGCTCGAGGAGCTCGAGGAGGTCGGTGTTGAACGAGGCGTTGGGATCCTGGACCCTGGCCTCGCCGTAGTCGTCGCGCAGGCCCTCGATGGTGGCGATGGCCGCTCGCATCTCGGAGCCTTCCCGGATCACTCCTACCTGTTCCATCATGGTCTTCTGGAGGGTCTCTCGAATCTTCCCGCCGTGCGCGCCCTTCCCGCGCTTCAGCCGGGCGACCTTGTCTCGCGCGAAGGAGTCGCTGCCCGAGGCGACTCGGCCCAGGTCGGCGTTGGCGATGAAGTCGGCTATGTGCCTGCCCGCCCGGCGTCCCGAAGACGACGAGGTCGACGAGGCTGTTGGTGCCCAGCCTGTTGGCGCCGTGCACCGAGACGCAGGCGCACTCGCCCGCGGCGTAGAGCCCGAGATAGCTCCCCTCGCCGCCGCCGCGATGGACGCGGCCGTGGAGGTCGGTGGGGATGCCGCCCATGCCGTAGTGGGCCGTCGGCTGGACGGGTATCGGCTGAACGGCCGGATCGATGCCGAGGTAGGTCCGGCAGAAGTCGGCGATGTCGGGGATCTTCTCCTCGACGACCTGCTTTCCCAGCTTCGTCGCGTCGAGGAGGACGTAGTCGTCGATCTGCCTGTCGCCGCGCATGCCGTTGCCGCGCTTGAGCTCGCTCAGGATGGCCTTGCTGATGAGGTCGCGCGGGGCCAGGTCGAGGAGCTTGGGCGCGTATTCCTCCATGAAGCGCTCGCCCTGTCTGTTCCTGAGCACTCCGCCCTCGCCCCGCACCGCCTCGGTGATGAGGATGCCCAGGCCGGCGATCCCGGTGGGGTGGAACTGGTAGAACTCCATGTCCTCGAGGGGGACTCCCCTGCGGAGGGCAAGGGCGAGGCCGTCGCCGGTATTGGCGTAGGCGTTGGAGGTGGTCTTGAACATCCTGCCGAAGCCGCCGGTCGCGAGCATGACTGCCTTGGACCTGATGGTGTGCAGCTCCCCGGTCCCGAGCTCGAGGACGACCAGGCCCCTGCAGGCGGGGCCGTCCATGATGAGGTCGACCGCGTGGAACTCGGCGAGGAACTCCACCTCGTTCTTGATGCACTGCTGGTAGAGGGTCTGCAGGATCATGTGGCCGGTCCTGTCGGCGGCGTAGCAGGCCCGCCGCACGGGAGCCTCGCCGAAGTTGCGCGTGTGGCCGCCGAAGCGGCGCTGGTCGATGCGGCCGTCGGGGGTCCGACTGAAGGGCAGGCCCATGTTCTCGAGATCGTAGACCGCCTGGACCGCCTCGTCGGCGAGGACGGCCGCGGCGTCCTGGTCCACGAGATAATCCCCGCCCTTGATCGTGTCGAAGGCGTGCCACTCCGGCTTGTCCTCCTCCAGGTTGCCGAGGGCCGCGCCGATGCCTCCTTGGGCGGTACCCGTGTGGCTGCGCACGGGATAGAGCTTGGAGATGACGGCGACCCTCCCGGCGCCCGAGGCCTCGAGGGCAGCATAGAGGCCGGCGCCGCCGGCGCCGACGATCACCGCGTCGTATTCAGTCTGCATCAACCCCTCCTTGCGCCATATTGAGTACGCCGCCGGCCAGGAGTATCCTCCGATGCCGGGGCGAGACGTCGAGGACGACCTTGACCGGAGAGCCTCCGACGCGGAGCTCCGTCCCCGAGACGCCGGAGGCGACGAAGGCGCGCAGACCGGAGAGCTCGACGACGTCGCCCTGGGCGATATTGTCGTAGTCCGAGGGGTCGGCGAACTCGAGGGGGAGGATGCCGAAGTCTATGAGATTCTCCTTGTGAATCCGCGCGAAGCTCTTGGCTATCTTGGCCCTGACGCCTAGGTAGCGGGGCGCGAGGGCGGCGTGCTCCCGCGAGGAGCCCTGCCCGTAGTTCGCTCCGCCGACGACCACCCCCCCGCCCTTCTCCTTGGCCCGCCTCGCGAAATCCTTGTCGATCACGTAGAACACGTAATTGCTGATTTCGGGGATGTTGCTGCGCAGAGGCAGGACCTGGGTGCCGGCCGGCATGATGATGTCGGTGCTGACGTCGTCCTTGACCTTGATGAGGACTTCGCCCCTTATCGAGTCCCCGAGCTCGGGGAAGCGCGGGAAGGGCCTTATGTTGGGGCCCTTGATCAGCTCGACCTCGCCGGGATCCTCGGACGGCATCACGAACCATTTCGGGTTGAACCTATAGGTTTCGGGGTACTCGACGGAGGGACAGGCCCCCAAGGTCCTGGGATCGGTGATCCTTCCGGTCAGGGCCGAGGCCGCTGCCGTCTCGGGAGAGCAGAGGTAGACGGCGTCGTCGAGGGTGCCGCTCCGCCCCTTGAAGTTGCGGGGGAAGGTGCGCAGCGAGTTGGTGCCGGTGGCCGGAGCCTGGCCCATGCCGATGCAGCCGAGGCATCCCGGCTCGTGCACCCTTGCGCCCGCGTCGATGAGGGAGGCGAGTCCCCCGGCGGCCAGGATGTTCTCCAGGGTCTGCCTGCTGCCCGTGTTGATCTCGAAGCTCAGGTCGGGATGGCGCAGCTTGCCCTCGACGATCTTGGCCGCGATCATGAAGTCCCTGAAATCGCCGTTGCAGGAGGAGCCTATGATGACCTGGTGGACGACCACGTCGCCGAGGTCCTTCGCCGCCTTGACGTTGTCGGGGTTGCTCGGGCAGGCGACCATCGGCTCGATGTCGCCGAGGTTCACGTCCGTGGTCCGCTCGTACTCGGCGCCCGCTTCGGCGGCGAGGGCGGCGAAGTCCCCCGGCCGCGTGTTGCGCGCGAGAAAGTCTTTCGTGATCTCGTCGGACGGGAAGACGCAGGCGGTGAAGCCCATGTCCACCGACATGTTTGCCACCGTCGCCCGCGCCGCCATGTCCATGTTGCGCAGCCCGGGGCCGTCGAACTCCATGATCTTGCCGACCCCCGCCGCGCAGCTGTAGTCCTTGAGCAGGCTGAGGATGAGGTCCTTGCCCGAGACGAAGGGCTGGAAGGCACCCTCGACCCGGATCCTCCAAATCTCCGGCACGTTGATATAGTAGGGAAGGCCCGCCATCGCCATCGCCACGCTGATGCCGCCGGCGCCCATCGCGAGCATGCCCAGGCAGCCGCCCGTCGTCGTGTGGCTGTCCGACCCGAGGAGGGTCTTGCCCGGAATGCCGAATCTCTGGCGATGGATGTGGTGGGAGACCCCGTTGCCCGGCTGGGAGAGGACGACTCCGTACTTGCGCGCGGCCGATTGGAGGAAGCGGTGGTCGTCGGCGTTGCGATAGTCCGTTTGGATCACGTTGTGATCGATGTAGCTGACCGCGAGCTCGTTCTTGATTCTCTCGAGCCCCATGGACTCGAACTCCAGGTACACCATCGTGCCGGTGGCGTCCTGGGTAAGGGTCTGGTCGATCCTGATCCCGATCTCCTTCGCCGGGAAGCAGCTTCCCCTCGAGCAGATGGGCCTTGAGGATCTTCTCGGCAATCGTACCCTTCATGGTGATCCCTCCCGTCCTGAGCTGGAGCCATGGCCATGGTTATCTATCGGCCAGCTAAGCATAACCCCATCCCGATCGAAGTCAAGCCTCGTCCTTGCCCCCGCGTTGCAAGGACCATATACTGGTCGAAACGGCCCGGGCCGGGTCGGAAGGAGAGAGCGATGAAGCAGTACGTGAGATGCAAGGCTTGCGGATACATCATGGAGGCGGACAAGGTCGGCAAGCTCTGCCCGGCCTGCGGCGTCCCCGCGAAGGCCTTCGAGCCCTACGAGGAGAGGATATCCGAGAAGCGCAAGCGCGTCCTCGACTTGCATATCCATCCTATAGTCGTCCATCTGGCCCAGGGCCTGGCCCCCTTGATCGTCCTTTTCGCCATCGTCCTCGCGATCCTCGGCGAAGGCGCGCTCAAGACGACCCTCGTACAAGCGACGCGGGTCCTCGCCGCCTTCCTGCCCCTCTCGGTCATCCTCGCCTTCGCGGCGGGCCTCATCGACGGCAACCTGCGATTCCACAAGGTGACCACTCCGCTCCTCGTAAAGAAGATGATCTTCGGCGCGCTGTTCTTCGTCCTCTCGCTCGGGGCGGCGGCCCTCGCCCTCTTCGTCGGACTCGACGGGGCCGCACTCGCTTCCTTCGCCCTCCTCGAGCTGCTTTCGCTGGTCGCCGCCGTCCTCCTAGGCAACTGGGGATTCGGGCTCCTGTCCTCGCGCTTCCCGGGCTAGATCATTCTTTCGGGCCTGACCAGCGCGTCGAATTCATCGCCGCTCAGGATGGACAGCTCGATCGCGGCCTGCCTGAGCGTGAGGTCCTTCTCGTGCGCGAACTTGGCTATCTTCGCGGCCGCGTCGTAGCCGATTCGGGGATTGAGGGCGGTCACCGTCATGAGACTCCGCCCGAGGTCCTCGCGCATCCGCCTCTCGTTGGCCCTGATCCCGCGGACGCAGCGCTCGTCGAAGCTCGCCATCGCCCCGGCCAGGAGGTCGATGGACTGCAGCAGGTCGTAGATGATGACGGGCTTGTAGACGTTGAGCTCGAGCTGGCCCGAGGCCCCCGCGAAGGTGACGGTCGCGTGATTGCCGAAGACCTGGGCGCATACCATGGTCATCGCCTCGACCTGGGTCGGATTGACCTTGCCGGGCATGATCGAGGAGCCGGGCTCGTTCTCGGGCAGGAAGAGCTCGCCGAGGCCGGCCCTCGGGCCCGAGCCCATGAGCCTCAGGTCGTTGGCGATCTTCGCGAGGGCCGTTGCCAGGGCATTGAGCGATCCCGACAGATTGACGAGGTCGTCGTGGGCGGCCATGTAGGCGAACTTGTTCGGCGCCGGCTTGACGGGAAGACCGCTGGCGACGGCGAGCTCCTCGCAGGCCAGGGCGTCGAAGCCCGCCGGCGCGTTGAGGCCCGTGCCCACGGCAGTACCGCCCAGGGGGAGGAACATCGTCCCCTCCAGGGCGGTCTCGATCCGGCCTATCCCCAGTCGCAGCTGCTCCGCATAGCCCGAGAACTCCTGCCCCAGGCCTATCGGCACGGCGTCCTGGAGATGGGTCCGCCCCGTCTTCACGATGCCTCGGAACTCCGCGGCCTTCGCCTCGAGCGAAGCCTGCAGGGAGCGGGCGGCGGGCAGGAGCTCGTCCCTGGCCTTGAGAGCGGCGGAGATCCTGCATGGCGGCGGGGAAGACGTCGTTGCTCGACTGGGACTTGTTGACGTCGTCGTTCGGATGCAGGGGCCTCTTGGAACCGAGGGGCTCTCCGGCCCTGGAGCTCGCGTAGTTGGCTATCACCTCGTTGACGTTCATGTTGGTCTGGGTGCCGGAGCCCGTCTGCCACACCGACAGGGGAAAATGGCCGTCGAGCTCTCGTCGAAGGATGGCGTCGCAGGCCTCGACGATGGCGGCGACTTTGTCCTGGGCCAACGCGCCCAAGCGGCCGTTCGCCAGGGCCGAGGCCTTCTTTATGGAGGCGATGGCGAGTACCGCCTCGATCGGCATGAGCTCGCGCCCGATGCGGAAATTCTCCAGCGATCGCTGCGTCTGGGCGCCCCAGAGCCTGTCGGAGGCGACTCGAATCCCTCCCATGCTGTCCTGCTCGATCCTATAGTCCATTGCCCGCCCCCTTTCGCCGTTGAAATGCTTCGAGTATTTCAACGGCGTGCTAAATGTACAGGCCTCATCGCCGGCGGGGCAAGTCGATGTATATTATGAGTCGTATCCGAGGGACGGAACAAGGGCGATAAGGAGGGCGGCATCATGTCGGAGGCGAACATATCGTTGGAAGAGGCGAGGGAAGTGGCGCGGACCAAGCTCAAGGGCATCTGCGCCGGCTACAAGATCTGCGACGGCCTCGATACGAGGATCTGCCAGGGGCACTCCTACGGCTCGCCGATAGGCATGGGCGGGCCGGGTACCGGCGCTTCCTTCGCCAACAACGTCAAGGCCCTCGCGGAGCTCAAGCTCAACGCCCGCCTCATCGGGCCCGATTTCCATCCCGACTGCCGCCTGGACTTCCTCGGGCGCGAGCTCGCGATGCCGGTCATGGGCGCGAGCGTGTCGGGGGTCAACAGCTTCGGCGGCGAGTCCGTCATAACGGAGGCCGAGTTTTGCCGCGCCGTCGTCCGAGGCTGCAAGGCCGCCGGCTCCATGGGATGGCGGGGCGACTCCTTCAACTACTCGCTCGAGCGGCCCTACGGCATCGAGGCCATAGCCGAGGCGGGCGGCTGGGGCGTCCAGATAATAAAGCCCCGCTCCCAGGACGCGATCAAGGGCTTCATGGAAAAGGCCGAAAAGGCGGGCTGCTCCGCCGTCGGAGTCGACGTGGACGGTCACGGATCCTACGCGATGAACGCTCACGGCCAGCCCGTGTTCAGGAAGACGGTCGAAGAGCTTCGCGAGCTCGCCGCGGCGACCTCCCTGCCCTTCGTGATCAAGGGGGTGATGTGCGCCGAGGACGCCGAGGCGGCGGTCCAGGCGGGCGCCAGGGTCGTCGTCGTCTCCAACCACGGCGGCCGAGTCCTCGACCATTCGCCGGGCACCGCCGAGGTCCTTCCCTCGATCGTCGCGCGCATCGGCGGCAAGGCCTTCATCGTCGTCGACGGCGGAGTGAGGACGGGTTACGACGTGCTCAAGATGCTCGCCCTCGGGGCCCGGGCCGTACTCGTCGGCCGCGACCTCGTCAGGGCAGCGGTGGGCGGCGGCGAGGGCGCGGTGAGCGCGCAGATGGCCACGCTGGCGGCCGACCTCAAGAAGGCGATGAAGATGACGGGCGTCGCGACCTTGGGAGAGGTGACCGCGGAGGTCCTATGGAAAGCGCCGATATAGGATCGACCTCGATCCGCACGCGGCGGGCAGGCGAGAGCCCAAGGGATTCGTAAGGATTTCTACATGCAAATGTAAGATACTTCCGCGGCCCAGCGTTGTATTTTCAATACAGAAACGATCAGGAGGCTACGGATGAAACGCTCTCTCATTGTTCTCGTCGCAGTTCTTCTCCCCGCTGCGATTTTCGCGCAGGCCCAGGCGCCAGGGCCGGGATCCAAATGCGCAACGTGAACGGCATGCTGAAAGGCTTCGGACTGACGGACGACCAGATCGCGCAGGTGCAGACGATCGAGAAATCCGCTCGAGAGGCCGTGCGCGTCGATTTCACGCACATCAGGCTGGTCCAAGCCCAGATCGCCGAAGCCCTGCTCCCGGCGAATCCCGACGCGCAGGCGATCAACGCCCTCATCGAGAAGAAGGGCCAATTCAGGGTCGAGATCGACAAGGCTCTCATGGCCGCGCGGATCCAGCTCAAAGGCATCATGGGCAACGACAATTTCGCGAAATACGAGAGCGCCCTCAAGGAGCGCATGCGATCTCGCTTCGAGCATCGACGCCCTATGGGATCCCCCGAAGACCTCAATCGACCGATGATGCAAGGCTCGCCGATGCAAGGCGAGGCTCCCTCGAGCGACTAGAGCCGAAAACGCTTAGGCGAAGACCGGCCGCGACGATCGCCGTGCCGGCCTTCGCGGGATTCGCGAATGCTTTTCAAAACCGTCCGACGCATGTAGACTGATTCCCGATCATGAAAGCCATCCTGGCCGATATTGCCGTCCTGCGCGTCGATGCGATCGTCAACGCGGCGAACGAATCCCTCCTGGGCGGAGGCGGGGTCGACGGAGCCATCCACCGCGCGGCGGGGCCGGAGCTTTTGGCGGAATGCCGCGGCCTCGGCGGCTGCCGCACGGGGGACGCCAAGATCACGCGGGGATACGCCCTCCCCGCGAAGTTCGTCATCCACGCCGTCGGCCCAGTGTGGCGTGGCGGAGGCGCCGGCGAAAGCCGGCTTCTCGCGAGCTGCTACCGAAGATGCCTCGAGATCGCCCGCGAGAAGGGACTCGGATCCGTCGCCTTCCCCTCGATCGGCACGGGCGTCTACGGCTACCCCATCGAAGAGGCCGCGAGGATCGCCGTCGGAACTGTCCGCGAGTCCCTCGCCGGAAGCCCCCCGATCGACGTCACCTTCTGCTGCTTTTCCTCGCGCGATCTGACAGTGTACGAGAAGCTGCTGGCTCGATAGCCGAGACCGCGCCCATGACCGAGACCTAGTGTCCGCCGAGCCGGGGGAAGCGACGGAAATAGCATATTGACGGCGGGGTTATCGGGATTTAATCTAGGCCAGCCGAGCCCGAAGGATCGGAGCGGAGGGGCCATGCGGATCCTGATCACGGCCGTCTCACTCGTGGTTACCTTGGCTTTGTTCGTCTACGGCTACAATTGCTATTATCTCCTCTATCACCTCAGGCGCTACGCCGCGCCTCCCCGCCGCGAAGGAGGGGGCTACGCTCCCGAAGTCGCGGTGCACCTGCCGATCTACGACGAGCGCTATGTCGTCTCGCGCCTCGTCGAAGCCTGCGTCCGCATGGCCGAGCGCTACGGCGCATCGAGGACGCGTATCGTCATCATCGACGACTCGGACGACGATACGGCCGACGAGGTCGACCGCGTCGCCGCCGAAGCCAGTTCGCGAGGCTATCGCGTCGAGGCCCTGCGCCGCGGCTGCCGCGCCGGCTTCAAGGCCGGAGCCCTCCAATACGCCCTCGAGCGCTCGCCCGAGGAGTTCATCGCGGTCTTCGACGCCGACTTCCTCCCGCCCGAGGAGTTCCTGGCGTCGGCCCTCCCCTATTTCGAGGGGGAGCCCGGGCTCGCGATCGTGCAGAGCCGATGGGAGCACATCAACGCGGGCTACAGCGCGCTGACCAAGGCGATCGCCCTCGGGATCGACGTCCATTTCCTCGTCGAGCAGCCCGCGCGCTCCGCCGCCGGCCTCTTCCTCAATTTCAACGGCTCGGGAGGGATCATCAGGCGGAGCGCCCTGGTCGCCGCGGGAGGCTGGCAGGGCGACACCCTCGCCGAGGACCTCGACATGAGCTACAGGGTCCAGATCGAGGGAAGCCGGATCCTCTACCTGCGCGACCTCTCCAGCCCCGCCGAAGTCCCGTCGACCCTGCCGAGCTACAAGAGGCAGCAGGCGCGCTGGGCGAACGGATCGCTCCGGACGGCGAGGAAGCTGCTGCCCGGGCTCGTCGCGAAGAAGGGGATAGGGATCAGGAAGGTCGCCCAGGCCTGCCTCCACCTGACTTACTACCTGGTACATCCGCTGATGCTCGCCGGCTTCCTCCTCGCCGCGCTCACCGCCTTCCTCGGTCTCGGGGCGAGGGGCATCGGCGGCGCGACGTGGGCGGGGATCGCCTTCGCGGCAGCCGTCCTCCTCTGCACTGCGGCGGGCTTCCTCTACCCCCTCGCCGCCATCCGGGCTCGGGGAAAAAGGATCTCCGACTGCGTCGGCAGCATCGCGATACTCGTCCTCCTCGGCTTCGGCCTCTGTCTCAGCAATTCGGTCGAGGCCGTCAAGGCGCTCTTCAGCGACCGAGTCTGGTCCTTCTCGCGCACGCCGAAGTACGCGATCAAGGGCGCGCCGGACGATTGGAGGGGCAAGCGCTACCAGGTTCCGGTCGACGGCAAGGTCCTGGCGGAATTCGGCTTCGCCTTCGTCGGCGCGGCGGCTGTCTGCTCCGCCTTCCGCGGCTCGGCCTACGCCCTCGCCTTCCTCCTCCTCGTCTACGCGGCCTCCTTCGCCTTCGTCGCGGCGCTCTCCCTCCTGCAGAGCCGGGGGGAGGGGGTCGCTTAGCCCATGGCCGCCCTCCGCGAGGGCTCGGCCTGCCTGGCCGCGCCGATAGCGCTAGGCGCCGCGATCCAGCTTCCCCTCGCGGCCTTCCTCGGGCATGCCCACGATATGCCTCTCTTCATGGCCTCGGGCTACCTCGTCGCCCACGGCCTCAATCCCTACCTTCCCGTAGACTTGAGCGCGGTCTTCGGGAGCCGGGCCTTCAATTTCGCGACGAGCATCGGCTATCCCCCTCCCTGGCTCCTGGTCTGCGCCTTGGCCTACCGTGCCGCATCGGCGCTCTCGCCCAGCCTCTTCCTATATGTGCTCTTCCTCAAGCTGCCGCTGGTGGCGGCCAATATCGCCCTGGCCATCGCCGTCGGGCGGACGGCCCGCGAGCTCGGGGCAGACGAGGGTCGTTCCCGGCTCTCGGCTATCGGCATGCTCTTCAATCCCCTGCTGATCGCGGCGACCGCGGCCTGGGGTCAGATCGACGGCGTCGCCGCCCTCTGCGCCCTCGCGGCTCTCCTCGCGCTATCGCGGGGGCGCATCGCCGTCTCGGCCCTCGCCCTGGCGCTCTCCGTCTCCATCAAGCCCATCGCCCTTCCCCTCCTGCCCCTGGCCCTCCTTGCGGCGACCGGGAACTCGGGCGCCGCGGGCCTACGCTACCTCGCCGTCTTCGCCGCGTCGGTCCTTCTCCTCTGTGTCCTGCCCTTCATCGCCTTCGGCTGGGAGGCGAGCGTCATCATCCGCGGCTGGAACGCCCAATTCGCGGTCGCGGGCGGCATGTCGGTCCTCTCTCCCTTCGAGCTCCTCGGGAAAGGCTATGCCCTCCCGTCGGGCCTGGCCTTCGTCGGCCTCCTGTGGCTACCGGCCCTGGTCCTCGCCTTTCTCCGCAGCGAGGTCCCGACTCTCGATCTCCGCTCCCTCCTGCGCCGCGGCCTCGGGCTGGAGCTAGTATTCTTCCTCTGCCGAGCCTGGCTATCGGAGCCTAACCTGGTCGACATCCTCCCCCTGGTCGCGATCCTCGCGGCCGCGGGAAGCCTAGAAAAGAAGGTTGCGCTCCGTACCTGGCTCATCCCGCTGTGCTTCGCCCTCCTCAACTATTCCCTCCCCCAGCTGTTCTTTCTCGTCTTCCCGGCGACGGAGTCGAGCCTCCAGGCTCTCGACGCGAAGATCCGCGTCGCCCGCATCCTCGCTCGAAGCCTTCTCGTCATCCCCTGGCAGATGCTCGGTTGGAGGCTCGTCGCCTCCTGTCTCGGCCGCGGCGACTCGGCTCAGGTCTCTTGGGCCGCGGGATCGCCTCGAGGCGGCGCGGCGTGAACGAGCCGCTCCTGCGGATCGAGCTGGGCGGGGGCCTGGAGCTCGCACTTCGCGCGCCGAGCGGCGCGCGAGGCGCGGAACGCGGCCAGGAGGGCGGGGTCGACCCCGCCTTCCCCACCGACAGGATACCGAAGGCGCCGACCCTCGAGCTGATCGGAGCCGACCTCGCCGAAGAGGGCGTCGGCTTCGGCCTTCCCGTCCTAAGGGGCCCTTTCGACACGATCTTCCCGGGAAGCTTCAGCCTCTACCGCTCCGAGGAGCCCCAAAGCTTTCGCCTCGATTTCGAGATGTGCCTCGTCGAGCGGCTTGCGAGGGAGGGCTCCGGCGGCGGCAAGGGGCGGGTCGTCGATCTCGTAAAGGAATCCTTCGCCTTTATCCATCGCGAGCTCCCCTTCACGCGGCGGGTCCTCACCCTCCTGTCCGACTTCCTGCGCGGGGTCTCGGGCCTGAGGACCGTCTTCGTCCGGACCCTCTCGGTCGGGAGGGTCCGCGTGGAGTATCGGATCGACTCAGGCTCGGGAAGAATCGCGGTACGCGTCGACGCCGGAGCCCTGGCCTCGAACGAAAGGACGAGGCTCATCCTCATGAACGAGGCCGGGGCCAGGCGCTTCGACCTATACGAGGATTCGGACGGCACCCTCCTGCGCGGCCGCGAGATCGAGTCCTGGCGACAGGTCCGGGCCGACAGGGCCGCCTTCAGGGACCGCCTCTCGGGCGCGTATTTCGCCGCGCGGGCGAGGCCGGGCGCCCGCCTCTTCAGCGGGCGGGAACTCGTCGGGCGAAGGCTGTCCTGGGCCGGGCTGGCCTACGTCCTCCCCCCGGGAGCGGCTCGGTTCGAGTACGAGATAGAAGCGGGGCTAGGCTCATGAGCTCGGTATTGCTGATCTACCCCTTCTTCAAGCCGCGGTACGACAAGTCCGAATTCCGCTTCCCTCCCCTCGGCGTCGCCTACCTGGCGTCGAGTCTCCGCGAGGCGGGCCTCGAGGTCGAGATCCTCGATTGCAGCTTCCTGGGCCGAGGAGAGGCGCTCTCGATCGCCCTCGCCTCGCAGGCCGATATCGTCGGCGTCTACTCCATGATCACCTTGCTGGAGGAGAGCCTCCTTTTCGCGAGGACTCTCCGGGAGAAGGCGCGGCTCCTCGTCGCTGGCGGTCCCTTACCCAGCACCGATCCGTCTCTCTTCCTTCGCGACTTCGACGTCGTCGCGATAGGCGAGGGGGAGCGGACCCTGCGGGAGCTCGTCGAGGCCTTCGAGCGGGGCCGGCCCTTCGCTACCGTCGCGGGACTCGCCTACCGGACGGCGGGAAGACGCGGCGGCCCGATCGAGGCATGGGCGTCCTCCCCGCCGCGGACCCTCGAGTCCGACCTCGACTCCATCCCCTTTCCCGCGCGCGACCTCCTGCCGAACCGGGCCTACATCGAGCAGGGGAGGAAGAGCTACGGCTACGCCATCACCACGGTCATGTCGAGCCGCGGCTGCCCCTTTTCCTGCGAGTTCTGCAGCAACGCCGTCTTC
>CAVZVX010000141.1:0-3326 GCA_963778775.1 uncultured Spirochaetota bacterium | reverse complement strand
ACCGCGCCAACATCATAGGCTTCAATGAGCCGCAGCTCCACCGGTAGACTATACACTGCTCTCCCCCGAACAGGCGGCTCTAATGGCGCTCCAAAGCCAGTTCGACAGCTCGGGCACCAGTTGGATCAATTCAGCCATCCGGTCCACGATGGGGACGGACACTGCCGCCAACGTTCAGCAGCACGGTCCACATAAGTCCGAAGGATCTTGGAGAATGAGCGCGTACACCGGGGAATGTCTTCGTAATTCCGCGTATTTCAAGAAACTCTTCCACGATCGGTCCCACAGCGAAGGATCGGGCGGAGGCTCGAGCCCCCGCCCGTCAAAGACGATGACCCTATTTCAGCGCCTGGAGGTAGACATCTACGTCGGCGGCGGTCACGAGCTTGACTGCCGCGTAGATCTCGCGCTTGGAGGCGTCGTCGAACTTCGGTTTCTGCCCTTTCAGAAGCTGGTCGGCGATCTTCGCGGTGAGTTTGCCCATTTCATACGGGAACTGCGCGACGGTGGCGACCATTGTACCGGCCTTGATGGCCTGGAGGGCGACTTCATCGGCATTGAAACCGATTATCAGGATATCATTGCGCTTCGCGTCTACGCATGCCTGGGCCGCCGCGGCCGCCATCGGATCGTTCTCGCAGAAGACGGCGCGTACGGCGGGATTCGAGGTGATGATATCGGTCATGATCTTATAGCCTTCCTCGGGTTTGGAGTGCCCGGAAAGCTCCTTGACGACCTTGTATCCGGCCGCGGTCACGGCCTTCTTGAATCCCTCGCCCCGACGAACGGCAAAAACCGCGGAGGGCTCGCACTTGATGATCGCCATTTCTTTGGATCCGGCCTTGCCCTTGAACTTGTCGATGACGAATTGCCCGGCGAGCTCGCCGCCCTTGACGTTGTCCGAAATTACGATGGCGTCGTAGTTGGAGCCGCCGCCGCCGATATCGTCGACGATGACCGGTATTTTCCTGGCATGCGCCGCCTCCACGATCGGACCGAGAGCCTCGGGTTTGTTCGGGCTGATGATGAGGGCGGCAATACCCTGCGCGATGAGGTCCTGAGAGCCGGAGACCATCTGGGACTCGTCGCTCTTCTCGTCGTGGAGGACATAGGCATAGCCGAGACTCGTTGCGCCTTCCTTCGTGCCTTTTTCCATTTGCTGGAAGTATCCGTACTGCATATCGTAGACCGAAAATCCTATGGTCTTCTGCGCCATCGCCGGGACGACCGGCGCCAGAGCGAAGGCCAATACGAAGAGAATACCGATGCCTTTCTTCATTCCAAACCTCCTTATGCGATGAGCCGCCGCGATGCGACAATCCGCTCCGACGGGGACGGAAAATCCGCTCCACACGTACAACATCGTCAATTAAAAAGGTGGATTCTGTAAATGTCTAAAAGAGGCGAGACTATGCACATTTCACACGTGACAACATCTTTGACATCCCCGGGCAGCTTCCGGTAGCAGACCGGCAGCCCTGTCGTTTCCCCGAAGAGCAAGGCGAGGTTGATCTGCGGAAGGTTCTCATGATCCTTATTCAAGCCGTAACGAACCTGCTTGATCAGCGAAGAACCGCTCTTCGAATCTTCGCTGATCGTTGCAAACAGCTCGCTCGGGCGCTGAGAAGGAATGATAGCGCCGAACGGATGGCGATGGCTTGTCGACCAATGAGGAAATCGGTCCAAAGGAATTCTTCCCGATTTGCTAGACATGCAGATCGCTTATGCGCGAGTCGCCGTCGCTTTCCACAGCGGCGCAGATCACAAATTGAGATCCCCTCCATGGACGTGCGCGTGATCGGCGCGATCGCTTCATCGAAATGGATCAGGGGGTGGAATCCGTATCTCGCTTTTCGCGGCCACCTTCGCCGCGTGCGTCTTCTATGGCTTCCCACCCTTCGTGGACCACGAAATAGACGAGGCCCAGAGCCGCCACGGCATCGATCCACCACCATCCCAGGAGGGCGGTTAAAAGGACGCCGCCCAAAACGATCCAGGACATATAGGCGCATACCATGCTGCAGGAGCCGTCGGATTCCAGTGCGCGGCTGCCGATGCTCTTCCCGATTCTCTTCTTGCCGGCCGCGAGGAGAGGCATGAGGATGCTCGAGGCCGCGGTGATCCCGATGCCGAGAGGGGCCGCCTCCGGGCCTTCGCGCGCCAGCAAGGAGCGGATCGAGGCGACGACGATGTAGAGAGCGAGGAGGAGGAGGCCTATTCCGACTATCCACGAGGCTCTTTTCTCGGCCCTCTCGACGCGCTCGATGCCGGCGCCACTCGCCTCGACGTACAGACGCCAAAGGAGGGCGGCGCCCGCGACCAGTTCTATGATGCTGTCCGCACCGAAAGCGATGAGGGCGACGGAATGAGCCATCGCTCCCGCCAGCAAAGCCGCCGCCGCCTCGACGATCATCCAGGATGCGGAGGCCCATTCTATTCCGATGCCGTTCCGAAGGCTCGCGCCTTGACTATGTAAAGTACCCAACTGAATAACCTCTCCGGTGCGGACGGCTTTTTTTCGGGGATCTCGATCCCCGAGATCAGCTCGCGATCATATCGCTCTCCTGGCATATTCCCTCGCAGCGGGAGCGAAGCTCGGCGCGCAAGGCCTCGAGTCTCTCGATCTCCCCGTCGTCCCGGCAGGAGAAGCATTTAGACCTCATTTTCTGGAAGAAAAGGGCGTTCTCGACCCTGATGAGGCGCTCCACCAGAAGCTCGGCGTCCTTATCGATACCATGATTTTCCATAAGATAGAGCTTTATATACGGAAGAGTCCGGCGCAAGCCCTCGTACGCGGTAAATATTAATATGCAAGGTCCTCTCGCTCGACGGGCATGGTCATGCAGCGAGCCCCTCCCCCTCCGCGCGCGAGCTCGATGCCATCGAAGCGCACCGCCAGGCGATCGAAGTCCTCGACCTTCTCCGCCCCGTCGATGAATACCTTGGCGTCGCGGATCGCGAAGCCTGAGTCGGAGAGGACATCCAGGCTCTTGGAGTTGCAGGAATACATGATGATCTTCCCGGGCGCGAAGGCGAAGGAATTGGCGCCGGACCACCATTGCTCGCGCTCCTGAAAGAGGGGATCGCTTCCGCCGCAGGAGAGAGGCTCGAGGTCGATGCCGGCGCCCCAGAGCCCCTGGATGAGGCCTTCCTCCTCCTCGAAGCGAAGCGTACCCGTGGCCCCGGCCTCGATGCGAACGACCCGCGCGCGGTTGCGCCCCGTCACTATCGGCGTATAGACGAGGGCCGCGTCCTGGTCCAAGGCGGTGAATACCATGTCGAGGTGTATGCAGGCCCGCTCCTGCGGGAGCACGACGGCGAATACA
>CAVZVX010000140.1:0-5586 GCA_963778775.1 uncultured Spirochaetota bacterium | reverse complement strand
AGATCGAGGGGCGCATCCTCGACGTCAGCGTCAGCCACTTCTCCTGCGAGTTCTACGGTCCCGATCCCGACATCGAGATGTACGAAAAGGCCACCGATATCCAGCTCAAGCTCGCAGGTTTCGCCGCAGATGGCGCGGAGGAATTTGCGCCTGCCGTTGGCCTGATTCGCTGTGAGGACGCCGAGGAGGAGATTGAGGTTGTTGGATTTCCGGTACTCGATGGGGATGCAGCCGCAGTTTATCCCGATGTCGTAGAGATAGGTCCTCTCCAGGGCTCGGCACAGTTCCGGCCCGACGTGCTTTCCGTAGAGCACGCCGATCCTCGCCCTCGCGCCGCACTCGCGCTGAAGCCCTCGGATGTAGGATTCCCAGTCGAGGTCACCCAGCCTGCGGTCCGTGTTGAAGAAGAGGATCAGCTCGGGAAAGATGGAGAGGAGGACGCGAATTTTCTCCGGGATATCGAGGTATTGATCGTCGAGGAGATAGTAAGCCTCGAAACCCTTGAGAAAAAAGTGGGGAAGAAAATCCTCGGGCATTACGGAAAGGTCGGGAACCACGAAATAGGTCTTGATCCCCTCGGTAGCTTCGCATTTTTCCATCGTATGGAATCCTCCGCGTAAGATTTTACAATTTATTCTGTGCTCGACTTTCGCGCACGGGCTTTGCCAGGTCAAGAGTAATTTACTCATATATCTGCTGTAAAAAATACTTTCAAACCACTTGCCAATATTGTCGGTAATGTCTAATATAGCTATCGAATCGTAAGCCATACGAAAGGAAATCGGAATTGATCGAAGAGTTGATGGATAGGGAGCGAACCATTCTCAAGCTCCTATCCGAGCGAGGCTCTTTATCGGTAAGCCTGCTGAGCCGAGATCTCGACGTTTCCGAGGTTACGGTGCGCTCCGACCTCAAGGAACTGGAGGAAAAGGGCTACCTCATCCGCTCCCGCGGCGGAGTCTATCCCGCCCTGCATCAAAGCATCATTGAGCGACAGCAGCAGAACATCGAAAAGAAGAGCAGGATAGCCCGCGCGGCCGCTCTTCTCGTGCGTGACGGCGATAGGATCATGATCGAGGCCGGGACCACGACTGCCCTTCTCGTCCGCTATCTCATAGGCAAGCGCGATATCCAGGTCGTGACCAACTCCACTCTCGTCTTCTCCTACGCCCGGCTCAACCCGGCCCTGCAGATTACCCTCACGGGCGGCGAGTTCCGCCGCGAGACCGAGTCCATGGTGGGGCCGGTGGCTCTCCGCACCATCGCCGGGCTCAACGTACGGCTCGCCTTCGTCGGCACGGACGGATTCTCGACCGAGAAGGGCCTGACCACCCAGCTCGTCGACGGGGCGGAGATCGTCAAGGCGATGCGGGACTGCGCGGAGGAGACCATGCTCCTGGCCGATTCGTCCAAGTGGGGCAAGACCGGCTTCGTCAATGTCCTGCCCCTCGCTGCCATGGACGCCATCATTACGGACGACGATCTCGGCGAGGACGCGACGAGCGATCTCGAGGCGGCTTCGATACGCTGTACGAAGGCATGAAATATTACGGAGGTTCCGCTTGGCTCATACGCTGATCATGCCCCGGCAGGGGAACACGGTCGAATCCTGCATCATAGTCCGCTGGAAGGTCGCGGAGGGCGCGACCGTGGGCTCCGATCAGACCATCTGCGAGGTTGAAACCGACAAAGCGAGCTTCGACGTCCCGGCGGGAACCTCGGGCATCCTGCTCAAGATTCTCCGTCCCGAGGGCGACGACGTTCCCGTCCTCGCGCCGATAGCCGTCATCGGGGAGCAAGGCGAGGACTGGAGACAGGCCGTCGCCGCTTCCGGCGCCGCGCTTCCCGCGATGCCGGGCGAGCCGGTCCAAGCCTCCCCGGCCGCGACTCCGCCGACGCCCGGGAAAATGGCCCCGACAGGCATAGCCGCAGGGCAAGCTCCCTCCGGCGCCGCCCCGGTATCGCCCCGGGCGCGCAAGCTCGCCTCGGCGGAGGGGCTCGACGCGGCGAGCCTCGCCGGCAGCGGCCCCGGTGGTCGCGTGATAGAGCGCGACGTCGCCGCGGCGCTGACCGCCAGACCCCCGCTCACCGCTGCCGCGAAGGCGGCGGTCGCGGCCGGAGCCCATGCGCCCGCCTACGGTCCCGGCGCGGCCGGGGGCGCCCTGGGCGGCCGTGTCGGCATGGCCGATCTGGAGCACCGTTCGGAGGACCTGCCTTCATACGGCGCCTCGGGGAAAGGGCCGGCCACGGTCAGTCCCCCGCTCGGCGAATCGGGCGGGTTTACCGAAACGCCGCTCCGGGGCGTGCGTAAGCTTATTTCCGAGCGCATGCGGGCCTCGCTCGCCGGCACCGCCCAGCTGACCTTCAATTCCAGCGCGAATGCCAGGCAGCTCCAGGCATTGCGCGCCCGCTTCAAGGCGAGCGACCCGGCCCTCGGCCTCGCGGAGGTGACGATAGGCGATTTGGTCCTTTACGCCGTATCCCGCGTCCTGCCCCGCTTCCCTGGCGCGAACGCGACCCTCGAGGGAGGAATCCTGCGCGTCTACGAGCGCATCCACCTCGCCCTCGCCGTCGACACGCCGCGCGGCCTCATGGTGCCGGTCATCCGCAACGCCGACCTCCTGTCCCTGCGCGAGATATCGGCCGAGGCCAAGCGCCTCGCGGCCGCCTGCCAGGCCGGCGACGTCAGTCCCGACGAGCTCTCGGGCGGGACCTTCACGGTGACCAATCTGGGCGCCTTCGGCATCGAGTCCTTCACTCCGGTGCTCAACGCTCCCCAGGTCGCCATCCTCGGAGTGGACGCCATCGTGCCCCGCCCGGCGGCGGGCCCGGGCGGAACGGTAGTCCTGGAGCAGAGGATCGGCCTCTCGATCACCGTGGACCACCAGATCATCGACGGCGCGCCGGCGGCGCGGCTGCTCAAGGCCTTCGCCGACGCGATAGCCGACATCGATCTGCTCCTTATGGCGTGAGGTAGCAATGGCTTCGTACGACGTCATCATCATCGGCGGTGGTCCCGGGGGCTACGTGGCCGCGGAGCGCCTGGGCGCCCGGAAGAAGAAAGCGCTCCTGATAGAAAAGTCGGAGCTCGGCGGCACCTGCCTCAACGTGGGCTGCATCCCGACCAAGACCCTCCTCAACTCCGCCAAGCTCTACGCCCACGCCCTCGAGGGCGAGAAGTTCGGGGTAAAGTCGCCTGGGGCGAGCTACGACTGGACGGCGATGCAGGCCTGGAAGCGGGAAGTGGTCGAGAAGCTTCGCGGCGGCATCGCGTTGACCGAGAAGAGGCTCGGCGTCGAAGTGCTCTCCGCCGAGGCCAGGCTCCTCGGTCCCGGCAGGGTCGAGGCCCGCGACGCCTCCGGGGCCGCGACGCTCCACGATGCCCGGGCGGTCATCATCGCGACGGGCTCGGCGCCGGCCATGCCTCCGATTCCCGGGTCCAAGGACAATGCTCGGGTCGTGGATTCCACCGGCCTCCTCGATCTGAAGGAAGTGCCCAAGCGGCTCTGCGTGATCGGCGGCGGCGTGATCGGAGTGGAGTTCGCCGGCCTCTTCGCCGCCCTCGGCTCCCGGGTGGAGGTCGTCGAGATGATGGACGAGATCGTCCCCTTCATGGACAGGGAGCAGGCCCCCGTCCTACGCCGCGCGATGAAGGGCGTGGCCTTCCGCCTCGGCTGCAAGGTCGAGAGCATCGAGGGCGCCACAGTCCGTTACAAGGGCAAGGACGGCGCGGACGCGGCAGCCGAGGCCGACGTCGTCCTCATGGCGGTCGGCCGCAGGCCCGTCCTGGAGGGCTGGGGCGCCAAGGAAGCGGGACTCGACCTGAGGCCCAAAGGACTGGTCGTCGACGAGCGCATGCGCACGAACCTGCCCGGCGTCTGGGCCGTGGGCGACGTGACCGGCAGGAGCCTCCTCGCCCACTCGGCCTACCGGATGGCCGACGTCGCGGTCGCCGACATCCTCGCCGGAGGCGGCGCCTCGCGGGGCGCGAGCGTCATGCGCTACGACGCGATCCCCTGGGCCGTCTACGGCATCACCGAGGCCGCCGGCGTCGGAATGACGGAGCAGGAGGCCCAGGCGAAGGGCATAGACGTAAAGAAGGCGAGCCTGCCCCTCAAGGTCTCGGGCCGATTCTGCGCCGAGAACGGCTTCGCCGCCCAAGGCGCGGTGAAGGTGCTGGCCGACCGAGCCACCGACCGGATCCTCGGCGTCCATGTCGTGGGCGCCTATGCCTCGGAGATGATCTGGGGCGCGGCCGCGTTGATCGAACAGGAAATGCGCGCCCAGGACGCGCGGGAGCTCATCTTCCCGCACCCGACAGTCTGCGAAGCCCTGCGCGACGCGTTATTCGAACTGGAATGAGGAGATAGTCATGCCCAAGTCCATGGTGGTCGATCCGTCCGTTGTCCGCAGGGCGGGAAAGCTCGAGATCGCGAGCATTCCCGTCAACCAGTATGCGGAGGATTTCAAAGCCGAGCGCGAGCGCTTCGGGTCCGAGGGACTCAAGCGCATCTGGCTCGACATGGTCTACATACGCGAGTTCGAGTCCATGCTCAATACCTTCAAGATCCAGGGGAGCTGGAGGGGCATCGAGTACAACCACAAAGGTCCCGCCCACCTGTCCATCGGGCAGGAGGCCGCGTCGGTAGGCCAGTGCGCGAGCCTCGAGCCTTCCGACTTCATTTTCGGCTCGCATCGGAGCCACGGCGAGATCCTCGCCAAGTGTCTCTCGGCCTCGCGTAGGCTCCCGGAGAAGGAGCTCCTCGCCGTGATGGAAGGATTCCTCGAGGGCGATACCCTGCGCGTCGCCGAGAAGGCGCCGCATGAAAGCGTTCTCGACCTCGCGGAGAGCTTCATCCTCTTCGGCACCCTGGCGGAGATCTTCGCGCGCAAGGCCGGCTTCACGCGCGGCCTCGGCGGCTCGATGCACGCCTTCTTCACGCCCTTCGGCTCGATGCCGAACAACGCGATCGTCGGCGGCTCCGCGGATATCGCCGTCGGCTCGGCCCTGTACAAGCGCATCAACCGCAAGCCGGGCATCGTCATCGCCAACATCGGCGACGCGTCCATGGGCTGCGGCCCCGTCTGGGAGGCCATGTGCCTCGCTTCGATGGACCAGTATCGGACGCTCTGGGACGAGGAGATCGGAGGGGCGCCGCCCATTCTCTTCAATTTCTTCAACAATTTCTACGGCATGGGCGGGCAGACCGACGGCGAGACGATGGGCTACAGGATCCTCGCCCGCGTCGGCGCCGGCGTGAATCCCGAGAACATGCACGCCGAGCGCGTCGACGGCTACAATCCCCTCGCCGTCGCCGAGGCCGTCGCGCGCAAGAAGAAGCTCCTCCTCGAGGGCCGGGGCCCGGCCCTCCTCGACACGATCACCTACCGCGTCTCCGGGCATTCCCCCTCGGACGCCTCGAGCTATCGATCGAAGGAAGAGATCGAGCTCTGGCAGGGAGCCGACCCCATCGATCACTACGCGGCCTATCTCGTCCGGAACAAGGTGGCGTCCAAGACCGAGCTCGAGGCCGCGCGCGAGGCCGCGATCGAGAGGCTCACTTCGGTGGTCAGGCTCGCGACGAA